>CAZVIK010000250.1:0-5373 GCA_964627045.1 uncultured Solibacteraceae bacterium | reverse complement strand
TTCCCAACGGCGGTGGTGTGGGCTTGATTTGTTTGGGGTGTATGGGGGTGTATGGTCTCGCCGCGCCGCATGCTCGGTTTCCGACGGCCGGACGAAACACACCGATGACGGCGAACAACGACTACGAACGGCGCATTAACCGCGCGATGGACTACATTTCTCGGCACCTGGACGGCGACCTGCCGCTCGAAGCCGTCGCTCGCGAGGCGGCGTTTTCCCCATTCCACTTCCATCGCATCTTCAAGGCGATGACCGGCGAGCCGGTGGCGGCCTTCATCCGCCGCGTGCGGCTGGAACGCGCGGCTTCCGACCTCCAACTCTATCCGCGGCGCAGCGTCACCGAGATCGCCGGGCGCAACGGCTTCGATTCGCCGGCGGTCTTCGCCCGCGCTTTCCGGGAACGCTTCGGGATGAGCGCCTCGGCCTTGCGCAAGGAATGCAAAGCGAATCGCAAGGCATCGAATGAACGGCGTGAGCCGCGCCGGTATGCTCTTCCTGTGTGGGCCGCAGAGAGGCCCGGAAATCAGGAGGAAAGCCAAGTGGAAGTACGAATCGAAGACATGCCCGCGATTCATGCCGTATATGTGCGGCGAATGGGGCCCTACAATGTTGCGGCCGGCCAGGCGTGGGAGGTTCTGTGCCGTTGGGCGGGACCGCGCGGCCTGCTGCGGCCCGGTGCCGTGTGGTTCAGCGTCAGTCACGACGACCCGGACGTTACCAGCCCCGACAAGCTTCGTTACGATGCCTGCCTGGCAGTGGATGCCGCCACGCCGGTCGACGATACGGTGGGGGTGCTCGACCTCCCGGCGCGCCGCGTGGCCAAGGCGCGCTATGTGGGACCAAGTGCCGGCATCATCGCGGCGTACCGGGAGCTGTTCGGCGAGTGGCTGCCGGCGTCGGGTTTCGTGCCCACCAATGCGCCGGCGATTGAGGTCTATCTCCCGGAGGAAGGCAACCGGCCCGAGACGGACCAATTCGTGATGGACGTCTGCCTCCCGGTGACGCCCGCCTGAGCTGGCGCCGTTGGGCAAAGCGGGGCGAGCCCGGCCTGCCTTGCCTCCCACGCGCCTTGGTGGAAGAATGGGGTTTCCCCGGCGAGGGGTTGCCATGCCGCTCCAGAGGCCTTCTCTGCGGTTCACGCACGTGCTGATCCGGAGTTGGCGGAACTTCGTCAAGGCCGAGGCCTCCATCGGCGAACGGCTGCTGGTGACGGGTCCCTGCGGTGCGGGCAAGACCAACTTCCTCGACGCTTTCCGCTTTCTATCCGACCTGGCCACGCCGGGATGCGGGTTCCAGCGCGCCGTGCAGGCGCGCGACGGCGTCCGCCGGTTGCGCTGTTTAGCGGCCCGGCACGATCCGGACATCTGCCTGGCGGTTCGTGTGGGCGACGAGTCCAGCCCGGCCCAGTGGGAGTACGAACTGCACTTCAACCAGGATGGGCAGAGGCCGCCCGTCATCCAGCGCGAATCGCTGACGCGCGGCGGCGAAGAGGTGCTGGGCCGGCCCGACGAGGAGGACCGCGCCGACGCCGAACGGCTGGAGCAATCCGCGCTGGAACAGGGCGGCACGCGGCGCGAGCTTCGGGAGTTCGTGCGGTTTCTGCGCTCGGTGCGGTACGTGCACCCGTCGGCCGCCGTGATCCGCGACGCCGGCCAGCGGCCCTCCGGCTCGCTGCAACCTTACGGCGCGGGTCTCATCGCGCGAATGGCGTCCATGCCGGAGCGCTCGCGCCAGGCACGGCTGCGGGCCATCCTGGAAGAACTCGCCGGCGCCGTGCCCAAATTGCGCCAATTGGAGGCGCACTTCGACCCGCACGGGCGGCCGCGCCTCCGGGCGCTTCTGGAGCACTGGCGCCCGCGCGGCGCGTGGCTGGACGAAGAACACCTGCCCGACGGCACGCTACGCCTGATCGCACTGATGTGGTCCGTTCTGGAGAGCCCCGGGCCGCTGTTGCTGGAGGAGCCCGAGATCTCGCTCCACCCGCAGGCGGCGCGCCTGGTTCCGCGAATGATCGAAAGGCTGGCCCGGCGCAACGGGTGCCAGACGATCCTGACGACGCACTCACTCGACGTGCTGTGCGGGCAAGGCGTAGACACGGCGGAGGTGGCGCTGCTCAACCCGGGCGACGACGGAACGGCGCTGCGCGCGGCCTTCGATCTGAAGGAGGCCGCCGATCTCCTGGATACAGGGGTCCTCGCCGTTCACCAGGAGACGGAGGTTCCCGAGCGCCAGCTAGGACTTTTTTAGAACAGAAGCCGGTTGCGCCGGAGGTAGGCCGGCGTGTCCACGTCGTCTTCGCGGCTGCGGTCGTAGATCGGCGGATCAGCCGGCGCGGCGGGCGGCGGCGGAACGGGCTTCGGCTCGGGCGGAAGCTCCGCGGCCGGTTCAACGAACGGCTCCGGCTCCGGTTCAGGGGCGATGGGCCGAGCCGGAGCGGGTTCCGCCTTCGGCTCCGGACGGCGCTCGACGACAGCAAGGTTGGGTCGATGAAAGCCGGTGGCGATGACCGTGAGCTTCACCTCGTCATCCATCTCTTCATCAAGGACCACGCCGAAGCTGACCTGAACATCGGCGCATTCGGCCGCCTCGGCGATCAGCGAGCAGGCCTCGTTCACTTCGTGCAGGCCGAGCCGGCTCGACCCGGTGATGTTGATCAGAACCCCGCGCGCGCCGGCGATTCCGCCTTCTTCCAACAAGGGGCAGTGAATCGCCAGCCGCGCCGCTTCCACGGCGGCGTTCTCTCCCTTGGCCACGGCCGTACCCATCATGGCGAACCCCATGCCCTGCATGGTCGCCTTGATGTCGGAAAAGTCGCGGTTGATCAGGCCGGGCGTGACGATGATGTCGCTGATCCCTTGTACCGCCTGGCGCAGAACGTCGTCGGCGGTGCGGAATCCTTCAAAGAAGCTGGTGCCGCGCGGCAGGAGGCTCAGGAGCCGGTCGTTGGGAATGGCGATCACCGTGTCCACGGTCCCTGCGAGTTCGGCTAGACCGCGTTCGGCCTGTTGCTTGCGGCGCGGGCCTTCGAAGCTGAACGGCTTGGTCACCACGGCCACGGTGAGCGCGCCGAGTTCCTTGGCGAGCGAGGCGATCACCGGAGCGGCGCCGGTGCCGGTGCCGCCGCCGAGGCCTGTGGTAACGAACACCATGTCGGTGTGCTCCAGGATCTCGACGATCCGCTCGGTGTCCTCCAGGGCCGCCTGCTTGCCGACCTCGGGGTCGGCGCCAGCGCCCAGGCCTCCGGTCAGCTTGGCGCCGATTTGGACCTTGTTGGGAACCGGCGAGGCCCGCAGCGCCTGGGCGTCGGTGTTGACGATGTGGAATTCGACGCCCTCCAGCCCCTCGCCCATCATGCGGGCGACAGCGTTGGAGCCGCCTCCGCCGACGCCGATCACCTTGAACCGCGTGCCGGCGCGGCTCTCCTCCTGGATCTCGAATTTCAGCCCTTCGGGGTTCATCTCAAGCAGCGCCATACGGCCTCCTCAACCAAACAGCCGGTTCCACAACCCGCGCGGTCCCGGCTCGCCGCCGGGATCGTGCTTCAACCGCGCCGAGTACATCATCAGTCCCGCAGCCGTCGTCCAGGCCGGACTGTCGAACTCCTCCGGCCATCCTTCGATCGCGAACGGAAGCCCGTTGCGTGCCTGGCAATTGAGTACGCGCTCGGCCATGTCGCACATGCCCGGCAGGCACGAGGCGGCTCCCGTCAACACGATTTCGTTCAGCGGCCCCTGGTCCATGCCGGCCCTCGCGATGACCTGCCGGATGTAGAGAAACAACTCCCCGGCGCGCGCTTCCAGAACCTCGTTCAACTCCAGGCGCGGGGCTTCGCGCGGCGGCCTCCCCTCGGGCGACGGGAGTTCGATCAGGCTGTTGTCGGCGGTCAACCCGACGATGGCGCAGCCGCACTCCAGCTTCAAGCGCTCGGCGTCCTCGTAGGAGATGCACAACCGCTGCGCGGCATCCCGCGTGAAGTGATCGCCGCACACCGGCACACTGGCGGCGGCCATCAACGCCTCCCCGTAATAGACGGCAACCTCGGTCGAATGGGCGCCGATGTCGGCCACCACTACGCCCTCGGCCCGCTCCTCCGGTTTCACCGAGGAATACGCCGACGCGTACGACTCGAAGACCGTCTCCTCCACCTCGATGCCCGCCCGCTGCATCGCCTTGACCAGGCTGTGATGCTGCTGCGACGAGGCGGTGATCAGGTGCACGAAGGATTCCAGCCGCGATCCGCGTGCGCCCAACGGATTCCAATACTCCGTGCGCCCGTCGAGAAGAAAATCCTGGGGTGCCATTTGAAGCACCATGCGGTCGGCGGGCATGTGGACCCGCAGGGCGTCTTCGACCGCGTAGCGCATGTCGTCCTCGCAGACCTCGCGCGGGCGTCCCATCTCGCGGAGACCGCGGTTGTTCAGCCCTTCGATGGTGGAGCCGCCCATCCCGGCGACGGCCGATTCCACTTTGACCTTGGCGTTGATCTCCGCTTCGCGAACCGCCGCGGAGATGGAGCCCTCCAGGGCCTCCGGGTCCACGATCTTCCCTTTCGACCAGCCGGCCGCCGGCGACTGGCCGGCGCCGAGCAAACGAACGTGGGAGTTCTCCAGCGCGCCCACCAGGCAGCGGGTCCAGTGGCTCCCGGCATCCAGCCCGATGGCGTACTTCGTCTTAGCCACCGCGCCCGCCCTTTCCGGCCGCCGTGATCCGGTCGTCGATGCGCAGGTCGAAGTGCATGGCGTTGGGGAGGCGGCGGCGAATGTCGGGGAAGTGATCCAAAAAGTTCCGCAGACGCGAATGAAAGTTCGCGTTCCCGAGCAATAGGGCCACGGCCTGCCCTTCGACCGCCTGTGTGACGCGGAGGTTGTCCGGGTCGCTCACGTCGATTTCGCTGAACTGCCCGGCGTACTCGGCGGCCTCGTTGAGCAGGCGGACCGCGGCGGCCACCCTCTGCCGCCGGGCGCTCAGGTCGTGTTCGCGCCGGATGCCGGTGAGGACGGGAAGCGCGAATCCGGCGCGAGGCGGAAGTTCCAGGATCACGCCTTCGCCATCGATCAGCGCCGTCTCGCCGGCCGCGCCGCCGGCGCCCGGAAGCTGGAGGAACGCCACGGGTTGACGTTCGGTGATACGGACGGCCAGCCGGTCGGGCCAGAGCCGCGATACGGTGGCATCCTTCACCCAGGCGATCGACTTAAGGCTTTGGCGCCTTTCTTGCAGCGGCAGCAGGAATACGCTGCGGCCGTAGTCGGCGGCGAACACCTCGCCAATCCGGCCGGCGGGGATGTGATGCGCGCCCTCGATCTTCAGCGCCGGGCTCCCGGCGCCGGGTTCAAGCGGCTCGGCGAGGCGGAACCGGGCGTCCTCGGCCAGGAA
>CAZVIK010000249.1:4508-5420 GCA_964627045.1 uncultured Solibacteraceae bacterium | reverse complement strand
CACCAGATCCGCGTCCAGCGCTGCGGCCTTCACCTGGCGAATCAGAGGGGCGCTCATCGCCTCTCCAACGTCCAACAATCCCCGATAGAACTGAATGGGGCCCGCAACTCCAGCTTCGACCACGCCGATCTCGTGCGGGATCTCCGTGATGGCGCCGGGCCGGCAGACCAGCGTACATCCGCCGCAGGCGTGACAAAGTTCGGGGTACACCAACACGTTGCTCCCCACGCAGACGATGGCGCTGTACTGGCAGATCTCCCCGCACAGGCCGCAGTGAGCGCACTTGCTCGCGTTCACCTGCTGGATCACCCGCGCGGCGCGGCGGCTGAAAGTGGCCTGCGGCTTGAGAAAGAGGTGCCCGTTTGGTTCCTCAACGTCACAATCCAGATAGGCCACACTCCAGCCGTCCCGCGCCGCGACCCAGGCAAGATTTGTCGCAACGGTGGTCTTCCCGGTCCCTCCCTTGCCGCTGGCGACCGCGATTTTCACGGTGCCCGTCAATCCGACTTCGGCTTGCTTTCAAGCGCTTCAATCCGTTTGCGGATTTTTTCCAGCGCGCTCTGGAAGTACCCTGCCTGCTGTTTGAGGGCGCCAAGCTCCAAATCTCCGCCGGTGACGCCGGGATACTGTCCGGAAGGCCCTGGTGATCCGTACGGTCCGTCGAATGCGCGCTGCCATCCGGTGAGCCCGCTCGCATAGAAACGGTTTCGCCGACCTCGCCCTCCGCCTCCGCGTCCGCCGCCGAATGGGCCGAACCCCGAACCCCGGTTCATGAAGCCCGGTACGCCGAATCCTCCGCAGAGACCGGCACCCCTCCCTGATCTCGGCCCGCTCCCTGCCGGACCCGTTCTATCTCCAAATGGCATCCTGTTGCCTCCTTTCGCATCGCCACTACGCTCTTGTCATGGCAGC
>CAZVIK010000249.1:0-4498 GCA_964627045.1 uncultured Solibacteraceae bacterium | reverse complement strand
CCCCCCCCCCCCCCCCCCACCCCCCCCCTACTACCTCCCCGGCCCCCCACCCCGTAAACGGCCCCCACCCGCCCGTCCCCGTTAATATACAAAATGGATACAGGTGCCACCTTTAGCCTCGCCACTACGCTCTTGTCATGGCAGCGCCGCACTTCGGGCATTGAACCTGGGCACAAGGCTGCCCCGAAGTGTGCGGCGCCCTTTCGCCGCATGCTGGACATACGCATTCTCCGCCCGGCCCGCCGGCCATGCGGCTACCCATCCGTCCACCTCTCCCACGGCCGCCGCCCCCGCCGCGCGTGCCTCCGAAACCCATCCGGGATTCTCCTCGCATGTCGTAGCCTCCATGGCGCCGCTGCCGCCCCCCCCTACATCCTGGCATTCGAAACACCGCCTTCGACAACTCGCCGTCGAGGAAGGCGGCGATGACGTCGTCGACCGGACCGCAGACGAACCCGTGGACTCGAATGCCCGCCGAATTCAGCGCAAGTTGGAGCGGGGCCGAAATCGCACCGCAGATGAGGACGTCTACTCCTAGCTTCATCAACTCGCCGGCCCGGGCCAGGACATGGGATTGCGCCAGTGGTCTCTCGTCGCGGCCAATCTCGCGCCCGCCTTCCGCCGCCACGACCAGGACCTTGCCCGCCGAATCGAACACTGGCGAGACCCGGCCTTCCCATACCGGCACTGCGATCATCATCGGTCCAGCCATGTGCACGCGGAGTTCCAGGCGACCGGCGCGTCGGATTCGCTGGATTCGGATTCGCCGGCGGCGCGATGCCGGCGCAATGTGCATTGGTTCAATTGGGCAGACAATGGCATCTTGCAACACTGCATGATACACTTAGATGTTCTATGCACCGATTGAGCGACCCGATTCTCGATTCCATCAACGAAGGCGTCTTTACCGTGGACTCCGCGTGGAGAATCACCAGCTTCAACCGGGCCGCCGAAAGGATCACCGGAGTCCGCCGCATTCAGGCGATCGGACGGCGCTGCAGTGAAGTATTTCGCGCCAACGTCTGCGAAGGCAACTGCGCCCTCAAGCGGACTCTGGACTCCGGCAAACCCGTTACGCGAGCCGTAGCGCATATCGTCGATCGGGAAGGGGCGAAGGTGCCGATTCGTATGTCCACGGCATTGCTCCGCGACGCAAGCGGCGTGGTCGTCGGCGGCGTTGAAACCTTTCAGGATCTCAGGCAGATTGAACAACTTAGCAAGGAGCTCGAGTCTCGCTACACGTTCGAGGACATGGTGGGCCGCAGTCCGGCAATGCGCCGGTTGTTTGACCTGCTGCCCGACATGGCCGCCAGCGGCAGCACGGTCTTGATCGAGGGCGCCAGCGGCACCGGCAAGGAGTTGTTTGCGAGGGCGCTGCACAACCTGTCGCCGCGTAGCAAGAAACCCTTCGTCGCCTTGAACTGCGGCGCGCTTCCCGACGCTCTGTTGGAGTCCGAGCTGTTCGGCTACAAGGCCGGCGCCTTCACCGACGCGAAAAAAGACAAGGCTGGCCGCTTCAGCCTGGCTAACCACGGGACCATTTTCCTGGACGAAATCGGCGACGTTTCCCCGGCGATGCAGGTACGCCTTCTGCGCGTGCTTCAGGAACGGTCGATTGAACCGTTGGGTTCGACTGAACCGCTCAAGGTGGACGTGCGCGTAGTGGCTGCCACCAACAAAGATCTGGCCGATCTGGTGCGAAAGGGCACGTTTCGTGAGGATCTTTTCTACCGAATTCGCGTGATTCACTTGCAGCTTCCGCCCCTTCGCGAGCGGCGGGAAGACATTCCACCTCTCATCAGCCGGCTGATCGACAAGTTTAACCGGCTACAGGACAAAGACGTCACCGGCGTCACCCCGGAGGCGTTCACTCGCCTGATGGAATACGAATATCCCGGCAACATCCGCGAACTGGAAAACATCATCGAGCAGGCCTTCGTGCTCTGCCGCGGTGAGTCAATCGAACTGCGTCACCTTCCCCCGGAACTCCGGCCCCCGGGCCAGGCGGCGATTCCTGACGAATCGCATACGATACGCGAGACAGAGATGTACCTCATCCAAGCGGCCTTGCGCAAATACGCGGGAAACCGCCGAAAGGCGGCGCGGCACCTCGGCATCGACGTGAGCACGCTGTACCGGAAATGCCGGTCGCTCCAAATCGAACTGCCTGAGTCGGACGGCCGCCGCCGCGGCTGACCGCACCCGTTTGGCCGGTGGCTTGCTTCTCCTTTTCCAGGGAACCCCACATGACAATAGCCATAACTTCCCAGGGAAAAGACTTGCAGTCTCCTCTTGACCCCCGCTTCGGGCGCGCGAAGTACTTCATCCTGCTTGAAACCGCCACCGGCGCTTTCTCCGTAGCCGACAATAGCGCGAATGTGAACGCCACGCAGGGCGCGGGCATTCAGGCCGCCAGGTGCGTCGTCGAACGTGGCGCGGAGGTCTTAATCACGGGACATGTTGGCCCGAAGGCCTTCGCCGCCCTCTCGGCGGCAAACGTCAGGGTGTTTTCAGCTACCGAAGGTATCATCTCCGACCTCATTGAGGACTACGAGGCCGGCCTGCTGACTCAGGCTTCCGGCGCAGATGTCTAGGAGCATTGGCGACGTCCCCGCACTGCCTCCCTTCATCCGGCGGAAGCCTGCCCCGGTCGCCGGTGCGGGTCGCCGTGCCTGGGCGCGTCTCTAGGCCGTCATCGGCGCCGTTCTACGCCGCGCCGCCGGCAGGCGGACCGCCGTCCAGAATCCGTTCGACCATTGCAACCGCATCCCTCACCAGCGCCGGGCACCGGGCGGCGAAAAGTCCTTCCTGGCGCGCCCTGGCAAGACCCTCCGCCGTGCTGATGTCGCATCCCAGAAGATCCCGGCAAAGCGTGGCGCCGTGACGGGATTCGAACTCGCACAGGAACTCGCGAACCACGCCATAGGTCTTTTCCTTCTCGGATCGGTTGTCTTCCACTGCGACACTGCTCTGCGCCAGGCCGATTGCCATGATGGCGCCCGTCACGCAGCCGCACGTCTGCGCTGAGCGCCCCATTCCCCCGCCGAAACCCGCGGCGATCTTGAGGGACAGCTCCAGGGGGATGCCCCACCGCTCTCCCAGAGCCGAAAACACCGCCTGGGAACACGAGTATCCCGCGTCAAACCGCCCCGCCGCCGTACCGGCTGTATCCATTCCATTTCTCCTCTACCACATTGTCTCTCGCCGGACGCCGCACCGCAGGATCGTGGCCGTTGCCGGGCGCGTACCGGTCCGCCGAACAAGCGTCACGACCCAAAAGATAGGACCACTTTTGGCACGTTCGAAGACGAGACCGGCGCCACCAACCGGATCGTCTGGAAGGGCTGCGAGACCGGTGGCGTCGGGCGATCCCGTCGCCCGGGGTCCCGTACGATCGCGTTCTTCGTGAGGCGCAATTAATTCAGCCATCGCACATAAATCAGCTTATTGACATGCATGCAAAACGGAGTTAAACCAGAGCAGGGCCCGATTCAGGGGGCCGTCTTTCCTGTGCACAAGGGGTCCGGGCCGTGGCGCAGAGGTCACACCGGGCGGGAGTGGCAAGTCGAGCGCGGAAGGGAACGCCGCACTCGCGGAGAACCTCTCCAAGACGGGTGCGTCAAGCACGCGGGGAGGGGAGAGGAAAGGCCGAGAATGAACAAACGAACAATCTTTTTGGTCGGAGTGTGCCTGTTGGCGGCAGGCCTGCCTGCCCTCGCTCAGGTATCCTCCGGTATGATCACCGGCATGGTGCAAGACGCCCAGCGCGCGCTAGTGCCGGGAGCGAAGGTGATCCTGCTCAACCAAGCGCAAGGCACGGTGGTTCGCGAAGTGACCACCAACGCCGAGGGCCAATTTGTGTTTACTCCGGTACTTCCAGGCACGTATACCGTAAGCGTGGAAGCCTCCGGCTTCAAGAAATCGGCCACCACGGATATCGTGGTGCGGACCACCGAGCGGGTCGGCCTGCCGCCGGTGATCCTGGAAGTTGGCTCGGTCGGTGAATCGGTGACAGTGGAGGCGAGCGCTGTCACTTTGCAGACGGTCAGCGCCGAGCGTTCGGGAGTGGTCACCGGCAGCCAAGTTCTGGACCTGGGGTCGCTGGGCCGAAGTTCGATGGACTTCATGAAGACTCTCCCGGGCGTCACTGTCGACACCAGCAACGTGAACGGCACGCGGGGCGATCAGGGCTCCTGGGCGGTTGACGGAGTGACTGTCACCGACACGGGCTGCAACTGTTTCGCCTATCGGATGAACCCGGATACGATCGCTGAGTTTAAGGTACTGGCGGGCGGACGGCAGGCTGAGTTTGGCCGTTCGTCGGGAGCGAACGTGATTCTCGTGACCAAGAGCGGGACGCGCGACCTGCATGGAAGCGCCTACTCGTTTCACCGCCACGAGTGGATGAACGCCAACACCTGGTCGAACAATTTCTACGGACGCGCCCGGCCGTTGTCGCGGATTCGCACGCAGGGCGCCACGGTCGGCGGTCCAATCT
>CAZVIK010000248.1:0-5445 GCA_964627045.1 uncultured Solibacteraceae bacterium | reverse complement strand
TCAACACGAAAGTCGGTGAGGCGCACGCCGTCGGCGTTTTACGTGACGATCACCTATCCGAAGCCGATCAACTCGCCTCCGACGCGGACGTCGATGTTCTCGCCCGCCGAACGCTCGAGCGAGATCACCTTGCCCTGGCGCAGGGCCAGGATCTCGCGGAGCTTCATCGGCGGGCGGCCGATCTGAACTTCGATGGCCACCGGTACGTCGCGGTAAAAGGAGATCTCTTCGAGAGGCGACAAGATTTGTCTCCGGGCGGAACGCTATCGCTTCATATTCATGGTTTCCTGGCTGAGTTCGTCGACCGCCGTGACCACGCGCGCGTTGGCCTGGTAGCCGCGTTGCAGGACGATCAGGTTGGTGAACTCCTTGGCGATGTCGGTGGTCGAGCTTTCCAGCGACGAGCCCATGATGGCTCCGCGGCCGCCGGTCTCCGGCACGCCGATGGCCGGCGTGGCCGTGCGCGCGGTGACCTGGAAGGCGTTATTGCCCACCGCCATCAGGCTGTCGGGGTTGCGCACGGTGGCCAGCGCCAACTGGCCCACCAGCCGCTGTTCGCCGTTGGAGTATTGGGCCAGGATGCTGCCCCCGTCCACCAGGCTGACGTTCACCAACTGCGCGGCCTCCACTCCGTTTTGCGATACGGCGGCTGTGGCCGAGGTCTGGGCGTACTGCGTCAGGCGCGCGGTTCCGTCGGCCTGATAGAGATGCCAGTCCACCGACATGTCGGTCGCCCCGTTGGCCAGGCCGGCTACTGCAAACGTCACCGACCCGGGTGAGGCGGCCGGCGTGGTCAGGTGGCCGTCGGAGTCGAAGACGATGTTCCCGGTGCCCAGCGAGTAAGGCGTCCCGGGGGTGCCGGCCGCGACCTCCGCGCCGGGAATCGTCACCGCGTAGGTCCAGGCGTTGGCAGCGGTCTTGGTGAAAGTGACCGTCAGTACATGCGTCGTGCCCAAGCTGTCAACCACCTCAATCGGCGTGGAAAACGTCCCCGAACCTTCACCGACAACGCCGTCGCTGTTCAGGTTGAGGTCGACCGAAAAGCGCGTGGTGGCCTGCGGGGCGCGCAGGTTGCCGACCGGCACGACGATGTTGCCGATCGGACCGTTGGTGTCGACCACGCCGCCTGTCTCGGTCCAGCCCTGCACATAGTCGCCGGTAGCCGTCAGCAGGTTGCCGAATTCGTCGGTATGGAAATTGCCGGCGCGGGTAAGCAACTGCGCGCCGCTGGCGTCGCGCAGGACGAAAAAGCCGTCTCCCTGGATGGCCGCGTCCAGCGTGCCCGAGGTCGATTGCAGTGCGCCCTGTCCGAACTGCCGCAGCGTCAGGGGCCGCGCCACGCCGAGGCCGACCTGCGTCGAGCCCATTCCCATCGATTGGGTGACCAGATCGTAGAACACCGCCGCGCTGGTCTTGAATCCGGTGGTGTTCAGGTTTGCCAGGTTGTTGCCGACCACGTCCACTGCCGTGGTGGTGGCGCTCAGCGCGGAAAGCGCCGTGGAAAATGCGGTGAATGCCATATGTGTTCGCTCCTCTTAGGCCGTCCGGGCGGCCGCCGTCCCTGTCTGCCCCGCTTCGACGGTGGAGATCAGGTCTTCCACGCCGGTGCGGATGTTGATCAGCTGTTCAAGCTGGCTGAACTGCGCCAATTGCGTGAGGAACTCCACGCCGTCGGCCGGATTCAGCGGATTCTGGTTCTTGATCTGGGCCACCAGCAGCTTCAGGAAGTCGTCCTTGTCGACGATGCTGGAACCGGTGGATGCCTCCGCCGCCGCGCTCTCATAGCCGGTGGTGCGGGAAGCGGCGGTCGTGGCCGCGCTCAACGAAGCTGCCATGATGATCTCCTCCTGTCTGCACTGCGCCGGGAGGCCAGCCAGGCTGTCTCCCATTCCTCGCTCGAAGGCTGGGGTTCGTCCTCCCGGCCGTTGCCCGTTTGCGCCTGCGATCCGCCGTTGTCGCGTGAGAAACCGCCGCCCGGGGACGATTCGGCCTCCGGCGCGCGCAAGCCGCTGCGCCCGCTTCCCGTGGCCGGCTCGTGGGCGCCCGGGCGCCACACTTCCGTATGGAACCCGCGGCGGTCGAGGCGCTCGACCAGCTCCGGCAGGCCTTCGCGCATGGCGTCGGCCAGCGCACCGTCGGGCGTGCGGACCGACACGCGCAGCTCGCCGGCCTGGTCCTTCACGCGCACCTCCACGGCCGGGTCGTTGGTGTCGCGCTCCAACCGCACACGGAGTTCGCCGGAGGATGCGGCGGGCGGTGCCGAAGGCAACGCGGCGGCCGGCGGTTGCGAGGAAGCCGGGGGCGGCGAATCCGGCGAAGGGGTTGCGGCGCGCGGTCCGGCGGGCGGCACGGTATTGGCCAGCCGAGCTCCCTCTAGGACCGTGGCCGGGTTGTCGGCGGGGGCCGCCGGCGTGTTCGTGGCCGAAGGAACCGCCGGGCGCTCCGCCCTCTCGCGCGGCGCTGCCGGTTGCCGGCCGGCCGGGTGCGCCAGAGACTCGGGCCTCCAGTTGCCGATGGCTTGGCCGCTCGCGCGGTTCAGGGCCGAGGCGGACGGCGTTGCCTCGCCGGTCAAGTGCGGCGCGCCGGTGTGGGCGGCGGTTGCCGGTGGCACGGATGGCGCGGCGGTAGAAGGCTGCCTGGCTGAAACCGATGGCTCGCTGGGGGGCGCCATGGTCGCCGGGGAAGCGGGGCGCGGTGCGGGTTGCGGCTCGACGGCCGGGCCGGTGCCGGTGGATCCGGTGGCTCCGGCTGAGACGGCCGAGTCCTCGCGCCGCACCACGCGCGCCAGGAAGGCCACCGGTGCGTGCGCCGCCGCCCCGTCCGGCGGCGCTTCGATTTCCGCCGTGCGTGGAGCGGCCGGTATCACGGTTGCCGGCCCGGGCGCCGCTTCCGGCACGGCCACAGCGGCGGGCGGCACGACCGGCCACGCCATGGTGGACCGGGAGCTTTCGGTGTCGATTGGGGCGGAATCGACCTCCAATGGGCGCGGGGCTTCGGCGGGCGCTTCGCTCGCCGGCGCTGGATTCCAGGTCTTGGGCCGTCCGGGCACGGACGCGGCGCACGGCGCGTCGCACTGGCCCGCGATGCCGGTGCGCGAAGGCTCGTCCGCCGGGGCGCGGAAGGAATCGGCCGCTGCGGGCCTTGCCATGTCCGGCGGCGGAGCGGCAACCGGCTGCAACGCCGGAGCGCCAGCGGTTGCCGCCGCGGCGTCGCGTTCGTCGATCGCTGCCGCGACGACGGGCGGCTCCGGCCTGCCGGCGGCATCCCCGAGCGTGGCTCCGGAGGCCGAGGCCGGAGAGCGGCTCGGCGAATCGCCTTGGTCCGGTATCATTATCTGATCCGGTGCTAGCGGCGGCGCACTTCCGGGCGACTCGGGCGCAGGGGGCGGTGCCACTGGTGCCGCCGGCGCCGGGTTGGTTTGGCGATCGCGGCCGTCCGCCGGAACCGTGTCCGCCGGTGCGAGATTCCCGCGCTTCGGCTGGCCGGTACCGGCGGGTTTCCCGGGTTGGTTCGAATGAGGGGCTCCGGCCGTGGGGCCGGCGGTGTCCGTCGCCTCCGGGCCGCGGGCGGCACATAGCATTTCTGGCAGCGGCACCGGCGGCGCCGGAGCCGATTCCACCGAAGGTGGCGCGTCGACGGAGCCGGTGGCCTGGCCGGCCGGTGCGGCCGGTGGGAACCACTCGACGGCTGGCGGGGCCGTCGTCCCGGCCAGCGGCCCCGGAACCGGGGCGACGTAGGGCGCAGACAAGACGGCTGGATCCGGAGCGCCCGGCGCCGCGTCCCGTTTCCGCTCAACGACGTTCGGGGCTTTGCTGGTCTCTACGAAGAAAAGACGGCTGGGCCCGTTGGTCGTGGCAGCGGCCTTCGCGCCGCCGCTGGGTACCGGGCTTTCGGGGGAGGTCTCCGCCGCGAACTCGGCGAGCAGGGTCGCCAGTGCTTCGTTCCAGGCCGCTCCGGCAGCCTCGCCGCCGGCGGGTTGTGAGCCGGCGCCGAAGGGGTTCGTCGCGGCTGCGGCCGGCGGCGCCGCGTCGAAGGCGGCAGGCGGGGACGCCGGAAATGCCGTAAAGCCGAGACCGGAGGGAGTCACGCCGCTAGCCAGTGCATCCGGCGCGCCAACCGGCGGGCCTCCGCGATCAACGGGTTAGCGGTCCTCCCGCGCGGCAAGATGTTGGCATCCGCGTTGCTGCGCCAAAGGTTTGTCTGTTCGGAGGGTCCGCGCGCAACGAACCTATCGGCGGCAATGCGAGCGATTCGAGCGATTTAACGTCCGGCGCCGGGTTCGGCCCCGTATTTGCATCTTCCCTGGGCGGTAACACGCAACCATGGACGCCCTTACGATTGCAGCCGCCAGCGGTCTGAAGGCCCGCATGGAGTCGCTCGACATGCTGGCCAACAACCTGGCCAACGCGGCCACCGCCGGGTTCAAAGGCGACCGCGAGTTCTACGGCCTGTACGTATCGGCCCAAGCCGGCGGGACGGGGGCCGGTGGGCCGGCAACGCTGCCCGTCATCGAACGATCCTGGACCGACTTCTCCCAAGGCATGATCTACTCCACCAGCAATCCTCTCGATGTGGCGATTTCCGGACGCGGCCTGTTTTCGGTGGACTCGCCCGCCGGACGGCTGTACACGCGCAACGGCAACTTCCGATTGTCTTCGAGCGGGGTTCTCACAACCCAGGAGGGCTACCCGGTGCGGATGACGGGCGGCGGAACGCTTCAGGTGACGGGCGCCGGAGCGATCGAGATCTCGCCCGACGGCGCGGTGCGGCAGAACGGCGCCGCGCTGGGGCAGATCGAGGTGGTTGAGTTTCCGGACGCCTCGGTCTTATCCAAACGCTCCGCAGGGTACTTCACGGCGCCGGCGGCGGCCACGCCACAGGCCGCGGCGAGCTTCGAGCTGCACCAGGGCAAGCTGGAGGGCTCCAACGTGGGGTCGGCCGAGGGGGCGGTGCGGCTGGTGAACGTGATCCGCCAGTTCGAGATGCTGCAACGGGCCGTGGCGCTCGGTGCGGAGATGAACCGGCGCGCGGTGGAAGAGGTGGCGCGTGTCGGCTCCTAACCGGAGCGCGCCGGCAGGCCCAAGGAGGCCCTCATGATTCGAGCCTTGTACAGCGCCGCCAGCGGGATGTCGGCGCAGCAGTTGAACGTGGATAACATCGCCCACAACCTGGCCAACGCCAGCACGGTGGGCTACAAGATGCGGCGGGGGCAGTTTCAGGACCTGCTGTATCAGAACCTGATCACGCCGGGCGCCAGCGCCGGGCAGCAAACCGTGGTACCCACCGGGCTGCAATTGGGGCTGGGCACGCGAGCCTCGTCCAACGAGATCATCTTTTCGCAGGGCAACTACTCGTCGACCAGCAATCCGCTGGATCTGGTGATTCAAGGCAACGGCTTCTTCCAGATCCGGCAGGCTTCGGGCGAGCTGGCCTATACGCGCGGAG
>CAZVIK010000247.1:5179-5452 GCA_964627045.1 uncultured Solibacteraceae bacterium | reverse complement strand
GATCCTGGACGCCGATAAGGAGGGTTTCCTTCGCTCGGGCGGCTCGCTCATCCAGACCATCGGTCGCGCCGCGCGCCACTTGAACGGCAAAGCGATCCTCTATGCCACCAAAATGACCGATGGCATGCGCTACGCCATCGACGAAACCAACCGCCGCCGCCGCATCCAATCCGACTACAACGAGCAGAACCACATCATCCCGCAATCGATCGTAAAACCCATCGACATGAGCCTGGTGGCCGTGGCGGAAGTCGATTACGTAACCGTGCCCCT
>CAZVIK010000247.1:0-5169 GCA_964627045.1 uncultured Solibacteraceae bacterium | reverse complement strand
TGAACTACGTCGGCCAGTACCTCTACTGCATGAAAATCCGCTATGACGACAGTTTTGACTATGAGATCAACGTGCCGGAGCAGCTGATGGGTGAAACGGTGCCCCGGCTCATCATCCAGCCGTTCGTCGAAAACGCGCTGAAATACGGCATCAACTGTCCGCCGCCCTGGAAACTGATGATCATCGGCGAGGACGCGGGGGATACGTGGCGCGTCGTCGTACTGGACAACGGGCCGGGCTTCACGGATAAAGCGCTTTCCGAACTGGAGGAGCGCATGCGCGAGGCCGCCCGCCAGTTCGAGTTCGAGAAAGCCGCCGCGCTCCGAGACCGCCTGAAGGCGCTGAGGGCGCTGGAAGTCATGACCGCGGCGGGTGCCCCGCTGCCGTCCACTCAGGGATAACGGTCGCGGGGACTTTACTCGCTCGGAGTGCGTCGGGCCTTCGCCCGCATCAGGGTGCCCAGCGCCGCCAGCCTGCCGCCCTACGCCCAGCCCGCGGTGGCCAGGTGTGCTCCAATATTCGATAGCCGGAGGCACGGGTAAATGAGATGGTTCGGTTTCAGTGCGCTCTTGATCGCGGCACAGGTTGCCGGCGGAGCGGCGGAACGCCCCGACGCCCCCTTGTCGCTCTGGTACAGCCAGCCGGCCGCGAGATGGGTCGAGGCTCTTCCGGTGGGCAACGGCCGCCTCGGAGCCATGATCTTCGGCGGGATTCGCCGCGAGCGGATCCAGTTCAACGAGCACACCCTTTGGAACGGGGAGCCCCACGAGTATCAGCATTCCGGCGCACGCAATTCCCTGGCGGCCATCCGGGAACTGCTTTTCCAGGGCAGGCAAAAGGAGGCGGAGGACCTGGCGGCGAAGACGTTCATGAGCCAGCCCCTCGGCCAGCGGGCCTTCCAGGCTTTTGGCGACTTGATCCTCGAATTCCCGGACGTCGAAGAGAAAGTAGTCACCGGATACCGGCGGGACCTGGACCTGGACACGGCCGTGGCTTCGGTCCGCTACCGGCACAATGGGGTGGACTTCGTACGGGAGGCGTTCGCCAGCTTCCCGGCCCAGGTGATCGTGGTCCGGATCTCCGCGTCCAAGCCGGGCCGCGTCGCTCTCCGGGCCTCGCTTGCCAGCGCCCACACGGCCGCTTCAATTTCGACGCCCTCGCCCGGCCGCGTCTCGATGGCCGGCCGGGTGGACAACGGCGCGGTCTGCTTCGAGGCGCGTTTGCAGGCGTCGGCGGAAGGAGGCAAGGTAGAGGCCGAAGGAAACGGTATCCGGGTGGAGGCGGCCAATGCCGTTACCCTGATCCTCTCGGCGGCGACCAGCTTCAAGAACTACAGGGACATCTCCGGGGAGCCCGCGGCCCGGAACGACGCCACCATTGCGGCGCTGCGCGGCGCCACCTTCGACTCGCTGAAGCGGGCCCACATCGCCGACCACCAGCGTCTGTTCCGGCGCGTGACCCTGGACCTCGGACGCACCGCCGCCGCCCAGCTCGAGACCGGCGAGCGCATTCGCTCGTTCACCGCGGGAAACGACCCCCAACTGGTGGCGCTGCTGTTTCAGTACGGACGCTACCTGCTGCTGGGTTCCAGCCGCCCCGGGGGGCAGCCCGCCAATCTCCAAGGCCTGTGGAACGAATCCAACCGGCCCCCCTGGGACAGTAAGTACACAAGCAACATCAACGTCGAGATGAACTACTGGCCCGCTGAGATCGCCAATCTCGCCGAATGCCACGAGCCATTGTTCGATGCCCTGAAAGACCTGGCCGAGTCGGGCGCCAAGACCGCCCGGGAACACTACGGCGCGCGCGGCTGGGTGCTTCACCACAACTTCGATCTTTGGCGCGGGACGGCGCCGATCAATGCGTCGGACCATGGCATCTGGCCCACCGGCGGCGCATGGCTTGCCACGCACCTCTGGGAGCACTACCTCTTTTCCGGCGACAAGAAGTTCCTGCGCGAGACGGCCTATCCTCTCATGAAAGGCGCCGCGCTGTTCTTCGTGGACTGCCTGGTCGAGGACCCTGTGAGGGGATGGCTAATCTCGGGACCCAGCAACTCGCCGGAGCAGGGCGGGCTGGTCATGGGGCCCACGATGGATCACCAGATCATCCGGAGCCTGTTCGGCGCGGTGATCGCCGCCGCCGGAATCCTGGACACCGACGCCGGGCTGCGAGAGGAGCTCACCCGCCTGCGGCCTCGGATCGCGCCGAACCAGGTGGGCCGCCATGGCCAGCTTCAGGAGTGGCTTGAGGACAAGGACGATCCCCAAAACCAGCACCGCCATGTCTCCCACCTGTGGGGCGTCCATCCGGGCGGCGAAATCACCGCGTGGGGGACGCCGGAGTTGTTCCAAGCGGCCCGCCGGTCGCTGGAGTTCCGCGGCGACGCGGCCACCGGCTGGTCAATGGGATGGAAGGTGAATCTCTGGGCGCGCTTCCAGGACGGCAACCGCTCCTACCGGATTCTCTCCAACCTGATCACGCCGGTCACCGCGAACTCGCGGGCGGGCGGTCTCTATCCCAACCTGTTTGACGCGCATCCGCCGTTCCAGATTGACGGCAACTTCGGCGCCACCGCCGGCATCGCCGAAATGCTGCTCCAGAGCCACGATCCATATGCCACGCCCACCGGCTGGAGCGCGGCCCAGTCCGGAGAAAGCGCCGTGATCCTGTTGCTGCCCGCCCTGCCCGACGCCCTCGGCACGGGCCGGGTCGCCGGGTTGCGCGCGCGCGGCGGCTTCCAGGTGGATCTGGAGTGGAGCGGCGGCAAACTGCGGCGGGCGGTGCTGCGGGCGAGCCGTTCCATTCCGCTGGAGGTGAGCTACGGAGCCCGGCGCGTCAACATCCGGGCCAAGGCCGGCGCCACTTATCATCTCGACGGCGACCTCAAGGTGCGGTAACGCGGGTCCCCGCCCGGGGCAGGCCGGCGCCTGAGGGAAGCGCCTTCCACGCGGCCGGTCTTTCGCCGCCCAACGTCCCGCCTCTGCCACAATATCCCTATGCCCGGTGAGCGGCTCGCGGGAGATCCCCGTTTTCAGAAGATCATTCAGGAGCAGGTGGCCTACCTGTCGCAAAAAGGCTGGTTCCACAGCATAGACCTCCCTGACGGGCAGATCGTGAAGGGCTTCCACAGCGTGGAGGAGTTGCGCGAACGCATCGAGGCGTTTCCCATCCCGCGGGATCTCCGCGGCAAGCGCGTGCTCGACGTCGGCGCCTGGACCGGCTGGTGTGGCTTCGAGATGGAGCGCCGCGGCGCCGAAGTCGTGGCCATGGACTGCGTGGATCTGGAGGAATTCCACATGGCCCGCCGCCTGCTCGGCTCCAAGGTGGAGCAGCGCCTTCTGGACATGGACGAAATCGCGCCGGAGACCGTGGGCCTGTTCGACTACGTTCTGTTTTTTGGCGTCTTCTACCACCTGCGCCACCCCCTGCTCGGGATGGAGAAGATCTGTTCCATAACCACCGATACGGCGTTCGTCGAATCCTACGTGACCGACGGCGCGGCGCACACCGACGACTCCAGCCCGGTTCCTAACCTGCTCGAGTTTTACGAGACCACGGAACTCGGCGGGCAAATCGACAACTGGTGCGGCCCGAACACTAAGTGCCTGCTGGCCATGTGCCGCTCAGCCGGGTTCGCGCGCGTCAAACTGGAAGGCGTTGTCGCCAGCCGCGCCCGCGTCACCTGCTACCGGCGCTGGGAGCCGCCGCCGGAGAACCCCACGCAGCCGGCGCCCTGGATTCACGCGGCCATCAATAACCGCACCAACGACATCTACTTCCATCACGGCAAAGACGAGTACGTCTGCCTCTACTTCAAGAGCCCCGAAAAGGGTCTGACTCTCGGTCAGATTCGCGCCGAGATCGACGGCTACGGCGTCCCCGCGCTGGTCGTGGCGGACCTCGGCCGTGACGGCTGGCAAGTCAACTTCCGGATTCCCGCCTGGCTGGCCGAAGGCTCCCACGAAGTCCGCGTGCGCACCGCATCTAGCCCCTATAGCGAGCTCTTCCGCATCGAAAAACGCATGACCTGGACGCCCGCCACCCGCTCCGCCCGCCGCCGCGACGGGGAAGTCCCCGCCGAAAACGCCGCCACGGAAGCCCCGGTGCTGACCCACCTGGAGAACAGCCTCACCGAGACGCGCACGTTCCATGGCTACCGCAACGAGTACCTCATCGCCTGGTTCACCACGCCGGAGACGAATCTGTCGCGGGAAGACATGATTCTCGAAATTGACGGCGTCGAGGAACCGGTGTTGTTTTTGACCGACCTCCGCTCCGGCGCCTGGCAGACCAATTCGCGTCTCCCGGCGACACTCGCGCCGGGCGCGCACAGCGTCCGCCTGCGCACCATTCGCAGCGGGTGGAGCAACGCCGAGGAGTTTACGCTGACGCCCGCGCAAGACTGACCGCCGTTTGTGGGCGGCCCCCGGGCCGCGTCATTGGCCGCCCCACGACCGGCGGCCCTACTTCACAACGAAGTTCACCAGACGGTCCGGCACCACGATCGCCTTGACCACCTGCTTGCCCTCTAGCAGCGGCTTCACCTTCTCATCGGCCAGCGCCATGCGCTCCAGTTCTTCCTTCGAGGTTCCGAACGGCACGTGAATGCGCGCGCGCAGCTTGCCGTTAAGCTGGACCACCACCTCCGCGAGTTCCTCGCGCGCCAGTTCCGGATCGAATTCGGGCCAGGGCTGCTTGAACACGGGGCCGGTCTTGCCGAGTTCTTCCCACATTTCCTCGGCCGCGTACGGCGCGAACGGCCCCAGCATCAGGACCAGTTTCTCCAGGGCCTCACGCATCGCCGCGGCGGAAATCTGCGCCTCGGCGGCGTACAGGTTGTTGACAAGCTCCATGATGCTGGCGAGCGAGGTATTGAAGTGCCAGCGCGAATCGAAGTCCTCGGTCACCTTGCGGATCGTCTGGTGCAGCTTCCGCAGAACACGCGCATCCGCCTCTCCGCTTCCCCCCGCCGCCGATGCGTTACGTGTGACGTAGCGGAACACGCGGCCCAGGAACCGCACCATTCCCTCGACGCCGGCATCCTGCCAGTCCACGTCGTTGGCCGGCGGCGCGGGGATGTGCCCGAATGGGGGGGGGGGGGCGTGCGGGTCTGACGGGCCGGGGGGGGCGGGGGTTTTGGGGGGCCGGGGGAGTGGGAAATTGTGG
>CAZVIK010000246.1:0-5455 GCA_964627045.1 uncultured Solibacteraceae bacterium | reverse complement strand
CCAGACGCCGCTGCAACCGCGCCCCGGCCTCCGCGTCTTCCAGGGCGATTTGCAGCGAGGGCAGAATGGCGCGCGCGTCGGCCAGCCGCATGCCGCGACGCACGCCGCCCGCTTTGGCCGCGTCATTGACTTCGGCGATATAGAGGTGCGCTTTCCGCTCGTCCA
The DNA here is from genome assembly GCA_964627045.1 of uncultured Solibacteraceae bacterium. Taxonomy (GTDB): domain Bacteria; phylum Acidobacteriota; class Terriglobia; order Bryobacterales; family Bryobacteraceae; genus CAZVIK01. The sequence goes on along the minus strand of CAZVIK010000246.1, from coordinate 5,290 downwards.
CCACCGCCAGCGGGGATGACGCGCGGCGCGGATCTTCGCGCTCCAGGCGGTCGATCCGCAGGCGGGGGAAAAACAGGGATAGGAACCGCCGCTGCATGGCTCATCCCGCCATCCTGCCGGCCGGAGAAAAGCGCACGCGCTGCGCGGGCTTGGCCGGCATCGCCGCCGGAGCCGTCCGCAGCGGCTCCAGCCGGCCGTTGCGCCACGCCATGGTCCAATGGCCCGGCTGCCCGCCGCGGCAATAGGCGAGATCGATCTCCCAGCAAGGCTCCCCGAAGGCCGATCCCGGTGGCGCTTGTAGGGAAGCGATCCGCCAGCGCGTGATGACCGACGCCACCGAAGCGGCGGCGGCCGGGGAAACTTCCTCATATAAGAGAAAGCCGGTGGTGCCGTTTTCCTCCGCCGCCAGTTGGAAGCGGCGGCAAAGGGTCAGGTCCGCCGCCCGCAGCACCGCCAGAACCCCGCTAACCTGCGGACAACGCAGGGCTTCGAGCACGGCCCAGGCCAGGTCCTGGGTGCGGCGCGCGGTGACCTGGATCAAACGCTCCGGCCGGACGCCATAGGGCAGCAGGCCCAGGGGATGCAGGCCGCGCCCGGGAGCGGCATAAACGATTTCGCCCGTGGCCGAAGGGATGCGCGCCGCCAGCAGAGAGGCGAAGGCGATTCCGCCTGCCAGCGCCGGTCCACCGGCCTGGTGCACGCAGCCCAGGGGCAAGCCGCGCCAGGGAAGCCCGGCATCTATCTCATTGGAAATAGAGATAGTTTTCGAAAGACGCCGCCGTCCGGCCAGAAGGTGGTCCACCTGCTGTCGCAGCAGGTGCGCGCGGTCCGGGATGGTGGCCGCCGGGGATGGAATCGGGCTGCTCATGGCAGCTTCAGGATAGCACAAGATTCGCCTTTTGTTCGCCATTTTCAAGATCGAAAAAGCGGGGGGTGCGCGACCCTGCTAGAGTAGAAAGTCACCCCAATTTACGGAGGAAGCGACGGTCGTGAGCCAGGTCGTGGTAGATGCGGAACTTTGCAGGCAGGACGGATTGTGCGTGTCGGTGTGCCCTTCGGGAGCGATCCGGCGGGCGGCCACGGGTTCGCCCGAGGAGACGCCGGGCGGAAACTGCATTCTGTGCGGGCACTGTGTGGCGGTGTGCCCGCATGGCGCGCTCACGCACCACGGGTTGCCGGACGAGCCGATGCTCCCGATGCCCGCCGAGTTGCCATCGCCCGCGGTGCTGGATGGCTTGATGATCGGCCGCCGGTCGATCCGGGAATTCAAGGACCGGCCGCTCGGCCGGGAGACGTTGGAGGCGCTGCTGGAGGTGGCTCGCCGCGCGCCGACGGCCACCAATTCGCAGCGGCTGCACTGGATCGTGGTGGACGATCCGGCCAAGGTGCGCGGGCTGGCGGCGGAAACGATCGAGTGGTTGCGTGCCGGCGGCTTCTGGATGTCCCTGGTGGAGCGTTGGGACGGCGGTTACGATCCGATCATGCGCGGCGCGCCGACGGCGGTGCTGGCGCTGACGCCCTCGGATTACGAATGGGGCGTCCTTGATTGCTCCATCGCCCTGACCTACATGGAACTGGCGGCCGTGGCGCGCGGCATCGGCGTCTGCTGGGCGGGGTTTCTGACGCGCGCGGCGGCGATGCACGCGCCGCTGCGCGAGTTGCTGGCGGTTCCCGAAGGCTACACCGTGCGCGGCGCGCTGATGCTGGGCGAGCCGTTGTACAAGTATCGCGGCGTTCCTCCGCGCCGGCCGCTGAGCGCGCAGTGGCTGTAGCGTGGCGCGCCCGGCCGGGCGGCGGCATGTGGGCGGACGCGGGCCTGTTGTGATACGATCTAAATCGACCCACCAAATGCCGCGGAGAGGTGGCTGAGTGGTCGAAAGCAGCGGTTTGCTAAACCGTCGTAGGGGCTAAAACCTCTACCGGGGGTTCGAATCCCCCCCTCTCCGCCAGAGCTCAGATAACGTTCCCGGTTCGATTCTGCCTGTGCGGCTTGATCTCACTTCAGATGGGAGCGTTCAGTTTGGAGCGGCCAGCGTACCCGACATCAGCCGGTTGGAGGGATCGCAGTATGCGGACTTCAACGACGCGCACGGCGAACGCGATTAGGGTCCCGGTTCACGCCCTTGCGTGAGTCCGCCGTCCCGGAGGCGTCCCCCTTTCCCCTCACCTCGCCCGTTCGATAAGCTCAGTCAGGTGGGCGGTGGTGTGGCGGTACGATGCGCACGGCCGGCCGCAGGGAGACTCGGCGTTGCGCGGTGTTCGGTCCGAGGCGCCAACGCGATTGGAGGACGTTTTGACGCTTTGCGGCGGGGTATTGGCCGTGGCGGGTGCGCTGCTGGCGGGGCTGTGCACGCCGGGAGTGGGCGCGGCCCAGTCGCGCACCGGGCCGCTCGCCGTGTCGCCAAACGGACGGTTTCTTCAGCGCAAGGATGGCCGTCCGTTCTTCTGGCTCGGCGATACCGGCTGGCTGCTGTTTCAGAACCTGGACCGCGCCGAGGCCGAGCGTTACCTCGAAGACCGCCGCCGCAAGGGTTTCAATGTGGTCCAGGCGATGGCCCTGCACGACGCGGAGGACCGCAACGCCTACGGCAGTCCGGCGCTCCACGACGGCGACCCGGCGCGCCCGAAGGTGACTCCCGGCAGCCGTCCGTCCAAGCCCGGCGAGTACGACTACTGGGATCACGTCGATTGGGTGGTGCGGCTGGCCGGGCGCAAGGGCATCTACCTCGCCATGGTCCCGGCCTGGGGCAGCGTCGTCAAAGGCGGGCGGCTCAATCCGGACAACGCGGCGGCGTACGCGCGCTTCCTGGCCGAGCGGTATCGAGCCGAGCCCAACATCGTGTGGCTCAACGGGGGCGACCTTCGCGGCGACGATCACACGCAGGTGTGGAAGACGCTGGGCGAAACACTGAAGCGGTTCGACCCCGGCCACCTGGTGACCTTCCACCCCTACGGGCGCACGCAGTCGTCGAGCTGGTTTCACAACGAGGCGTGGCTGGACTTCAACATGTTCCAGTCCGGCCACCGCCGCTACGACCAGGACGATACGCCCGAGCGGCGCGGCGAAGACAACTGGCGCTTCGCCGCCGAGGACTACGCCAGGCAGCCGCCGAAGCCGACGCTCGACGGTGAGCCATCCTATGAGAACATCCCGCAGGGCCTGCACGATCCCACGCAACCCTATTGGACCGCCGCCGACGCGCGCCGCTACGCCTACTGGTCCGTCTTCGCCGGGGCCTGCGGGCATACCTACGGCGACAACGCGGTCATGCAGATGCACAAGCCGGGCGCGGGCCAGGGCAACTACGGCGTCCGCCACTACTGGTACGAGGCGATCCACGATCCCGGCGCGGGCCAGATGCAATACCTGAAGCGGTTGATGCTTTCGCGCCCGTTTTTCGAGCGCGTTCCGGACCAGACGCTGGTGGCAGGGGAGAACGGCAGCCGGTACGATTACGTCATCGCAACGCGCGGTAAGTCGTACTTACTGGCGTACACTTACACGGGCCGCGAGTTTCAGATCCGCATGGGCGTCATCTCCGGCCGGCGGGTGCGAGGGTATTGGTACAGCCCGCGCGACGGAAGCCGCCGGCCGCTGGGAGTGTTCCCGAACCAGGGCGTCCGCCGCTTCACGCCGCCGGGCACGCCCGGCGCCGGCAACGACTGGGTGCTGGTGCTGGAGGACGCCTCCCAGCGCTTCCGCGCACCCGGTTCCGCGAACTGAGCGTGCCACGAAGCCCGGCCTGTGCCTCGCCTCTCTCGCCGCACCGGCCAAATCCGGTTGCGCGCCGGCTAACTTCCCTCCACCTTCCACACGAACTCAGCGATGTGGCGGGCGAGCGTGGGGCGCGCGCCGGGGGGCAGGTTGTGGCCCAAACCTTCGATCAGCACCAGTTCCGCCCCCGGAATCGCCGCTGCGGTCGCGCGGCCGCCGCTTACGTCGCACATACGGTCGGCGAGCCCGTGGATCACCAGGGCCGGCGCCGTCACCGCGCGCAGCCGTACGGTGCGGTCCCCGGTGGCAATCGTCGCGATCCCCTGCCGCGCCGCCGCCAGCGGATCGTGTCCCCGGTCCCAGGCCAGTCCCCATATTGCGGCGGTCTCCTCTTCATCCGCCGGATACCCCGGCGAGCCTACGGCCCGCGCCGCCCGTAGCGCCATCTCGATGTACTGCTCACGCGTCTGGACCGGCCCGCCGCCGAACACCGCCTTCAGCGCCTCCGGGTCGGGTTGCCCCACGCCCGGCGCGCCCGTCGTCGCCATCATCGATACGAGCGACCGCACCCTCGCCGGATGCTCAATCGCCATCATCTGCGCGATCGCGCCGCCCATCGAGGCGCCCACCACGTGCGCCCTCTCGAAACCCACCGCGTCGAGCAACCCCACGGCGTCGGCGGCCATGTCGGAAAGCGTGTAGCTGGCCGAGGAGAGGTCGCCGCTGAGCGCCGCCGGCAGGTCCGGGGCCGGTGCACCGGTCATGTGCGTGGAGCGCCCCGCGTCGCGGTTGTCGAAGCGGATCAACTGAAACCCGCTCTCGGCGAGGTCCATGCAGAATCCGTCCGGCCAATTCACCAACTGCCCGGCCACGCCCATAATGAGCAGCACCAGCGGGGCGTCCGGATTCCCCAATCGCTGATAACAGATATCGATCCCCGCCGGCCCCACATTCCGCGCCATCTCATCGACGAATGAATTGTCCATCCCGCTTCCGTACTCGGCCACGCCGCACCCCGTCGGTTTCTGGTTTTCTCGTCGATCCTACCCCATCCCGGCATTAATATCTAGTCTTGTTTTCAGTAACTCATCCTGCTATCCTGAAACTGGGTAACAGCTGCACCGCCTTCCCGTCGGCGTCCTCTTTTGTGGAACCCGTCCTGTTGTGGCGCCGGGGCCCACGCGTGCCGCGTCGAGACTCGTCCCGATGTCCCTTCATCAAAGGGGCGGCGCAGTGCCTGAGCCGCCGCACCCTTTCGCTACAATCCACCTATGAGCACCGGGAGCGCACCCGACAGCGTTCGCGCCTACGATCTCCCCGCGCGCGTGGCCGCCTACGACGCCGACATGGAGATCATGCACCCACTGCGCGCGAAGATGGCCGATGTGCTGTTGGAGGTACTTCCGTGGCCGCGCACCGAGGCGGTCCGATGCGTGGACCTGGGAGTTGGCACCGGTATGCTCACGGCGAGGGTTCTGGACGCCTTTCCGCACGCCACCATCGTGGCCGTGGACGGCGCCGCCGCCATGGTGGATCTTTGCCGAGCCCGCATCGGACGGGCGGCCGCGCGCGTCG
>CAZVIK010000245.1:0-5508 GCA_964627045.1 uncultured Solibacteraceae bacterium | reverse complement strand
AGGCAGCGCACTTCACGGATGGATCGGGACACGCACCACGACCATCCGGGCCCAACGCTTTGAGATCGTCGATGCTTCGGGCAGACTGCTGAGTACCTGGGGACCGGATGACGATCCGAAGCTCCCGGCCTCGACACCGAAAGGCACGCACATCGTCTTCCTGGACGGAACCGGACTGCGGCGACTACAGGTTGGGGCTGCGACTGGCGACCGGAGCCCCGAGATGATGTTCTATGGCACGGAAGGGCCTATGGAGTTCGGAACGCCGAAGCAGTCTTTCCAAAGACCGCTCCTGTGGGTTCGCCTTGGGAATACGGGAAGTCCCTACCTGCACATGCGCGGCCGCGCCGGGGACCAGGTGAGACTTGGAGTCATGGAGGGTGACGTCTCGGGCGAAGAACTCGGATGGGGCTTGTCTTTCCGCGCATGGGCATCCAAGGCCAAAGCCGGCATCGGGTACTCGAAAGTCTTGGAAGGAAAACACGATGCCGGCGTTTCTGTAACAGACGGTAACGGCAGAGCCTGGAGTTTTCCACCCTACCCCGGCACGCGCTAGCAGGCAATGACCCGCCGTTTGCAGTCATTGGAAACGGCCCGCCCGCTTCGCACTTCGGCCATGCCGGCGGCGCTCGAGGTGGGGCAGCCCTTCCAGGCTGCGGCAGGGCTTTCCAGCCCTGCCTGTTCGCGTTTTCCTGCCGCGCGCCCGCTTCCCGTTGTGGCGCACGCGCCTACGCGTGCCGCCTCTACACTCGCGTCGACGCCCGGCCCTGGTGGTGCACGCCATCGCCGTCCCTGGCCTGCGACACGGCAGACGACAAAACCCGCCCCACCGCCCCGCATTCACCCGCTACACTGTTAAGCTGTACACGGCTCTCTCCCCCATGAGAATCCTCGACGTCGGCTGCGGCATCAACAAGTACCCCGGCTCTATCGGCATCGACCGCAACCCGCGCAGCAAGGCCGACGTCCTCTGCGATCTCGACCACATCCCTTACCCCTTCGCCACGAGCTCGTTCGATCAGGTACGCGCCATACACTTCATCGAGCACTCCATCGACGTCGTCCGCACGCTCGAAGAGTTCCACCGCCTCGTGCGCCCCGGCGGCCGCATCGTCGTCGTCACCCCCCACTACACCGATTTCAGCTCTTTCTGCGACCCCACCCACCGCTGGCACCTCAACAGCTTCTCGTTCCGCTACTTCGGCCAGGACCACGGCGGCTTCGGCTACTACTCCGCCGCCAGGCTGCGTGAGATTTCCGTCCGCGTGAAGCTACTTGCCTTGTGGAGGGCTCTCGGCTTCGAGTTCCTGGTGAACCGCTCGCCCCGCTTCCGGCGCTTCTGGGAGTACTACCTCTGCTACGTGGTGCGGGGCAAGGTGATGGAGTTCGAGTTCGAACGGATCGGGTGACACTCCGCCTCTTGGGATTGCTCGACGCCTTGCGCCACCGCGCCCGCCGCCGCCGTTGGGCGCACGATCAGGCCGAAGGCCGCCGCGGGGAGGACCTGGCGCATCGCTGGCTCCAGTCGCGCGGCTTCCGCGTGGTCGCCCGCAACTACCGCACCCCCTCGGGGCGTGGCGAAATCGACCTGGTGGCCTGGCACGGTACAACGCTCGTCTTCATCGAGGTGAAAGCCCGCCGCACCGAAGAGCACGGTGCCCCGGACCGCGCCGTGGACGGCGGCAAGCGTCACGCCCTGGTCGGCGCCGCCCGCCATTACGCCCGCCGCGCTAACGTCGAGTGGGGCAACGTCCGATTTGACGTGGTGAGCGTCGTGCTTGGCGATCCGCCGTCGGTCGCCCACCACCCGGACGCGTTCGCGGCGGGCGCAGGGTTATAATACAGAACCCGGCAGAGTTTGCCCCAAGGAGGACGACCCCGTTGCCTGAACTGCGCAAAGACCCGGTCACTGGCCGTTGGGTGATCGTGACCGTAGACCGGCCCATGCGCCCCATCGACTTCGTGCGCGAGCAGGTGACCACCGACAGCGGGCGCTCCTGCCCGTTCTGCCCGGGCCACGAATCGCAGACCCCGCCCGAGGTGCTGGCCTACCGGCCCGGCGGCGGCCTGCCCAACTCCGGCGGATGGAGCCTGCGCGTCGTCCCCGACAAGTTCCCCGCCCTACGCGTCGAAGGCGACCTCAACCGGAAGGGTGAAGGACTCTACGACAAGATGAACGGCGTCGGGGCCCACGAGGTCGTCATCGAGACCCCGGACCATTCCCGCAGTCTGGGCGACCTCAGCGAAAAGCAGGTGGAGGATGTCTTCTGGGCCACCCGCGACCGCATCGTGGACCTGCGCAAGGACGTGCGCCTGCGCTACATCCTTTTCTTCAAGAATTACGGGGAAAGCGCTGGAACGTTGATGGAGCACTCCCACTCGCAGATTCTGGGCATGCCCGTGGTGCCCAAAAACGCGCTGGAGGAACTGGAGGGCGCCAAGCGCTTTTTCGACTACCGCGAGCGCTGTATCTTCTGCGACATGATCCACCAGGAGGAGGAAAGCGGCGCGCGCATCGTCCTGGAAACCGAGCACTACCTGGCGTTTTGCCCCTACGCTTCCCGCTTCGCCTTCGAAACCTGGATCATTCCGAAGAGACACGGCTCGCATTTCGAGGGCATCGAGATCCCGCAGGTGCAGAACCTCGGATGGATCGTGCGCGCCCTGCTGCGCAAGTTTGAAAAGGTGCTGGAGCGGCCTGCCTACAACCTCATGATCCACAGCGCCCCGGTGCAGGAGGGCGCCATGGCGCACTACCACTGGCACATCGAGTTCGCACCCAAGCTGACCCGGCCCGCGGGCATCGAATGGGGCACCGGCTTCTACATCAACCCGACGCCGCCCGAAGAGGCCGCCCGCTTCCTCCGCGACGCCGGCCTCGTGTAGGATCAGCCGCCCGCGGGGCAGGCCGCCGGCCTGCGCCACACCGGTTCCGCCCGTCAGGGTTCGAAGGATAACGTTCTCGCCGGACCTGCCGGAAGCGTTGCGCTCTCATCGGATGAGTATGCTATACTCACTGTGTGAGTAAGCGGCTTCAGGTCCTCCTCCCGGATCGGGAGATGGACGCCATCCAGCGCCTGGCGCGGAGGGAACGCCTCACGGTGGGAGAGTGGGTCCGGCGTGCGTTGCGCGACGCCCGGGAGACACTCCCCGCCGCCGACGCCCCGTCCAAGCTCAAGACCGTGCGGCGCGCCGCCGGGCACGCCTTTCCGTCCGGCGACATCGGCCGGATGCTCGACGAGATCGAGCGGGGCTACCAGGCTTGATCTTCGTCGACTCCAACATTCCGATGTATCTGGTCGGCGCCCCTCACCCCCACAAGACCGACGCACAGGTGCTCTTGGAGCGTCTGGTAGCGGAGGGCCGCCGGCTGGTGACCGACGCCGAAGTGCTCCAGGAGATCCTGCACCGTTACGCCGCCATCGGCCGGCGTGACGCGATCCACCCGGCCTTCCAGGCGTTGCTCGGCATCGTCGACGACGTCTACCCCATCGAGAAGGAGGACGCGTTGCGGGCCGCCGGGATGGTCGAGAACCGTCCGTTGCTTTCGGCCCGCGACGCCATCCACATCGCCGTGATGGAACGCCGGGGGATTCGTTCCATCCTAAGCTTCGACGCGCACTTCGACCACTGGCCCGGAATCTCGCGGATCGGCGGCAGCTAGCCTCGCCCTCGCCGCCGCTCGTTAGTCGCAACGGCAGTCCGGCCCGCCATCCTTGGGGCGGCCTCTCCAGGCTGCGGCATAGGTTTCCGGTCCTGCGCCTGGCCTTCACTCATCCGTTTTTCCAAACGAACCCAACGCGGAACTCCAATCCTGTCAATGTCTCAGCGTTCGCAACCCCCATTTGCAGGGTAGGCAGAACGGCCCCGTTTCCCTCCGCGCGAACTCGACGCCGGCGGCCTTCGCTCGAGCAACCTCCCCAACGCACCCAATGCCGCTCCGCGCGCCCCGCTTAGCCCCGGCACCGGCCCATCCCAATCACAGTGGTGCATTTGGGCCACCTCACGGCGCGGCAGACAAACGCCAAGTCGTACATAATAAACCCCTTGTCCGTTGGCGGCCCACGTGCTCATCATCCGGTGAGGCGAGTGGAGGCTCCCATGAAACGGGCAGCGTGGTGGCTTGCGATTCTCGGGATGGCGTTCGGAGGGATACTGCACGCGCAGGACGATGACGAAGACGCCAACCGCGGGGTGGCCAGGATCAGCCTGCTGGCGGGCGACGTCTCGGTCCGCCGCGGCGATTCGGGCGAGTGGGTGGCGGCGGCGGTCAACGCTCCGCTGCTGGCCGACGACACGCTCAGCACCGGCTCGGGCGCGCGCGCCGAGGTCCAGTTCGACAACTCCAACATGATCCGCCTGGCGGCCGGCGCCGAACTCCAACTGGCGGAGATCTCCGACCGCCGCTACGTCGCGCAGATCGCGCGCGGCACGGTCACCTTCCGCATCCTCCGCGAGTTCCGGACGGAAGTGGAACTGAACACACCCTGCGTCTCCATACGCCCGGTTGCCACCGGCGCCTACCGGGTGACGGTCGAGGAAGACGGCGAGACGCGGATCACGGTTCGCTCCGGCGAGGTCGAGATCTACACCCCCACCGGGTCCGAGCGTTTGCGCGCCGGCCGCACCATGGAGGTGCGCGGCACGGCGTCCGATCCGCAGTTCCGCCTGATGGCCGAGATCCCGCGCGATAGCTGGGACGATTGGAACGTGACCCGCGACCGCCGCCTGGAGGCGAGCCGCAGCTACCGTTACACCGACCGCACCATCTACGGCGTCGAGGACCTGGACGATTACGGCGCCTGGGTGTCGGTCTCTTCCTATGGATACGTGTGGCGCCCGCGCGTGGCCGTGGGCTGGTCGCCCTACTACGACGGACGCTGGGCCTGGATGGATTACTACGGGTGGACCTGGGTGAGCTACGACCCCTGGGGTTGGGCACCTTATCATTACGGGCGCTGGTTCTGGGACGTGGGATACGGCTGGTGCTGGTGGCCGGGTGGCTACGGCATCCGCCACCGCTGGAGCCCCGCGCTGGTGGCCTTCTTCGGATATGGACACGGCGGCGTGGGAATCGGGTTCGGCTACGGACGGGTCGGCTGGGTGCCGCTCGGCCCGCGTGAGCCCTACCATCGCTGGTACGGGCGCGATTATTACCGCGGATACCGCGACGGCGGCTTCCCGGGCGGCCACATGCATTTGGATCGCGACTACGACGTCCGCCGCAACTACATGAACGCCCGCGCCCCCAATGGAATGGCCGGGATGGACGCCGGCGGCTTCGGACGCGGCGGCCGGGCCGACCGTCTGCAGCCCGGCGACGTGACCCGCGCCGGCTTGGTGCGCGGCGTGTTGCCCGTGGCCCCCGGCCGGGAGAGCCAGCGTTTTGCCGACCGCGACCCCGGACGCGTGCCCGGCAATCCGGCCACTGCGAACCGGACCTTCGCGGGCCGCACCCAGGTCTGGCGCGGCGACCGCGTTCCTTTTGAGGACCAGCGGCGCGGCATG
>CAZVIK010000244.1:0-5544 GCA_964627045.1 uncultured Solibacteraceae bacterium | reverse complement strand
TGCTGGTGGAGATGGACGGCTTCGAGTCCAACGAAGGCGTCATCCTGATGGCGGCCACCAACCGCCCGGACGTGCTGGATCCGGCGCTGCTCCGGCCGGGACGCTTCGACCGGCGCGTGGTGGTGAACCGACCCGATATCAAGGGCAGGGAAGCCATCCTCAGCGTTCACACCAAGAAGATTCCGCTGGCCGACGACGTGGACCTTTCGGTGATCGCGCGCGGAACGCCGGGATTTGCCGGGGCGGACCTGGCGAACCTGGTCAACGAATCGGCTTTGGTCGCCGCGCGCCAGAATCGCAAAGTCGTGACCATGTACGACTTTGAACTGGCCAAGGACAAGGTGCTGATGGGCGTCGAGCGCAAGAGCCTCATCATCAACGACGAAGAGAAGCGCAATACGGCGTACCACGAAGCGGGCCACGCCCTGGTCGCGGCCATGATTCCCGAGGCCGACCCGGTCCACAAGGTCACCATCATTCCGCGCGGGATGGCGCTCGGGCTCACCATGCAGTTGCCGATGGACGACAAGCACTCCTACAGCAAGGAGTACTTGCAGGCCCGGCTTTCCATCCTGATGGGCGGCCGCATCGCCGAAGAGATCTACATGAAGCACATCACCACCGGGGCGGGCAACGACATCGAGCAGGCCACCGACATGGCCCGCAAGATGGTGTGCGAGTGGGGCATGAGCGAGATGGGGCCGCTCAGCTTCGGCAAAAAGGAAGAGCAGATCTTCCTGGGCCGCGAAATCGCGCAGCACCGCGACTACAGCGAAGACACCGCCATCAAGATCGACGCGCACGTTCGGAAGCTCGTCGAGGCGGGGTACAACCGGGCGCGCAAGATCATGGAGGATAACTCCGAGGCCATGGTCCGGATCGCCGAGGCGTTGCTGGAGCGCGAGGTGCTCGACGGCGCCGAGGTCAAGCAGTTGATTGACGGAGTCCCGCTGGCGCCTCTACGTACGCCCTCCAAGCTGGGCGGCGGCGACGACAAGCCGCAGCTCGCGATTCGCCCGGAAACCGGGCATCGCGTTCCGGGTTTCCGCGAGGGAGAACACCCGCAGCCGGCCTAGGCGCTGTCTCCGCGCGATACGCTTGCGCAAAAAAGAGCCCCCGCCGCGGCGCGCGGCGAGGGCGGGTGGGGAGCCTCCGAGCCGCCGCCTAGCGCGACAGCCTGGTTACAATGTGCGTCGCGACCGTCGTGAACGCCGACTGCAACTGCGTCGCGTCGGGCGCTTGCACGTAGATTCCGCGGGTCTGGTTGATCTGCTGGGCGTAGAAGGTCGGACCGGCGCCGGGCGCCGTGGCCAGCGAGGAATCGTTGGCGATCTTCATCAGCAACTGCTCGTCGGGGACGTCGCTGCCGGTGGGATCGGTGTTCAGGCCGATGGTGTAGATCATCGGTTTCAAGATGGAGTCGCTGCGAATCGTGGTGGCCATATTGTCGGCGGCGTTGGCCGAAGCCTTGGTGATCTCGCGGGGGAGGCTGACGCTGGTCAGGTTCGCCGCCGACCCGAAGAAGCTGACGTACGGGTTGCTGTAGGTAGTGTAGGGACCGGCCAGAGCATTCCCGTATACGTCGGTGGTGGGCATGCGCGAGACGTCGTAGCGCACTTGGTCGAGATTGCTGCGGAACCGGCAATTACCCGTATTCTCGTTGGAATACGTGGTCCCCGAACTCACGCTGGTGGACGTGCGCGCCATCAGGCCGGCTGTGGTGCCGGTCGTGGCGTTGTTGGCCCACTGTGCCAGCACGCCGACCATGGGTACCGCGATCGTCCCGCACGGACTTAGCCGGTAGGAGATGAAATCGCCGGTGACGCCGTTAGGGATGCCGTCGGTCATGAGTACGATGACGTTGGCTTTGGTGGCGCTGTTGACGCGCAGCACCTCCTGGTAGGCGGCGCGCAGGCCTTCAGCGGTTGCGGTGTTGTCCCTGCAGTCGATGGCTTGAATCAAAGATGTGACCGTGTTCCCGGAAGCGTCCGGGGTGTTGAAGTTGGTGCGCGACTGGTAGGTGAATTGTCCCGAACTGTAGACGATCAACCCCACCTGGTCGCGGCCTTGGGCAAAATACTTGATGAACTCGACCGCATCGAGTTTCGCGATCTCGCACGCCGTGGTGCCGGTGCCGGCGACAGCCCGGTCCATCGAGCTTGAGCGGTCCAGGACGAGTACGACCAGGGCGTCGCGCCGCATCGCCTGCGCCGACACGGCGACCATAGACTCGTTGCCGCCGAAGACGCGCAGAAAATAGAGCGGGGCATCCACCGTGGCGTTGGCGGTGATGGTCCGGTAACCGTTGAAGGAAGTGTCGTCAACGAGCGGGGTGGGGAAAGAAAGGTTGCTCGTGCCCCAAAAGCCGGCCGGCCAATTGGCGTTGAAGAACTTGACGGCGGCCGCCTGGGCGTTCACACGCTGCGCGGTCGCGTCGGCCCCCTGGCTCAGGGCGCGGGCGCCAGCGAGCACGGCGGCGTCGGTGGCCGCCAGGAGTTTCGACTTCACCAGGTAGAGAATGGTCAGATCCACTCCCAGGCCGACCAGCGGCATGATCACGCACAGAGCCAGCGTGACGGTGATGATGGAGATCCCTCGCCGGGACGGGTTCGCTGCCAGACGTGGAGTTGTCATTTGGATTCTCCTCGGATGCCTCCGCTAGAACACAACGCGCCAGAATACGCCGGGGTCAGGCAGAATTCCGGCCATCGCCAGGTCCGGGTAGATGAACCTGGACTCGACCATATACGCCATCTCCATGCTGGCGAGGTTCACGATCGTGGAGAGTGAATTGGCCCTCGCCGAGACCTCGTTGGCATAGTTGCTGACCGCCCCCGTCGCTGAATTGACCAGGGTGCTGGTAGGGTTCCCGTACGTGCTGGTGTAAAGGTTCCGGTTGCCGACAACGATGCGGCGGGTCAGCACGATCATGTTGGCGTTGGCGCAGCCGCAGTTGGACGGCATCCGCGTGTAGATCGAAAAGATGAGTTCGCCGTTGCCGGTGGTGCCGCCGGTAGCCGTCCCCGTCGCCGGAGCCATCCCCAGACCGCGAGCCAGGGCCGGAAGGTTCGGACGGGAAGTGGAGCCCGTGATCAACTGCTGGTTGGCGAGTTCGGCGAAGTCGACGCCGCGGACGAACATGCGCCCGACGTCGCGCGTCACCTGAGCCACTTGAAGAGAACGGTTCAGGGCGAACCCGACCGAAATGAGGCCGACCACGAGGGGAACCAGGATGAACGCTCCCATCAGGACAAACTCGATGAGAGCCTGGCCGCGTCTGTCGCTCTTTCTGCGTCGCATGCCGCACCTCGTTCCTAGTTGCATACAAGTCCTTGGGGGTTCACCGTCGTCGGACATCCTGACGCCGGACACTGCTCGACGATGTCGCTCGAGCTGACCGAGATCGAGAAGGGGTCGGCGCTCTTGAGGACCGCGCCGAGCGGAGTGTAGTTGAAGTTTGAAACCGATACCACCAAGAGGTCGCCCTGCGTCCCCGTGGAAGTGGCCCCGGTATCGGGGTTGTAGTAGTTGATCCCGATCCGGCAGGCGCCGGTGTTTCCGTTCAGGAATCCCAAGGCCTGGTCCTGCACCGCCGCCCGAATGGCGTCGTTCACATATGTGTTGCCGGCGTAGGGCCGCCCGGTGACGCCCACACGGACGCCCTCCCGCACCGCCTGGGTCAACGTGGACTGCACGAACAAAAGCATGGCCAGGTCCATGACCAGGAAGATGAGGCCGAACAGCAGCACCACGGTCAGTCCCACCTCGATGGCCGCCTGGCCGCGCCTGCCTTTCCGCCGTACCGAAGGCGTTTTCCGCATCGTCCGCTCCTTGCACGGATCGCCGTCTCACGCGATCACGTTCTAAGTGCGTATGACGATTCGCCGGGAGTATTTATTTACGCTGACGGCCCCGGCGAAAGATTTTGGCCAAAGAAAGTAATCTATAGTACGAAAGCCTGGTGTTTCTCATAACCTAGGTTAGTATTGGCGTGTGCGGCTTTCCCGGTCATAATTGCCTACAGTGGCAAGCGCCGCCTCAGCGAAGTTGTGTCTGGTCCCTGCGGTATCCGCGCCGCATCCTCCCGCGCCGGACCTGGAAGCCCAGGCTGTGCAGTTGTACCGCGCGCAGTCGGCGGGATTGTTCCGCTACGCGGTGGCGCTCACCCGTGACCGGGAACTGGCCGAGGACGCCATCCAGGAGACGTTCCTTCGGTATTTCCTAACATGCAAAGAGGGACGCACGGTCGCCAATCCCCGCGCCTGGCTCTACCACGTTCTCCACAATCTCCTCATGGACGACCGCAAGCGACTGGGCGTTCAAGCAAGCTTCGGGCTGGAAGCCGCGCTCACCCGGGCCGATCGTGCACAGGACCCCGAAGAACGGCTTCGCGGCGAGGAGCTGTCCGACGAGATTCGGGCGTCGCTGTCGGGGCGTGAGTTCGAGTGCCTCCAACTCAGAGCCGAAGGACTGGGCTACCGGGAAATCGCCGGGGTGCTCAAGATCCAGCCGGGGACGGTGGGAGCGCTGCTGGCGCGGGCGCTGAAGAAGACGAAGGGCGTCTTGAAGCGCCGGGGGGCGCCGCGATGAGCCGCTGGCGGTGGTCGCGCGCGCGGTCGATGGCCGCGGAGATCCGGGCCGCCATGGCGGATTGCCGGGAGAAGCTCGGTGAGCCGATGCCCGCTCCGCCGGTCGAGCGCGGCGTTAAACGCCTGGTTCAGTTGTTGCGCGACGACGCCGCGGTGGCCGCAGCCGAGGAGCGGTTGCGCCACCGGCGTGCCCTCCGTCTCGCGTTGGGCCTGCGGCCCTTCCTGGGAGATCACCCGATGGCGGCGCTGGCGCGTTCGACCGACGGGGGGGATGCTTTCGAAACTGAGATTCGGCGGTTGGCGGGGCTTTTTCTGGGGCGGCGCGCGGCGGCGTGTCTGCTGGAGCGGCACAAGCCCGACCTGGGCGCCACATGGGGAGGCGACTGAACATGGCGTCTTCCGCGCTTTCGATCACGCGTTCGCCCGCTGGGGCCACGAGGCTCGCGTGGCGCGCCGCGGCCCGCATGTCCCGCTTCCTTTGGCTGGTGACGGCGTTTCCGATTATCGTAGGTGCGGTAGCCGTGGCGCTCGCGGCGGTCACTGGAGAGCGTGCCGCGGCCGCGGCCTATTTGCGCTGGCAGGCGCCGCTCGGAGTGCTGGGGCTCGGCGCGGCGGCGTACGTATTGGCGATGGCGGCGTGGAGGTCGTTCGAACCGGGAGAGCCGCTCCGCCGCGTCTGGTTGCTTCTGATGGGCGCCGCGGGCCTGCGAGTGGCGGCGTTGTTGGCGGCCCTGGCCAGCGCGGCACTTTACGCGCCGGGCCCGGCATCGGGCGTGTTCCTGGACTTGGGCCGGGCGCTGAACAGCCCGGCTGCATCGCTCGTAGCGGTGCTGGGGCTTTGGGCGGTCTTGGGGGTATATCACCGCGCGGGCTTGATCGCATGGCCCCGGCGCGCGGCCGTGATCCCGGTGCTCGGCGGACACGCGCTGATGGTCTGGCGGGCGACGATTATCGG
>CAZVIK010000243.1:0-5566 GCA_964627045.1 uncultured Solibacteraceae bacterium | reverse complement strand
GAAAAGGTCCGCACGTCGGAACATCTCCCTCTTGCGGGTCTTCTGGTCGAAAAGCGAGCGGAGGCCGTCGGTGTCAAGGCAAGTGAAGTCCATGAACCAAGCATAATCTTCTAGGATTGCTTGACGGAGGGCGGAGAGACTCTCCAGGTCCCTGGTCGCCGCCAAGAACCGATCAAACGGCGCCTTCCTTGTCAGCGCGACGATCTTCACCTTCGCGATAGGAGGGCTCATCGCACAAACCCCAACCACCGTGCCAAAGCACGTCATCAGCCGGCTGAACTTGAGCTTGAAGTTCTTGACCTGTTGGCGACGCTTCTTCTCCGTGTCACCCTCGGGCTTGTTGCGGCGGTGCTCGTAGTTGAGGCACAGAGTCTTCCAGAACCTGATAACGTCGTTTGTGAGGAACACGGGCTTGAAGTCGACCGCGTGGTCCGGGTAGTCGCGGAAGTAGGCGTCCACGATCCGATCGATCGTCTCGCCATAGAGCCGGTCGTTTGCGAGTGGCTGGCTCTCCAGGAGCATGAGCATCCGCGCGGTGAAGTAGTTGTGGAAGTCGTCCTCCCTCCCGCCTAGTAGGTTCAGCATCTCATCGACGTAGAGGACCTTGAGAAACTCGCCGTCGTTCGAGAAGGTCGGGAACCCCATCTCCTGGCCAATGTCTATGACCCTGGCAAACAGGCGAAGTTCCTTGAGACGCGACACAGTGGTCATGCGGGGATCGCCCGTGTGAAGGAAGAATAGGTCAATGTCGGAATGCTCACTGGCTTCGCCGCGTGCGTAGGAACCCGTAGCGAAGATGCAGAGGTCCGGCATTTGCTGCACCTCTGCCAGCTCGTGGAGGCGTTTCCTGAACTCCTGGATTCGGGACCGCGAAAAGCTACGCCGGCTGTCTAGGAAGGACGTCTCAAGTCGACTTTCGGGGCTACTCATGCCGCACCTCCAAGCCAGCCCGCGAATTCTAGCCTTGCGAGAAGCTGCTGGCAGGTCAACGGTCGTTGATGGGGTTAACTGACATCCTTGGACCCCCGTACGGGACGCCGTCCCCTCTTGTTTCCAGGTCAGCCGATCTGACTTCGCCAACCTTCCCATCCAGCAGTGGTTCTCTTGGTCAGCCAGCCGTCAATGCACGCGCGAACTGGGTTCATACCAGTCCCATCCAGAGTCTGAGATCGGCACCTTCCGAATGGCGAACATCGTACCTTTCAGGGATTGTGTAGACGGCCCACGGATTGGCCTGCCTGAAGGACGCAAGTGCCATGCCAGCGGCAAGTACAATGGGCTTCGGTCCGAGCGGGAACAAGACCACCGGCCCGTCGTCGTTCGATGCCGCCGCTGCCTCCTCGCCTACAACCTCCATGGTCCGCCGGAAGTCAGCTATGTTGACCGTAACCTCTTTCCAACCCTCTGCGGCGCGGCTTGCTCTTTCTTCCGGGGGGCGAGGCATTCGAAGGGACAGCAAGCGGTCCCTTATCGATGTGTTGGATTCGATCGCCCGGCGATAGAAATCCGGGCGGCGGCTGTTCCTGACCGCAAGCAGGGTACCACTCGCTGGCTCGAGTTCGTTCAACGCCATGCCGAGGCGCTCAGGGTCGTGGCCCAACACAACGACGCCGCGGGCGTGCCCTTCGCGCCTTAACGCACCAACCTCACCCAATTGAATGTGAATTGTGTCGCGCCACCCATGACGGCTCCCCATCCTCCCGTAGGAGTTCGGTGTGGTGTAGCCCAGGAAAAGCCTCTTCGAGCGCAGCTGACTTGTCGAGAGCAACCTGGCGAGGGTCAGTACATGGACCCTCGTCATGCAACTGATATCAAGCACAATAGTGTCTTCGGGTGCCGATACCAGCATGTCGTGGTTAAGTTGCTCAAGGGCTGTCATGGAATACGGGTTGACGAGTTGAGGAGGGACAACGCTCTGCTGAGCGCTCGCAAAGCAGCTTCCCAGAGTCCCACGATGGCGTTCCCTCACGATAGAGTCCTCGTCGCTGGGGTCGGCGGAGGTAACGTAGTCCACAAGAACCAAGTGTGGCGCCGGTAGTCCGCCTTTGGCCAGGTCACTCGCGACAGCGGTGCAACGGTCCTCAAAGCTGACGACCGCCACAAGTCGCCAAGGCCGCCTTGACAGTGTTTCCACTACCTCCGCAGGCGAGAGTACAACCAGGCTTGGAGCAGACCCGACCATACTAGCCCCCTTGGGTACGAAGCCACTTGCTGTAGTTGCCAAAGATGCCGATCATCTCAGCCGCGAGATCCTCCGCGCGCGTGACGAGCACGGTGGTCTTGCAGCGTCGGGCGCTGTCTGCCACCAGGCGAGATGGATCGATGTCGTCACGGATTACCTTGACCATCCTTCGAGTCAGTTTCTGCTTGCTTGCTCCGGCCATTGGCTTGGCGGCCACCACCCCTGCCGCGAAGTGGACGAATGAGTCGCTGGGCCGAAGATCCAAGGGGGCGATCAGAAACGACGTTTGAGCGACCCTCGTAAGGGCGCTCTCCTCGGAGCCCTTGACCCCTTCCCTTGGATCCTCCACCGCAGCCTCAAGAGAGCACCTTGTGCAGGCTTGGGTGAAGTGCTCGAACTTCGCCTCGTACCAGTCTGGCCCGCGAAGCCACAGGGCCAAGCCAGGGCGAGGCTCGGGCCTGCGCTGAACAACGGTCCCGGGTCCCCGCTTACGCACGAAGTGGCTCACAGACTCCACGATCTCAGCCCACCCGCTCTCGTCATCGAAATGCCCAACTTGCACATCGGTCAGCCACCGCGGCAAACGTTCCCGCTGGGATGGTGATTGAACGACCGGCAGTATTCTCCGCCCAAGGCCCCATCCGAAACCGCATTCGAACAGGACTTCCGGGCTAAGGTCCGTCACGTCGGCAAGGACGAATCGCGCCCGCCCAACCCGTTCCCGTATTTTTCCCGCCCAGCTTTCACTGAGCAAGACATGTCCGTCGGTGAAGTGCACGCCCTGCAGGGCTTGACTTCCGCCGCAGCGGATTTCGATCTCCTCACGAAAGCGCTTGCTCGCGGGGTCATTAAAACGGAAGGCCACGAAGACCTCCGCGTGAGGTGGCCCGGGATTCCTGGGCTCGCTCACGATCTCCCCGAGCTTCAGATCGTAGGTGGTGTATCTGACCATCTATCACCCTCCTCCCAGACCAAGATCGGCGGGATCTCGACAGCCTCAAGTTGCAGGAATGGGTGCCATGGGACGCCATGCTCAGTGGTGAAGAAGCCCGCGCGAAGGCCCACGCGCACGGCCCTCTCCTCCTTTGTCAACTCGAGGAAATAGGCTGGTATGTTCGGTAGTCGGCGCTGGCCGTCGCCCGCAAAACGCAGGCGTACAGGCAGCTCGAGTGGCGAACCGAGGCGCTTCCGAATGCGGGCAACAAAGGCGCGGAGGTCGTTGTTCATTCCGCGAAGGCTCCCCTGCGCTGCCAGCAGTAGGGTGTCCCGTAGAAGACGCAACCTACTGTTGGCCCTGGCGGAGGTGTAGCCACCGCCATCGTCCAGGGAGTAGTGAACAACCTCGAGTGCGTGTCGAGCAGAATCGCGACATAGTCGGATCAGATGGTGCAGTTCCTGGGGAGGGATCGCCTCGATTGTCCGCGGCAACCAGGCGCGGAGCACCGATTCCTGGAACATCTCCCACTGTGCGGAATAGGGTGACGCCCCAAGGTGTCGGACGTTGTAGTGGTCGCCCGGAACTGGTACGTCGCCTGACCCCTGGTTATCGGCGCCGAGAATGCCGGGCCTAGATGCGACCACTGTCAAGAACGGGAACGACTGGTCAAGGAGTCTCATCACCACGGGCAGAGCCGGATAGGGAACCTCCTCCGCCCTGTCCAGCAGCAGAAGCAGAGGGCCACTCCCCTGGCGGGACGCTTGTTCGGACACCGCGGCGAGGAAGTCCTCAAGCGGTTCCTGTCCAGCATAACTCCCGAAATCGAGTAGCGGGCAGTTTGCGATGGTCTCGCGAAGGGATGACATCGCGTCAGGCGAAGGCAGCTCTCCACGCATGCGGAGATGTGGCGGGAGGACAGCCAGCAGAGCTGGCCAGGGGAAGTTCGGTAGCCTCTCAAGGACCTGCTGCGCCGCCCATGCTGCCACCAAGCCCGCTGCCTTGGACCGGATCACGGGCTCGAGGCTAGGTTTGATCTCAAACGACATTCCACCAGCCCCGAGTTCGCCAGATATTGGTGTTGCGATCTTGCGCAAGTCGCCGTACACGGCGACCCCGTCGTGCTGGTGACGCCGGTGTCGAAGGAACATCGTCTTTCCAGAACCCCTTGTGCCGACGAGAAGAGTGCTTCGCGCTATCTGCGACTCGATCTCTGGTGGTGTTCTGTAGTTGGCTACTACTTGGTTCTTGTTCGTCTTCTCCGCATCAAGGGGCGGTACAGGTTCCCTGTCCATGCGTGCCCGGTCTCCTTCCAGCGCAGAGTCAGTTCAGCATTCCCTTGAATCCGGGACTCCCACCTCCGACATTGATGCCCCCATCTGTGAGATGACACGTTGTCATCACGCGGGAAGCCTGTGCCGGATAAGTACCTGGTAGGCCACTCGTCCTTTGCGGCAAGCGAACCGAGGCTTGCGGGCCATCTTGCGTGTCTCTGCCCGG
Organism: uncultured Solibacteraceae bacterium; assembly: GCA_964627045.1. Classification (GTDB taxonomy): domain Bacteria; phylum Acidobacteriota; class Terriglobia; order Bryobacterales; family Bryobacteraceae; genus CAZVIK01. The sequence continues at coordinate 950 of CAZVIK010000243.1, read as the reverse complement.
GGCACCGCCGGCGCCCCGGCTCGGCCGGATACGAGGTAGGCAAGCAGCTAGAAGCCGAGCCCGCCACACACTTCTCACCGGTCCTCCGGCGGACGGCCGAATTCTGCCGCGCAGGCAGAAGGCCTCGTTCGTCGGAGCGTTCAACCTGTCGCCGAGCGAGCCTGCGGCGTCTCGCAGGACGGCCACATGAGCGCCGTTGAAAGCCAACCGGCGGTTGGCTCCTCAGCAGGACGGGCGGTTTCTCATACCAGGTACCCATCCTACTTCTCGGACTTGGCGCTGTCTTTTTTCAGCCACTCGACGATCTTGCTCGCATTGAAGCCGACCCCGTACTGCCAGCTCCCATCGTACCTGGTGCCGACCTTGGAGCCATCTGCCTTGTTCAGCTTGTCTCCCCGAGTCCAGACTCGCGCGCCAAACAGCGTGAGACCGGAGAGATCCAGGCCTTCGCCGAAGTCCCAGAGCCGCAGGCCCGCCCCAACTCCGAACTGGTCGAGCGGCTTCGACGAGGGCTTGACCAGGACCGTAGCGAATAGGTGATCACCGAACGAGCCACGTTCAGCCCGTATGTCACCCCATGGTGACCAGTTCACTCCAATCATGAACGTGGCGGGCTTCTTCAGCTCCACTACCGTGTTCTTGTCGGCGTCGTACTTCAGTTGTGTCAGCTCCGTTACGGGTAGCGCCGCGGTGAAGAAGGCATGCTCCGGCGCGCCGACGTATAGCGAGATCGTGTCCCTGGCCTCAGGACCTCTCCCGCCTCGACGACGATCGATCAGAACGTCGTGGGTTCGGGTTGCTTCGGTGCCATCTTCTGACCTACAGGTCACATCCACCGCCGCCACCGCCTTCTTGGGTTCGGCTTCCTTCTTGATTGTGACGGTGGAGCGTTCAACCCGGCTTCCACACGGGTAGCACGACGCGGACGGGCGGAGAGTTCGGCAGTAGTT
>CAZVIK010000242.1:0-5582 GCA_964627045.1 uncultured Solibacteraceae bacterium | reverse complement strand
GGCGGGCTGAAAACCGGGTGACTCAGGCGCTCCAACTATGCGAGGCGTATTCGAGACTCCGCGCGGGTGCGTCGTCCAAGTAGGGCATGGCGGCGGGTGCGGCCGGCGCCGGGGCGGTTGGTTCGGTGCGGATCCGCTGCCAGGCTTCCGACAGCGTTGCCAGCAGTCCGAGCACCTCGTTGAGAGGCTCGGCGCTCTGCCGGACGCTGGCTTCGAGCAATCGCCGCTGCATGTATTCGTACAACTGCGCCAGACGCCGGGCCACGTCGCCCCCGGCCGCCGGGTCGAGCGATCCATGCAACTCGCCGATGGCCTGCGAAGCCGTCGAAATGGCCTTGGCGCGGGCGGCAATGTCGCCCCTCTCCATGTGCTCACGAGCTTCCCGTACCTTGTCGATGGCCAGCCGGTAAAGGATGCGAACCAGTTCCAACGGCTCGGCCGCAAGGATTCGGCTCTCCAGGTATGTGTCGTGAGCGCTTGTCGCCATCTTGCTGCCTCCTGTACCACTTATCGGCGCGCGCCCGGCGTTTGTAGCGCCGATTTCGCCGCGCCGCCGCGTCAGGCGACAGCGATGTCTTCGGCCATGCGCAGCACGTACTCCGGGGGAAACTGCCGGATGACGTCCTTGGTTTCCTTGTCGACCAGACGGATCACCAGGCGTTGGGACTGGCGATCCATCGAGAATGTCAGCTCGCTGCGGGTGCCGAACATCTCGCTGGCGTTGACGGCCTTGACGGCCTGGATGACCTCGCGGTTCCGGGCGGCTGCCTGCGCGTCTACCGGCGCGGCTACATCCACGGCGACCGGCGTGGCTCTGGACTGCAAAGGTGCGATATCCATATCCTGCTCCTCGAAGAACCCGCGCGGCGCGCCCGCCGGCCCGGCCGCGTTCCGGGAATCTCCCTCGTCCCACTCATCGGAGGAAGGGGGCGCATTTTGAGCGGCGAAAAAGCGCGGCTCGGGCGCCGATTAGGGGAGACAATGCGTTTCGCACTCGGTTTGATCCTGATTGTTCCGGTATTCGGCGGTGGCCCGGACCGGGCCCAACAGGAAGCCGCCAGGCGTGCGCAAACCGCCAGCGTCCGCCGGATGCATGACTCCGTTGCCCGGCAGCGCGCCGCAGCCGCACTCCGCCGTACTCCCAAGGCGGCGGGCGGCGAGATCGCCCTGTTTGGGACGCCGGCGGCGTTTCAGGCCACGGCTGCGCCGGCCGCGTTCGCAGGGTGTGGCCCGATGCCCGAGCCGCAACTGGCCCCGCTAATCGAAATGGCGAGTGCCAAGGTTGGGCTGGCGGCGGAACTGCTTCGGGCGGTGATCGGACAAGAGTCGTCCTTCTACCCGTGCGCGGTGTCGGCCAAGGGCGCCCTCGGCCTGATGCAGTTGATGCCCGCGACGGCGCGGGACCTGGAAGTGGAAGATCCCTTCGATCCGGAGCAGAACATCGACGGGGGTAGCCGTTATCTGAAACAACTCCTGCTGCGCTACGGCGGCGACCTGGGACTGGCGTTGGGGGCCTACAACGCGGGCCCCACGCGCGTGGACCAGATCATGGGCATCCCGCCGATCGCCGAGACGCAGAACTACGTCGAGCGGATCCTCAAACGGCTCGGGGGCGTCGCGGCGCTCCGGGACTGAAAACGGGCGCCTACTTCTTGGCGGCGGGCGCCTCCGGGGGCGGGCCGACGCGGAAGACCTGGATGTTTTGCAGGACGACCGGCGTCTTCGGCCTGTCGTTGGCGTCGCGAGCCACGCGGGCGATCTTGCCGACCAGCGGGAAGCCGTCCACCACCTGTCCGAAGATGGTGTGCTGGTTATTCAGGTAGGTCACCGGCACCTCGGTGATGAAGAACTGCGTGCTGGTGGTCTTCGGTCCGGCGTTGGCCATGGCCAGGCGGCCGGCTACCGCGAAATCGAGCGAGGAGCGGTTCCATTCGTCGGGCAAGGTGAAGCCGCCGTCGCCGGTCCCGGTCCCGAGCGGGTCCCCGCCCTGGATCATGAATCCCGGAATGACGCGGTGGAAGATGGTGCCGTCATACAGGGGAGTCGTCTTGGTCTGGCGGGAACGCGGGTCGCGCCAGGGCTTGTTGCCGAGCGCCAGGGCGACGAAGCTCTTCACCGTCTCCGGCGATTCCTTCTCAAACAACTGGGCCGTGATCGGGCCCATCGAGGTGTTGATGACCGCGTAGAGGCCGTTCTTGCGCCCTTTGGCCTGTTCCTCGGTGGCCGCGGGAATGGGTTTACTTTCTTGTGCAAACATGGCAGCCGCCAAGGCGAATCCGCAAAACAGTCGAATCATGGGTTGGTATCCTCGCGAAGACTTCCAGGTTACCAAAGGCGGGGGGTGGGAGGAACGCCGGGGAGAGTGCATTCCAACAGCAGGGTGCGGCCGGGCCCACGACCCTCCACGCGGACCTTGCCGCTGGCGCGGCTGACGCGGTAGGCCAACCGCGCGCCGTGCTCGCGGGCGAGCGATTCCAGCGGCCAATCTGTGTGCTGAATCGTGCGGATCGCCCCGTCGGCGCCGATCAGGATCGAAAGCGGGCCGGACACGCCGGCGCCGGCGCGCGCCGCCCCGGCGGTCTCAAGAAGGTTCTGGCCGTTGCGCAGGAACTCGTCCACGAGCCACTCATCGGCGGCGTGTGGCGCGTTTTAGGGCTTTCTTTGCGGGGCGGCTCCTCGCGGCGGCGTCCAGCGCGCCAGGTGCGTTTCGGCGGCGAAGTTTTCCAGTTCCCGGCTCGCCTCAGCCTGCCATTCCTCCAGCCGCCGTCCGCGAAGGCGTTCGAGCAGGCGGCAGCGGCGTTGGGCTTCGACCAGCTTCGCGCGCTGCGCGGCCAGGCTCCGTTCGGCTTCCACGCGCCGGGCTTGCAGTTCCCGGTCCCGCCGGGCCAGCAGCGCGAGATGGCTCGCGTGGGCTTCCAGGTCCAGGCCATCGACACGGCCGGCGTCGAGGACCGACCGTTCCGACGCGGCCCTGGCGGCCAGCAGTTGATACCGCGCCTGCTCGATGCGTTCCAGCCCCGCGGCCAGTTGCCGGGTCTTGAACTGCTCGACCTCCAGTTCGGTGCGCCGCCAGGCCAGCACCCTCTCCAACCGGAACCGGAACGGTTTCATCGAGGTCCCGCGCTATCCCGGCAGCGCGCCGGCGAGCGTGTTGAGCTTGGCCAGCGTCTCCTGTGCCGGGGAGCTCTCGTCGGGCTCCTGCCGCAGGAAACCAACCAGGTCGGCGCGGGTACGCAGGACACCGTCCAGCGCCGGGTTTGTCCCGGATACGTACGCGCCGAGCTGGATCAGGTCCTCGGCCTGCTGGTAGGTGGCCATCGCCTCGCGGACCTTGGAGGCCCAGCGCCGCTGATCGCGAGAGGCCACCTGCGAAGTCAGCCGGCTCACCGAGTTCAAGATGTCGATGGCCGGGTAGTGCCCCTGGGCGGCCAGTTGCCGGCTCAGCACGATGTGGCCGTCCAGAATCGCGCGCACCGCGTCGCAGATCGGTTCGGTGAAATCGTCGCCTTCGACGAGGACCGTGAAGAAGCCAGTGATCGAGCCGCGGCGGAAGTTGCCCGCGCGCTCAAACACCTTGGGGAGCAGGTTGAATACCGAGGGCGTGTATCCTTTCTGGCTCGGCGGCTCCCCGGCGGCCAGCCCGATTTCCCGCTGCGCCATGGCCAGGCGCGTCACCGAGTCCATCACCAGCAGCACGTCGGCGCCGCGATCGCGGAAGTACTCGGCCACCGCCAGAGCCACGAAGCAGGCGCGCACGCGCAGCGGCGCGGGCCGGTCCGAGGTCGCCACAACCACCACCGACCGCTCCAGTCCCTCCTTTCCCAACTCGTGGTCGATGAAGGCGCGCACCTCGCGGTTGCGTTCACCGACCAGGGCGATGACGCTCACGTCGGCCGAGTTGTGGCGGCTCATGGCGCCGAGCAGCGTGCTCTTGCCCACGCCGCTCCCACCGAAGATGCCGACCCGCTGGCCTTTTCCGATGGGCAGCAGGCTGTCGATGGCGCGCACGCTGGTGACCAGCGGGTGGACGATGTGTTCGCGCTCCAGCGGGTTGGGTGGCTCTTTGTAAAGGTCGTAGCTCGCCTCGCCGTCGATTTCGGGACCGCCGTCCAGCGGGAGTCCGAAGCCGTCCAGGACGCGGCCAAGCAGCGCGGGGCCGACCTCAACGCGCGCCGCCTCGCTGCGCGCTACCACCGGGTCGCCCGGCTGAATCCCGGAGATCTCCTCCAGGGGCATCGAGAGCACCCGCCCGTCGCGGAACCCGATGACCTGCGCGCGGACGCGCTGGCCACCGGAGGCGTGGATTTCGCAGAAGTCGCCGATCGCCGCCACCGGGCCGCGCGATTCGACCAGCAGTCCGACCAGGTCGATCACCTCGCCGGTCCAGCGCATGGTGTCCAGCGTTCGCAGGTCCTCGATGTAGGGGCCGAGTTGGATGCGGCCGTCTTTCACGCGCGCCCCCGCAGCCGGTCGGCCAGTCCGCGGCCGATTTCCTGAAGTTGGGTCTCGATGGAGGCGTCCAGGCTGCCGCGTTCGGTCTCAAACACCAAGTCGCCGAACTGGCGGCTTCTGTCGGCGGCGATCTGGATGTTCCGGCCGGCGGCCATCTGCTCCAGGCTGCGCCGCACGGGGCCTTCCAGGTCCGGATGGAGCCGCACGCGATGGACCTCCTGGCCCTGGATCTTATCGAGCGCGGCTTTGATCAACCCGGCGACCGCCTCGGGGTCCACGCTCAACTCCCGGTGCAAAATCCTCCGGGCGATGGCCACGGCCAGCCGGAGCAGGTCCTCTTCGGCCTCGCGGCGCGCCCGGCTGCGCAACCCGGCCAACGAATCGACGGCCTGCGCGAGCCGGTTCACGGCGGCATCGACCGCGGCCTTGGCCGCCGCCTCGCCCTCGTGGTATCCGCGCCGGTGCGCCTCCTGAACCTGGACCTCGTGCGGCGTCAACTCGGCGCCGCGGCCGTGGCCCGGCGGCGCGGCGAAGCCCCGCCCGGCCAGCGCCATGGTCGGCAGTTCGGTCGCCGGACGCCATGCCACGGCATCGCCCGGCTCTTTGCGCACCCTAGACGACATACTGCTCGCCGGCGGCGTCCTTGAGGCTGAGCACGCCCTGGCTCTCCAGTTCGCGCACCACGGCGATGATGGCCTGTTGCGCGGCTTCGACTTCTTTGATCTTCACCGGGCCGAGCGCCTCCATGTCCTCGACCAGCATTTCGCGGCCGCGCTGGCTCATGCAGCCGAGTAGGTGGTTTTTGAGCTGGTCGCTGGTTCCCTTCAGCGCCATGGTGAGCAGCTTCCGGTCCACCTTGCTGAGCAGTTCCTTGATCCCGGACTGGTCGATCAACAGCAGGTCCTCGAACACGAACATGAGGTGCCGGATTTGGCCGAGCAGTCCTTCGTCCTGTTTTCCGATGTTTTCCAGGATGTCTTTGCTGGCGCCGGAATCCATGCGGTTCAGCAGTTCGGCCACCGCCCGGACGCCGCCGTAGGATTCGCGGCTCAACTGGCCGAGGCCCTTGAGCCTCTGGTGGAGATCGGAAGAGCACACGTCTGAACTCCAGTCACTACCGGCGCCGGATC
>CAZVIK010000241.1:0-5598 GCA_964627045.1 uncultured Solibacteraceae bacterium | reverse complement strand
GACGCTCAGCATGCCCGCCTGCAACTGGTTCTGCCGCATGCGCCGCACGATGTCGGCTTCGCCGCCCATGCTGCTGCCGGCGTACACGGTGAGGGGTACGCCGCCGCCGGGAGCCTGCCGCCAGGCCTGGCCCATCTGTTGGAGAGCGCGGTGATAGGAGGTTCCGCTGGGCATCACCGTGGCCAGCCGGACGGTGGATGGCTTGGATTGAGCGCCGAGAGTCCCGGCGAGAGCGAGCAAAAGCGCGAGGTATCGCATGAGATTGATCTACTCCACAAACAGCTCGTCCGCGCGCCCAAGCAGCCAGCGGGCGCGGCGTTGCGTGACAAGGTTATTCAGACGCCACTCGGGCTTGGCGTCCGAGTCGACCGCCAAGGCCTTGGCGAGCAACGATTCGAACTCCTTGCGGTCCTGTTTTTCCACCGACACGGCCTCAGCCAGTGAGACGAACGGCCCGGCCAGTTTGCCGCCGGTGAGTTCGACGGCGCGATCGAAGTGCTTCCGGGCTCGCTGCTCGGCAGAGCCTTCTCCGGCCAGACGGCTGGATTCGTAGGTGACCAGGAAGCCGTGGATCGAGCCGGAATCCCAATCCTCGTCGAGTTCCAGGGCGCGGTCGATCAGGGCCTCCACCTGCGGCTGGTCGGCCACCAGATCGGGAACGTCCTTGGACGAGGAGATGGCCAGGCCCCAGGAGGCGGCGGTCCAATAAAGCAGCGGCACGTCGGAGGCCTTGACGAGAGCGACGGCGGCCTTGGGATCGATGCGGACCTTTTGGCTGAAGCCGGGATAGCGCACGTCGAGACCGCGCAGGCCATAATCGCGCGCCCTCAGGTAGAGCTTGCGCGCGCGCAGGCGCAGGGCGAGGGACTTGTCGAGGTCCCGGTCCTCCATCTCGTCGGCCTCTTCGGCGACGAAGGCGTAGGCGTACTGGGTAAAGTTGCCGCACGCGGCCAGCAGCAGGCCGCGATGGCGCGGCGTTTCGGCGAGCAGGCTTTCGATGAGCTTCAGGCTGAACGGCACGGCGCCGGCGATGAGGTCGGGGTCGTCGTCGGAGGCGAAAGTGGCGCCGCTTCCGGCCAGCGCGTTGCCCACCTGGTTGATGGCGAACCGCTTGATGGAACAGCCCGAGGCCGCCACCAGCGCGGCCACGGCGAAGATCAGGTTCCAGCGCACATAAGTTAGCATAACCGCAACGAGGGGACGGCGGCACGCGGCCGTCCCCCCGGCGCGCGCGGCCTACGCCGCGGTGAGCTCGGCTTCCGGAACCGGCTTGCCCAGATGCCCCAGGACAAGGTGCGCGGCGCGAACGCCGGACAGCAACATGGAGCCGAACGACGGGCCCATGCGCGCCAGTCCGTAAACCGAACTGACCGACATTCCGGTGGCGATCAGGCCCGGATGGACGAAGCCGGTGCGGTTCACCACGTCGTCCTCGGATTGCTCAATCCACATGGGCCCGCAGCCGGGCAGCGTGGCAAGCCCGCGGCTGACCAGGTGCTGGAAGACGGAGGCGTCGTGCCCGGTGGCGTCCACGACGAGCTTTGACTCCAGCGCCACGGGGTCCACGCAACTGATCTGGCGGGGTAGCGTCTGGACGGGCGTCCAGTTGATGACCAGACCCGCTATGCGGTGGTCCTCGCGGAACACCACGTCGTCTACGCTGGTCATGTTCAGGACCTTGACGCCGCTGTCGCAGGCGGCGGCGATGAGTTTGGAGCACGCGTGCGGCCCGTCGGCGGTGAACAGGCCGGGTTCGGGTTCCTTCATGGGGATCCCCAGTTGCCGCATCAGGGCGTCGGCCGGCGACCGCACGACGACGGTATTCATGAGATAGCCGCCGATCCAGAATCCTCCGCCGAGGTAGTTGTTGCGCTCGACGATGACGGCGCGGACGCCGTTTTCGGCGAGGATCTTGCCGCACATCAAACCGCTGGGGCCGGAACCGGCGATGAGCACATCGGACTCGACGCAATCGTCCAACTGGCGCGCGAACTCGCGCACGATGGCCCGCGTCACCTGCTTTTCGCTGGAACTCGAGAAAATGCGATCTGCGTTATTTGCCACTTAGGTGGCCTCCTGAAATGGGATGTCGCTGGAGGCCGCTCGGGCGGCGGGAACGATCGTAAGGTAAGGCGCCTGGTGTGCATCCGCATTTCCTACGCCGGTATTATCCGGATCAGGTTCCAGGGGATCTCCGAACCCTTCGGAGTCTCAGCCGCTTTCGCAGCACCCCCAGCGGGGACTACGGGGCCATTCTAGCGCGACGGCGCCTCTTCGGGAAAGACCCGCGCGAAGATGCGGTCCACATTTCCCAGTTGGCGTTCCAAGGAGAACGCGTGCGCGACCTTTTCGGCGCTCAGCACGGCGCCGATCTCCGGGTCGGCCTCGATAGCGGCGCGGAAGTCGCCTTCCTCCTCCCAGGCCTTCATGGCGTAGCCCTGCACCAGCTTGTAGGCGCGCTCGCGCAACATGCCGGCGGCCGTCAGGTCAAGCAGAACCTGGCCGGAGAAGACCAGCCCCTTGGTCATGTCCAGGTTCCGGCGCATGCGCGCGGTGTAGACCGGCATCTTGTCGACGAGCCAGACGGTCTTGGCCAGCAGGTAATCCAGGAGGATGGTGGAATCGGGCAGGATGACGCGCTCGACCGACGAGTGGGAAATGTCGCGCTCATGCCACAGGGCGATGTTTTCGAAAGCGGCCTGGGCGTTGGCGCGGATCACACGGGCGAGGCCGCAGATCTGCTCGCTGGTCACAGGGTTCTTCTTGTGCGGCATGGCGGAGCTGCCCTTCTGTCCGGCGCTGAAGGGCTCCTGCGCTTCGCGAACCTCGGTGCGTTGGAGGTGGCGGACTTCCAGGGCGATCTTCTCGAGAGTGGCCGCCACCAGCGCCAGCGCGCAGACGAAGGCGGCGTGGCGTTCACGCGAAATCACCTGGCTACTGATGGGCGCGGCAGCCAGACCCAGACGGCGGCAGATCTCCTCCTCCGCCCGCGGGCTGATGTGGCCGAAGGTGCCGACCGCTCCGGACATTTTGCCGGCGCTGAGATCGGCGGCGGCGGCTTCCAGGCGGCGCAGGCCGCTGCGGATGTCGTCGTACCAGATGGCGAGCTTGAGGCCGAACGTGATGGGTTCGGCGTGGACGCCGTGCGTGCGGCCGATCTGCACCGCGTCCTTGAACTCGAAGGCGCGGCGCTTGAGCACGGCCATCAAGGCGCGCATGTCTTCGGCCAGCAGCGCGCCGGCCTGTTTGACGAGCAGGCCCTGGGCCGTATCGACGACATCGTTGGAGGTAAGCCCGTAGTGGAACCAGCGGGAGGCACCGGCGTGTCCGGCGGCCGCCATGCTCTCGGCCACGGCGGTGGTGAAGGCGATGACGTCGTGCTTGACTTCGCGCTCGATCTCGTGAATACGATCGACGTTGAAATCCGCGTGGGCGCGCAGCAGGCCGGCGGCCTCGGCCGGGACGTTGCCCATCTCCGCCAGGGTTTCGCTGGCGGCCAACTCGACCTCCAGCCAGGCGCGGAACCGGTTCTCGTCGCTCCAAATGCGTGCCATCTCGGGCCGGGTGTAGCGGGCAATCATAATGTGAAAACCTCCGTCTGCTTGCGGGGCTCGGCGACGACCAGCCGCGTGGCCAGAGCCCGGGATTGGAGCGCCTGCGCGGCCGAAAGCCGGACCAGTTCGGGGTGATTGGTGTTCTCGCTGATGTGGCCGAGCACCAGGGTGGCGGTGGACCTGTTCATGTCGTGGCGGATAAACTCCGACACCACATCGTTGGAGAGGTGCCCTTTTCGGCTCATCACGCGCTGCTTGACCGACCAGGGGTAGGGGCCGACCTTCAGCATTTCCAGGTCGTGATTGGACTCCAACACGAGGAATTGCGCGTCGCGCAGGTGGTACTTGATGGAGTCCGGTATGTAGCCGAGGTCGGTGACCGTGGCCGCTTTCAACCCCTGCGTGTGAAAGGCGAAGGCCACCGGGTCGATGGCATCGTGCGGAATGGTGAAGCTGTCGATTTCGAAGTCGCCGATGGAGAAGCGGCAGCCGGCCTGGTAGGTCTCGACCGGAGGCGTGCGGTCGTCCCAGGCGAAAGCCGGCGCGGTCAGATGCGTCAGATACAGCGGCACCCGGTTGGCCAGGCGCCGCATGAGCACGGGCAGGCCGGAGACGTGGTCGCTGTGCTCGTGGGTGATCAGGACGGCGTCGAGATTCGCCGGGTCTTCGCCGATGCCGGCCAGGCGGCGGCACAGCTCCTTATAACTGAGACCGGCATCGATCAGGATGCGCGTGCGCGCCGTTCCGACGAACGTCGCGTTCCCCGAACTGCCGCTGGCGAGCACACAGATCTTGAGAATACGATTCTCCCCCGGACTCTTCCTTGTAGCAGGAAAACGAGCCAAGAGACAACTTGTTTGCAGGGCGGCGTCCGCGGATTGTTTAGAATGGAACTATCCATGAGAGTACGCGTTTACGTATCGCTGAAACCCACGGTTCTCGATCCTCAAGGCAAGACGATTCAAGCCGCGCTCAACGGGCTGGGACACAAGGCCGTCGCGGCCGTCCGCCAGGGGAAGTTTTTCGAGATGACCCTGGACGCGCAGGCCGATCCGGCGAAACTCCGCGAAGAGGTCGAGCAGATCGCGCACGACGTCCTGGCCAACCCGGTGATTGAAGAGTATCGCATCGAGTATCTGGACTGATCGCGGAGGGTCTATGTGCGGTATTGTCGGCTACGTCGGCCAGCGGGAAGCTGTGCCGATCATCCTGGACGGCCTCAGGCGCCTGGAGTACCGGGGCTACGATTCGGCGGGTATCGCCATTCTGGACGGCGCCAACCGACTACAGATGAAGCGCACCTCGGGGAAGCTGCGGAACCTGGAGGAGGCCGTGCGGGTCGATCCGCTGGGCGGCACCTTCGGCGTCGGGCACACGCGCTGGGCCACGCACGGGCGGCCTACCGAAGAGAACGCGCATCCGCACCGGGACTGCAAGGGCGACGTGGTGGTGGTCCACAACGGCGTCATTGAGAACTTCCTGTCTTTGAAACAGCAGTTGCTGGCCGAAGGCCACAAACTGCAAACCGAGACCGACACCGAGCTGATCGCGCACCTGGTTGAAAAATACCTGGACGGCAACCTTGAGGCGGCCGTGCGCCAGGCGGTGGCCGAACTGCGCGGCATCTACGCCATCGCGGTCATCAGCCGGTCGGACCCGCGGAAGATCGTGGCGGCGCGGATGGGGCCGCCGGTGGTGGTGGGGTTAGGCGAGAACGAGTACTTCGTCGCCTCCGATGTGCCCGCGATCCTGAGCCACACGCGCGACGTCTTCTTCCTGGCCGACGGCGACCTGGCGGTGGTGGACGCCGGGGGAGCGCACCTCAGCGATTTCGAGGGGCGGCCGGTGAAGCGGCAGTTGGTCCACATTTTGTGGGACCCGATCATGGCCGAAAAGGGCGGCTACAAGCATTTCATGCTCAAGGAGATTTACGAGCAGCCGCGGGCGGTGCGGGACACGGTGGTGGGCCGGGTGGACCTGGAGACGGGCCGCGTCTATCTGGACGAGATGGACATTGCGCCGCAGGAGTTCCGCGACTTCAAAG
>CAZVIK010000240.1:0-5614 GCA_964627045.1 uncultured Solibacteraceae bacterium | reverse complement strand
GGAAGTGCGGCGGCCCCGGGGCTTGTGGCCTTCGGGGCCGCGCCGAATCAGTTGGCGGCCTGGGCGCCCGCGAGCATGCCCAGATCGGCGAGAACCTTCTGGATCTTGGCGAGACTGGCGGCCGAAGGCGGAACCAGCGGCAACCGCCAGGCCGGCTCCAGCAGTCCCATCAGCGCCATGGCGGCCTTTACCGGGATCGGGTTGGTCTCGACGAAGTTCACGTCCATCAGCGGCAGAAACTTGCGATGGATGGCGCGCGCCGCCGGGAAGTCGTTCGCGAGGCCCAGCCGCGCGATGGCCGTCATCTCGGCGGGAATCTCGTTTCCGGCGGTCGAAATCACGCCCTTGCCGCCGAGCGAAATGACGGGCAGCGTCACCGAGTCGTCGCCCGAAAGAACGGAGAAGCGGTCCGGCACCTGGTTGAGGATCGCCGCCACCTGCGCCAGGCTGCCCGAGGCTTCCTTGACGCCCACGATGTTGTCGATTTCCGCGAGGCGCTTCAGCGTACCCGCTTCGACGTTGACTCCCGTGCGTCCTTGCACGCTGTAAACCACAATGGGCAGGCGCGTGCCCGACGCGATGGCCTTGTAGTGCTGGTAGAGCCCTTCCTGCGTGGGGCGGTTGTAGTAGGGGGTCACCGAAAGGATGCCGTTGACGCCCATCGCCTCCAGTTCCTTAGCCAGCGCGATGACCTCGGCGGTGTTGTAGCCGCCCGCTCCGGCCAGCACGGGCGTCTTCCCGGCGGCCTCTTCCATGGTGATCTCGACCACCCGCAGGTGCTCGGCGTGGCTGAGAGTGGGGCTCTCGCCGGTGGTTCCGCACGGCACCAGGAAATCGATTCCGGCGCCGATCTGCCGGCGCACCAGCGCGCGCAGCGCCGGCTCATCGAGCGTCAGGTCTTTCTTAAACGGCGTCACAAGCGCCGTGCCACATCCGGTAAACATGTCCCACCTCCGAACCTCGCCGGGCCTGGCCGGCGGCGCGCCGCTCAGCCGAACAGCACGTCACTGAACTCGTGGAAACCCTTCTTACCCACCACCCATTGTGCGGCTTTCAGAGCGCCGCGCGCGAAGCCCTCGCGGCTGCGCGCGGTGTGGCGCAGGGTGATGGTATCGGCCGGCGAGTCGAAGCCGATCTCGTGCGTGCCGGGAATCGAGCCGGCGCGGTTCGAAGACACGTCGATGGGGCGCGCGAACCCGGCGCCCTTCATCTCTTCCACCAGCTTGAGCAGCGTGCCCGACGGCGCGTCCTTCTTCGCCGAGTGGTGGATCTCCCAGGCCCAGGCGCCGTAGCCAGCCTCGTCCTTCAAACGGCGCGCGGCTTCGGCCACGAGGCGGAAAAACACGTTGACGCCGATGGAGTAGTTCGGACTCCAGACCAGGCCGATGCCGGACTCCGCCACAGCGGCCTTCACGCGGTCCATCTGCGCGGTCCACCCGGTCGCTCCAATGACCTGATTGACGCCGAGCCGCGCGATGCGCTCGACGTTCCCGGCCACGGCCGAGGGAATCGAAAAATCGATGGCCACATCGACGCCGGAAAAGTTCGCCGCCGTGATGCCTTCGTAGTTCGCGTTGTTGAACTCGTCGAGTTTCAGCGCAACCGCAAAGCCGTACTCGGGCGCGAGCTGTTCGATCAGCCGCCCCATCTTCCCGTAACCGACAATCGCCAGATTCATAGGCCCCTACCTAATCGAACACCGCCGGATCCAATTCGCGGAAGAACTCGGCGTGCAAAGACTCCACCACGCGCGCCAGATCCTGCCCGGAGACCACAAACGTCAGGTTCAGTCTCGAGGCCCCCTGCGAGATCATGCGAATGTTCGCGCCGCCGATCGCGCCGAACGCGCGGCCCGCGACGCCCGGCGTCTTGCCGATATTGCCGCCCACCAGGCAGACGATCGCCTGGTCCCGCTCGATCTCCACCTCGGAGAACTCGCGAAGCTCCTGACAAATATCCGCCAACCGCGCGGCGTTGTCAATGGTGAGCGACACGCTCACCTCGCTGGTGGAGACCACGTCCACGGGGGTTTGATGCCGGTCGAACACTTCAAAAATGCGGCGCAGAAATCCGTGCGCCATCAGCATGCGCGAGGAGTGGATGTTGACGACGGTGATCTTGCGCTTGCAGGCGATCGACTTGATGACGTTGGCGCAGTCCACCGATTCGGCGACAATGCGCGTCCCCTCCACCTCCGGCCGGCGCGAGTTGAGGATGAGGACCGGGATGCTCTTCTCGATGGCCGGGAGCACGGTGGCCGGGTGCAGCACTTTCGCGCCGAAGTAGGCCAATTCCGCCGCTTCCAGGAAGGAAATCGACTTGACGCGATGGCCGCCGGCGAGGATGGTGGGGTCGGCCGTGAGCATTCCATCCACGTCGGTCCAGATCTGGATTTCGTCGGCGCCGATACCCGCGCCGATGATGGAAGCGCTGAAATCGCTACCGCCCCGGCCCAGGGTGGAGGTGACGCCCGCTTCGGTGGAGGCGATGAAGCCGCCCATGACGACGACCTGCCGCGAGGCGAGCGGCGCGACCGAGCCGGCCAACCGCGCGTAGGTCTGCGGGAAGAGCGGAGCGGCCTGCGTGTGGCGCGCGTCGGTGACAATCACGGAACGGGAATCGACGTGCGCCGAGTCCATTCCGAACTTGCGGAAAGCCAGAGCGACGATGGCGCTCGACAGGCGTTCGCCGTAGGCGGAGATGGCGTCCACCGAGCGGGGCGAGAGTTCGCCGAGCACGCCCAAGCCTGTGACCAGCTCGCCCAGTTCCTGGAAATGCTCGTCGATGATGCGCCGGGCCTCGGGCCAATCGGCTTCCAGCACGACGGGCTGCGCCTCGCGCAAGTGGAAGCCGCGCAAATCGTCCAGAGCCGCCCGGGCTGCGTCGCGGCGCCCTTCGATCGCGTCCCGTGCGATCGCCAGCAGCTTGTTGGTGGTCTTTCCCATCGCCGAGACCACCACAACGGGACGCCGGTCCACTCGCGCCTTGACGATCCCCGCCACCCGCTCGATGGCGGCCGCCGATTCGACCGACGAGCCGCCGAATTTCATCACGATCATTGAGACCTCCGCCAGGGGCCGGACGCGGCCCCTACACCAACCCTTCGCTGACCATCAGTTCGGCATTCAACACCGCGGCTCCGGCGGCGCCGCGAACCGTATTGTGGCCCATGGCGACGAACTTCCAGTCGAAGACCGGGCACGGGCGGAGACGGCCGGCGAAAACCGTCTGACCGCGCTCCCGCTCGACGTCCTTGCGCGGCTGCGGGCGGTTGGCTTGCGCCATGTAGATCACGGGACGCGCGGGCGCGCTCGGCAGCTTCCGCTCCTGCGGAACGCCGGTGAATGCGTGGAAGGCGTTCAGCAGGTCGGCTTCCGAGGGCTTCGAGGAGAACTCGACCGACACGGTGACGGTATGGCCGTCCACCACCGCCACGCGGTTGCAGTGCGCGCTGACGCGGGCCGGCAAATCGCGAACCACCGCGCCGTCGAAATCGCCCAGGATCTTCTGGGTCTCCTGCTGCATCTTTTCCTCTTCTCCGCCGATGTAGGGAATCACGTTGCCAAGAATGTCCATCGAAGGCACGCCCGGGTAGCCCGCGCCGGAGATGGCCTGCATGGTGGTTGCCACGACGCGCGTGATGCCGAACCGCTTCAAGGGCGCCAACCCGAGCGTCAGAACGACAGTGGAACAGTTCGGGTTGGTCACGATCACCCCATCCCAGCCGCGCGCCTTCTTCTGAAACGGCACCAGTTTCAAATGGTCCGCGTTGATCTCCGGCACCAGCAGCGGAACGTCGGCGTCCATTCGGTGGTTGCGTGAGTTGGACACGATCACGTGGCCGGCCTTGGCGAACGCCTGTTCGATCTCGGTGGCCACGCCGGCGTCGGTCGCCGAGAACAGCAACTTCGGCGCGTTGCCGGGCTTGCACTCTTCCACCACGATATCGGCCACCGAAGCCGGCGTCTCCCCGCCCAGGTGCCACTGCGCGGCATCCCGGTACTTCTTGCCGGCCGACCGGTCGCTGGCTCCGAGCCAGGTGAGATCGAACCACGGGTGGTTCTGGAGAAACTTCACGAAGTGCTGGCCCACCATTCCGGTGCCGCCGAGAATGCCGACTTGGATTCTACGTTCCATCGCTCTCCCTTTCCTACAAGGCGAGGAGTTGCCTCACCATCTTCGAGTACAGTTGAACCGCTTCCGTCAATTGCCGCTTGGTCACGTGCTCCTCCAGGGTGTGGGCGACGTGAATCGACCCGGGACCCAGGAGGAAAGGCTTGCCCCATCCGGCCCCGAGAGCCGGGATGTCCGAGGTGTAAGCCACCACCGTGGTTTCGAATCCGCTCAGCCGTCCAAGTCTCACGGGCGGGATGCAGACCACTTCGCGCGCTTCGGCGCGGCCTTGGACGGCCTTGGCCACGGCCTGGCGCAGCGGCGCGGCGTCGGCAACCAGGCGGAACATCACCTCGGCCGAGGCGGCGTCCGGCACGACGTTCGGGGCCCGGCCGCCGGAAATGGTTCCGATGTTCAATGTGCCGGCGCCAAGCAGCGGGTCCGACGGCAACCGGATGGCGCGCACTTCCTGGAGCGCGTCCAGCAGTTTGTCGATGGCGGAGTCGCCCAGTTCCGGGTACGCGGAATGCGCCATCTTGCCTTTCGCGGTGATCTCGAATCGCAGTGCGCCCTTGGACCCGATGGCTAGTTTGTTTTCGGTCGGCTCGCCGTTGATGAGGAAGCGCGAGCCGCGCGGGTCTCGTGCGGCGGCCACCGCACCGGCGCTGTTTTTCTCTTCTCCGACGACGAAAAGCAGGCCGAAATCCCGCACTCCGTCCGAGAGGAGCGCCTCGGCGGCGTGGATCATGGAGGCGATGATTCCCTTGGCGTCACAGGCGCCGCGGCCCCAGATGCGCGTTTCGTCCTCACGAGAGGGCACATGCGGAGGACCGGTATCCATGTGCGTGGACAGCGTGACGACGGGATTGCCGAATGATGCAAAGACGTTGAACCGCCCAGGCGCCGCCTCGAGAGACTCGACGCGGCCCCGCTGACGCGCGGCAAGGTCATCGAGGTACGCAGCGACGAAATCGCCGGTAGCCTTTTCATTTCCGGTGATCGATTCGATGTCGATCAAGCGGCGCGTCAACTCAAAGAGGTCCATGTCTTTACACTAGCCGAATGGAAGGCATCGGAAGGGAGAAACCGCAGAAGGCGGGCGGGTTTCGTCACTTCTCGATAGCGCTCCATCCGCACAAACCGCACGGATGACAGTGGGCCGGTATTAGCCAGACCCCCCAACCGCCGGCGGGGTTCGCTCCCGCGGCTGTTTCGGCGGAGATAATGCCGGTCCCTTTCGCCAGGGCGTCCGGAGCTTCCCGGAATCGCGCGCCCCGCTACTGATGACCTCCGCGCCTCTACCAAGAGGAAATCTCAGGATATCCGAGGCGGTGGATTCAAGTCAAATTGCGCGGTGCGTTGCCCCGGCAAGAATGCCCACCCGGAATTGATTCGGGGAAATACGCGCCGCTGCCGGAACGGCGTCAGGAACTGGTTGAAATAGCCGGATGTAAGCCCTGGAGACCACACAGGCTGAAGCCTGCGCCACTCAGGTTCATGG
>CAZVIK010000239.1:0-5624 GCA_964627045.1 uncultured Solibacteraceae bacterium | reverse complement strand
CATCCGCGTCACGGCCATCAAGCAGTCCGTGTCCGGCGCGACGGCATTGGAGCGCCGCCAGGCGGCCGAGAACGCCGTGAAAGACTGGGCCTGGAACTACAAGGGCAACGCCGGCAGCCTGATCCTGGACGGCACAAACAACCTGGGCACGTGCCACCTGGCCGATGTCCAGCCCAGCGAGTTGGACCTTCCCGACGCGGTCACCTTCGAGTTGGAGTTCATCACTGGCTATGGCAGTTGAACTGAGCACCCTCGCCGGCTGCACGGTCCGCAGCGTCACGGTCGAATCGAACGCGGCGCGCGTCCTGGAGGCCGAACACGCGGTCAAGGTGGATTCGGGCGCCGTGCTCGCCGTGGGCACTGCAGTCCAGTACACCGACCCGGATCTGGGGCTGATTTTCAGCGGCAAGATCGTCGAACGAACGAAGGCGTACCGCGGCGGCGAAGGCGTCACCTATCGCGCGGCGGACGCGTACCGGCTGCTGGCGAAGCATCCCGCGGTCATCGTGGCCGGCGCGACGCGAACTGGGAAGATCAAGATCAAGGAAGGCACGTCGATTACCGACGCGCTGACTACGATCCTCACCGGCGCGTCTGGATTCTTCCCTGGCGGGATCGCGGTCGATGGCGTTTCTGGCGCACTACCCGCGCTCGACAAGGGCGGCCAGTCGATGGACACCTGGCTGGACGATTTGCTCAAGTACACCGAGGGCGGGATTGCGCTCTGCGAACCGAATGGCGGATCGCCCAGGCTGCACATCACGGATTACTACTCGTCTCCGGGTGTCACGCTCCGCGTCGGCAGCTACAACGTCATCAACCCAGTAAACGGCGAACTACTGCTCGTCGAAGGCGAGACGGGACAGTCCATCAACAACAAGTACCGGAAATTGACCATGGAGGGCGCCGGTAGATTCCACCGGTACCGCGGCCGGTATATGGATGTGACCTATCCGCCGCTGCCTGGCCAACCGGACGATCCGGACGATCCCTACGACGAGTTTTTCCGCGTATACCTGCCGGAGGGCGAGGCAGCGATCCTAGGCCGGTTCATTAACGACGGCGAGTGTCTGGACGCAGTCGTATTGATTGTGCGCGTCGGCGGCATCCTGGTCTACAAGTTCGAAAACCCGATTGTCGTCTATCCCGACGACGGGCAACCGTTCTTCGTCATCCCGCTGGGAGGCATCTTAGTCGAGAATCACTGGCCCACCGTCGAGGTTTGGGCGCACTACACGGCATATCTGGGACCGCTGAATGTCTCGGTTGAAGGCACCGACCCGGCATTGGATGGTGAACTCTGGGAGATCCACAGCGAGAGATTCGCCTATACCGATGACGAACCGGAGAACAACGTCGATCATACGGCCGAACTACAGTCGCTCGCCACGAGGCGTTACAAGCGCCAGGGATGGTCCAGCGACAAAACCGGCAGCCTGGCTGTGCACGTCAAGGGTCTGAACGCGAGCTTGAAGGTTGGGTCTCCTGTGACCAACTTCGACAATATGCGCGTACGCCGGATGCGGTACGACCTGGTGAAGCGCGACATCGTGTTGGAATTGTCCGACGTACCCCTGCGCGAGGCATTGGAGGCGGCAAAAACAAAGGCCAAGATCCGCACGCAGGCCGGCACGCGCAACTGGTGGCAGAATAAGGACAGCGACGATACCGAGAACTGTTTCAGCGGATGGGATGCGTACAACGGGGATGGTGGAACGGTCACCCCGCCCGGTGGCGACCCGCCCGGCGGCGCGGAAAAGAGCTTCGACTGCGTCGATGGAAAATGCGTCGAGCGTGAGGGTCCGGGTGGCGCATTCCAGACGAACGACGCGTGCACAAAACGGTGTGGCCGCTCGTACGACTGCTACACGAACTCGCTGGGGCATAAGCGCTGCCAACCCCGGAACGATTCGTTTGGCACGTACCCCAACCTCCAGGACTGCTTAGACGACGGATGTGAGACCGGGCAACTCACGTCGTGGTCGTGCCCGAAGGAAGGTCCGCCATGCCAGGCGGTCTTTGGCGATGGGGGAGAATTCGCCACCAAGGAAGACTGCGAAATGGGCTGCGAGCCTCACGAGGAGGAGCCGCCGCCTGAAGAGCCCCCGCCCGAAGACGACCCCCCCGATCTGGACCTGGTCGAAGTACTGAAGGACGCCGTCTGCGACGACACGCAACCCGGCAAGATGAAGCGCACCTGGGTCAAGGTACGCCGAGGCTGATGGGCCGCGGGCCTCCTGCCCGCCCACCCGGAGACATGCCAATATGCCAGATGGTGTCCGACATGACTGGGTTGACTGCGTTTGCTGCGCGTCCGGCAAGTGCTGCAAAATGAATTCCAACGAAGGCGTCCCCTTCACGCCAGCCGAAGGATTCACGCATCTCGAAACGAACGTTACAAATCCGAATGTGGACGGCTGCGTCGGACGCGCGGATGTGGAGATCGTGTTGACGAAGCCGGCTAACCCGCCTCTGGGGTGCCCGGGCACTAACCTCGGCTGTGGTGCGTCATGCGTGAACGCCTATGACGGTGAGGGCAACCTGGCCGGCAGCCGGGCCGCATCCACCGCGTTATTCAATGAGTGGTTGGGACGATTCACTCCGCCCGAGGGATGGCTCTACAACGGGGTCGGAAAGGCTGTCCCGAATGCGTGGCCGTTTTCACCGGCCTGCACAGATCTACGCTGGGAGTTCTGGGGGCCTGATGCCGATTGCCCAGGCCCGTGCGCGGCCGGCACGAACAACCTGCTGTTCCGGTACGTCCCCGATGGTGAGCTCTGCTTTGCCACTGGTATGGAGCGGACCAATTGGATCGCGGGTAAGCATACCGAGATCCAAGCCGCGCTAAACGCGTGGTACGCACAGCAAGAGCCTTTGGAATTCCAGATCGGCGATTGCTGGTACCAAATCAAACCAATCGGGATAGTATCGTATTGGCCGTCGTCGGCCAGAACGTCGTGCACGTACAACAAGCCGTCCGGCACGCCCAACCGGTACTGTGTATGCGCGGTCAACTTGCGCTACCTCGCCGCTGTGGCGTGGCAAATCACGTGTTCTTCATCTCCCTGCACCATGCCCGACTATGATTGGCCGATGGTCCTGCCGTGCGTCTGCACGGGCGAGTACGAAAAGCCTGGCCTGGCATCGACACCCGACTGCAAACTCTACCTGGATAGCACGCGTCGAGAATACAAAGAGGACAAGTGCCGATTCATTGGCCGCTATCTAGGTGTCATCGCGGCCGGACAGATCGCCTGCCCGCCCGGTACGACAGACCCGAACTGCAAATGCTGCGGAGAACCGACGGCATGAAATACTCGGAACTGACAAGGTTGGATGACATCGCACTCGCGCGCGCCGGATGGCGGCGCAACGACCAGGGCGGATTGTCTAGGCTACGCCCCGGAGACGAGGCCCACGCCCAGGCGGGTAAGCGCACGTGGGGTATCGTCGGGTTCGTGCGCGGGATGGTCTCCGGAGCGGCGCCGGCCACGACGGCCGCCGCGCGACTGCATATCTGCCGCGCGTGCCAGGCGGCGGATAGCGCCGGCCAGCGTCTCTACAGGCGAGACGGCGAGAAGGAGTACTGCGGCCGCCCGCGGCTACAGAAGGTCCTTCGCGATGAGGCGCGGGATGGCTGCGGTTGCGAGTTACGGCTGAAGACATCGAAGGCTGAAGCAGCGTGCCCGTTGGGACGCTGGAAGGCCATGAGCGAGTCAGACGCGCCGCCGATGGCACTATATGACCCGGCTGAACCACCGCCTGCCGTGTCACCGCCGCAACCGAGCCTCGACGGCGCCATCGTGGTGGGGATGTCGAAGCCGTGCGGATGCGGGAAGTCCGTATCAAATAAGCAACAGCTGGATGTTTCCGGCGGACCCCTGACCGGAGGAACAACCATGACCGAGAGCGAAGCGCGCGCCGCGGCTATCGCGGATGGCATCCTGGAATCGCAGATCACACCGCAGATCCTGGCCTACTACGGCTACGTTGTGCCGTCTCCGACCGCCGGCCTGCAGGTCGGTGCCGTGGTCATCCCTTCCGAACTGAAGGCCGACCTGGAGGCCATCGAGGCCGCCCGCAAGGCAAACCAGATCCCGCAGCAGATCCTGGGTGCCGTGACGGGCTGGCTCGGATGGGCGAAAACGAACGGGATCCTGGCGCTCTCCGCGCTGCTCGTGGTGTTCCTGGTGGCCGGCTGTGGAGACACAACCGCCGTGCGTCGGGGCGTCGAGCAGCTCGACAGAAGCGTCAAGGCACTGAACGAACAGCATCTGGCCTTCGAGGACCGCTTCGTCAAGGAGTTTGAGGAGAAGGAAACGGCCAAAATCTTGGCTCTCGACGCGGCCGCGCGCGGATCGTCTACTGTGACCGTCACGACGATGGAAGAGCGCGTGGAGAAAGTACCCGTCAAGGCCGCTGACGGCAGTGACGCATATAAGGAAGAGAAGCGCATGGTGTCCGTGCAGACCCGGATGATCCCGGCGAACGTCGCCGAAGCCTTGGATAAGCAGAAGGCCAGGCTCTTCACGCAGATGTCTAACACGGTCAGTTTCATGCGTACGCAGCAGGCCAGGATCTGCGAGAACGCGGCAAACGCGGCGGCGTACATCGAAGGGCTGAAGAGTTACTTTGAACAGCGCCAGGCCACCTACGAAGCCATGCTGGCCGCGCAGACGAGTTTCCAGGGCTGGCTGGAGACGCTGCTGGTCAAGAAGCCAGTGGCTTCTCCCGAACCGGCTAAGTGAGATACCTAGCGGCCGGCGTTACGGCCCAAGACGGGGGCGGTGGGCGATAGTCCCACCGCCTGTTTTTAGGAGGCCGGGAATGTTCATCGACTACACGCCGGCGCTGCAGTTAATTGGGCAGTGGATCATCGCCGGATCGGATGGCCAGGCGACTGGACTGGTAGCGGGATCGACGCTGATCCTGGAGCCTGAATTCCCGGCGCAACCAGACCGCGCGGCGTGTCTGTTCGAGAGTGGCGGCCGTTGGGACTTGGAAGCCGGTCGGCAGGAGATGGAACTGACGTTGGCCATTCGTGGCGCGAAGGCGCAGGACGCGCGCTCGCTCATTCGGGCGAGTCTGGCGGCGGTCATGGCGGGGTGGAAGGCGGCTACGCCGGCGCAACTCGCCACCGTTGGCATTCAATCGGTGTCCATCGGGCTTCCGGCGTATAGAGGCCGTGATGAACTCCGGCGGCCGTTGATGGACGCTGGAATAGGAGTGTCGTTGTACCGGCCCTTTGAGCCTGGCGTCGATGCGTGATTCGGGCCGCGTTTGACCGCGAAAATCCCCCCTATTTTCGCGTAAGATACGACGTTTTCCGGTGCCGGACAGAACCCAAGCGGGTTTTGTCCGGCACCGGTAACGACGTTTTTTAGCGAAAATAGGACGCTGCTTTACATGGGCAGCGGAATGGGACAGGGTTCCGCGCTGGCGCAAGGCATGGGTTCCGAGGCAAGCCCGAGTGAAACGGCCGTGGCGGGCGGGCCGGATCTGGCCGTGCTCAAGCAGCAGGCCAAGGCGCTCGCTCAGCAGATGCACCAGGTTCAGCAGCGGATACAGGACTTGGAGGTGAACGAACAAAAAGTCCCGGTCGCGCGTATCGATGCGCAGAAGTG
>CAZVIK010000238.1:0-5639 GCA_964627045.1 uncultured Solibacteraceae bacterium | reverse complement strand
CGGGACCGCCTGTTCATGCGGTTGCTTGGTTGGCATGACCGCCCCTCCCACTTCATACAATTGCTGGAGTTCCGCTTCCCGGATCGTGCAACGGCCGTGGACCGCGACGGTGGCGGCGGGTAGGCCGGAGACGGAATGCTTACACGTCGAAGGCCCGCGACGTGGTTTCGAGCCACGTTGCGGCGTCGGCGCGCGCACCCGCGCGGTCTCCCGAAAACAGGATCTCGAATCCAGGAATTCATCAGGGTGCCGCAGTAACACTTGTGCCGGGGCAAGGACCAAGATCCATCCCCAAAGGGGCATTATTCCCGAAGCGTTCGGGCGGATTGTACGCATTCCTCAGGTGACTCACCGGCGCGTATCCTTAACCTGCTTTACTCCCAGGTCAAGAAGGTCAAGAATATAGCAGCTTCCGGGTGGATCATGCAGTCTCGCGAACTCGAACGTGCCCGCTCCGGCGCCGGGTGCAGCAATGCTTTTCGTTGGATTATCGTGCGTAGTCTCATGCCGGTACCCAGAGGCCAAGGTGGGGTAGGAAGACCAGATCAAAGAGGAGCCAACCGAATGAAAACAAGAGCAGCAGGGGCGGCGCGAGTGGGCTTTCTCGTCGCCATTTGTCTGTTGTGCCTCTCTCCCGGGTGGGCGCAACAGAGTTCTGGCGTCGTCAGCGGCGTCATTCAGGACGGCCAAGGGGCCGTTGTGCCCGGTGCCACGGTTACGATGATCAACCAGGCGCAAGGCGCAACCTTCCGCGTGCTTGAATCCAGCGCGGAGGGGGCCTTCGTGATCACTCCGGTCCCGCCCGGCACCTATACGGTGACTGTGGAGAAGGCCGGGTTTAAGAAGTACACAAAGACAGACATCTCCGTATTCGCCCAGGACCGCGTCGGCTTGCCGACGATTCGCCTGGAACTTGGATCAGTGGGCGAATCGATCACCGTTGAAGCCAGTTCGGTCACCCTCCAGACGGTCAGCGCGGAGCGTTCCGGCGTGATCACGAGCAGCCAGATCGTCGACCTGGCCTCCTCGGGCCGGAACTTCACCGACTTGCTAAAGACCGTCGCCGGATTCAACCCTGATACGAACAACGCCAACGGGCTGCGCACGGACCAGAACGCGCTCATGGTGGACGGCATTTCCACCATGGACACGGGCAATAACGGAACCGGCTTGATGCGCCTGAACAGCGACCTGATTTCCGAGTTCAAGGTGCTCACCAATGGCCAGCAGGCGGAATTCGGACGCGCGGCCGGCGCCAACATCACGGTCGTGACCAAGAGCGGTACGCGCGATTTCCACGGCGGGGCCTACCTGTTCCTCCAGAACGAGTGGATGAACGCCAATTCCTGGCTGAACAACTACAACGGCCGAGCTCGCGGCCGAAACCGGAATCGCACGCAGGGCTTCAACATCGGCGGGCCGGTTTACATGCCCGGGAAGTTCAACTCCAGCAAAGACAAGCTGTTCTTCTTCACCAACTTCGAGTTCCAGCGGCCGCGGCTTTTCGACGCCCTCACCAACAGGCTGGTGCCGACCGCCGAAGAACGTGCCGGGAACTTCGCTGCCACGCAGGAAAACGGCAAGGCTGTGGTCATAAAAGATCCGACCACGGGTGTCGCGTTCCCGGGCAATCAGATCCCTCTGGGCCGCATCAACCAGTACGGCCAGCAACTGTTGAACTTCTTCCCGCTGCCCAACCGTTTGGGAGTGGATTACACCTACAACTATCAGTATGAGTTCGAAGGCAGCCGGAAGATTGACGACATGATCTTCCGCGGCGACTGGAACATCTCGCCCAACTGGAAGGCCTTCGCCCGGATCGTCCGCCAGAAGCGGGTGACCTACCAGGCCGGCGGACTGAACGTGAACAACAACATCGGCATCTCGCCGTTTTACGCGCCGAACGGAGCGCTCTCCGGTTCCGGCACGTTGACCACGATTATCACGCCGACGCTGACCAATGAGTTTAGCTACGGCAACACGCGCAACTGGCTGCCCAACCGTCCGCAGGAGGACAGCAAGTACCTCCGGAAAAACGCAGGCATCACGCTGCCGATGCTTTACCCGAACGCAGACCCATTTGGCATGGTTCCCAACATGACCTGGGACGTCGGTTCAAACTCGCCGACCATTTACGTTGCCGGCATGCCCTATGACAACGAGAACCCGAGCGTGAACTGGACCGATAACGTCGCCAAAGTCTTGGCCAACCACACACTCAAGTTCGGGCTATTCATCGACACCAGCTTCAAGCGCCAGACCGGCACCATCGTCAATAGCGGCCGCATCGACTTCAGCCGCGATTCCTCAAACCCCGGCGATACCGGCTGGGCGTACTCCAACGCGCTGCTCGGCAACTACAAGACCTTCGAGCAGTCCAACACCTACCGCAAGGGCTACTACCGCTACCAGACCTACGAATGGTACGCGCAGGACAACTGGAAGGTCCTGCCGAACTTGAGCATCGACTTCGGCGTGCGCTTCAGCGTTATCCAGCCGTGGTACGACGAAAAGAACCAGGTTTCCAGCCTGCGGCTGGGCAACTACGATAACGCCAAGCGGGTGAAGTTGTATCAACCCGTCCTGGTCAACGGCGCGCGGAGAGCCTATAACCCCCTCACGGGCGCGAACGAACCGGCGGCGCTGATCGGCGCGATCGTTCCCAACTCCGGCGATCCCTTCAACGGGATGGTGGTCGGAGGCGTGAACGGAGTCGAGCGCGGAATGATCAAGAGTCCCGGTGTCAAAATGGGTCCGAGGTTCGGCTTGGCCTGGACCCCGGCCGGCCCGGACGGCAAGACCGTGGTGCGCATGGGCGGCGGCGTATTCTACGAGCGCATTCAGGGCAACATGATCTTTGCGCAGATCTCCTATCCGCCCGGCCTGGTCACGCCGAAGATCTACTACGGAAACCTGAGCAACGTCGCCTCGGCTTCGGGCACTCTGTTCCCGTTGAACGTGGCGGGGCTGTCGGTGGACGGCACGCTTCCTCGGGTCTACAACTACAACGTGAGCGTGCAGCGTGAATTGCCGCTCAAGTTCCTCTTGGACGTCGGCTACGTCGGCACCATGACTCGTCACGGCCTGGCGCGCTACCCGTTCAACGAGGCGCCCTTCGGCAGTGCCTGGCAGCCGGCCAATCAGGATCCGACCAAGGCGACCAACCTGAACGGTGACAACGCCATGCCGGTGGACTTCCTGCGTCCCTATACCGGCTATGCCGGCGGCGGAACGGCCGTGGCGCAATCCGGCCTCGGCGGTGGCGGCTTCATCGCCACCTTCGGCAGCAACACCAACTACAACGCCCTCCAGGTCTCAGCCAACCGCCGCATGGCGAAGGATCTGACCATCGGCGTCAACTACACCTGGAGCAAGGCGATGGGAACGGATACCGACTTCCAGTATTCAGGGCACCCGCTGTACCACCGTCAGGCCGATTACGGCCTGCTCCATTTCGACCGCACCCAGTCGCTCGTTGTGAACTACATCTACAACATGCCCCGCTTCGCCCGCGACGGCGGCGCGCTGGACCACCCGGTGTTCAAGCTGTTGCTCAACAACTGGCAGGTTTCGGGAATCACCAGCCTGACCTCGGGTGCGCCGTACGTTGTGGGCGGAGGAACATCGGTTAGCGCCGTCGGCAGCTACACCGTTCAGGGCGTGGGCGCGACTACGCTGAACCGGCGGATCACCGGTTCGGAAGGCTGGTCGCCGCGTCCGATGATCACCTGCAATCCGAACAAGTCGCCCGGCGACCGGACGCTGGAGGCGTTCATCGATCCCTCCTGCTTTGCGCCGGCGGTCAAGGGCAGCCTGGGCATGGAATCGGCGGTTCGTCCGTTCCGGGGTCCCGGCGTGAACAACTGGGATCTTTCGCTGTTCAAGAAGATTCCGGTGGGCGGCGACGATCAGCGCTACTTCCAGTTGCGGTTTGAGACGTACAACACCTGGAATCACACCCAGTGGAGTACGTTTAACTTCACCCCGCAATTCAACGCGACCACGGGCGCGATTTCCAACCTGCCCAGTGCAACCAACCGATTTGGCTTCGGCGCGCTGAACACTGTGCGCAACCCGCGCACGATTCAGCTTGCGGCGAAGTTCTACTTCTAGCCTCCGTCTGGGACCCCGCGGGGGTGTGCGTCTCACCAGCATGCCCCCGCGCATTTCCGCATTCAAGAAACACCAAACTGCCTTCCTTCAACCGGGAAACACCTTCGCCGGCGGGGGGAGTGTCTTCCCGGCCCCTTTTCGTGTATAAAAGAGGACTAACGGGCCCGCATATGACCGTCGCCTACATTGCCGAGCTCGGGGTCGCGATCGTGTTTGGGGCCACGGCCATCTGGGCTCTGGGCTGGGCCATCCGATCAGGACAGGCCGCGGCGCCGCCAGCATCTTTGACGACGAGGAACCCGACGGATGCATCACCGATTCCACGCTGTCCCCCTCGCCGTCCGATTCTCCTGGAGACCCCCATTGTCAGCCTTAGCCCAACCCGCGATGCCCCCCGATGAACTCCAGGAACGCCTGACGCGCGTCCAGATCGACCGCTCAGCGCGTCGCACCGTTGTCTGGTACTACACCAGCGCCGTGTTCTGGCTACTGGCCGGTTCGTTGCTTGCCATTATCGCGTCCATCAAGATGCACTCTCCCGGATTTCTGACCGAATGGGAGTGGCTCACCTTCGGGCGCATCCGCCCCGCGCATCTCCTGACGGTCATCTACGGATGGGGTTCCATGGCCGGCGTTGGGACGCTGCTTTGGCTGGAGGCGCGGTTGTGCCGCGTGCGCCTGCCTTTCCCGCGGTTATTGCCCATTACCGCCATCGTCTGGAACGTGGCCGTGGCCTACGGAACCGTGGCGGTTCTCGCCGGCTACGGCACCAGCGTGGAATGGCTGGAAATGCCTCCCGCCACGTTGGGGTTTTACGCGTTTTGCGTGTTGGTGCTGATTGCGGCGACCGTGAAGATGTTGGCCGGACGGCAGGTGACCCACACCTACGTTTCACAGTGGTACCTGTTCGGGGCGGTGTTCTGGTTCCCGTTCCTCTACACCCTCGCCATTGCGTTAGTTTTTACGCCGGCCGTCACGGGGGTGTCCAAGGCCGCGGCGAACTGGTGGTTCGCGCACAACGTGCTGGGATTGTGGTTCACGCCGATCGGCCTGGCGACGGCGTACTACCTGATCCCCAAAGTCATCGGAAGGCCGGTGCATAGCTATCATCTTTCGCTTCTCGGCTTCTGGACGCTGGCGATCTTTTATAACTGGGCAGGCACGCACCACCTGATCGGCGGCCCGTTGCCCGCGTGGCTGGTGACGGTGGGAATCGTGGGCAGCGTGATGATGTTCATCCCGGTGGCCACCGTGGCCGTGAACCATCACCTCACCATGGTGGGGCACTTCGACAAGCTGAAATCCAGCCCGACGCTGCGCTTCGTGGTGTGCGGCGCCATGTGCTACACCGCCGTCAGCGTTCAGGGCTCGATTACCAGCCTGCGCACGGTGAACGAGGTCAATCACTTCACGCACTACACCATCGCGCACGCCCACTTGGGCGTGTACGCGTTTTTCTCGATGATGATGTTCGGCGCCTTCTACTACGTGTTGCCTCGCCTGCTGGACTCCGAGTGGCATTCGGC
>CAZVIK010000237.1:0-5675 GCA_964627045.1 uncultured Solibacteraceae bacterium | reverse complement strand
ACAAGAGATCCCGCACGCGACGAGCCGCGGCCTCCTTTGCGCTGCTTGGGTTCGCACCTACCGCCGGATTGATGCTGGCCGTGGCTCGTCGCGTGCGGGATCTCTTGTGGTGCTCAGCCGGAATCCTGTGGGCGGCCAGGTCGGGCGCGCAGCGTCCCACTGAGAAGGCGGCAGCGCGCCAGGTATCGCTTTGCATGGAGGAGCGCTGAGATGCAAGTTGTAATCGCACTACCGCCGGTCGAAGAGATCGACAGACTGGAAACCCCTGTTTGCGGCGTGCCGCTGCTTGTTCGGGTGATCGCGACAGCCCTTCGCAGCGGTGGCACACGCGTCCTTCTCGTGCGCCCGCCGGGCCTGTCCAGGGACGGCCTGCGAGAGCATCTTCTGTCGCCGGCTTTGGACCCCGCGCGAATCGAAACGGCGCAGGTTGCTGCCCCGTTCGATCCCCGTAAGCCAGATAACTGGCGTGCCATTGCGCCGCAGCTGGATGCCCATTTTCTTTGGGTGCCGTGTGACTACGTGGCGCACAAGTCGGCGGTGATTGATCTGCTCTCCGTCGCTGCGGAGCACCCGCGTACAAGCGTGCGGTTCTCCAGTGCGGCGGACTGCGGACCTGACAGCCGTGTTTCCGAATGTCCGACGGTGTTTCGGAAGGACGATCTAATCGAGGGTCGCAGCGCAACGTTTGAGGTCGTTACTTTGCCTGGGCAACCGGGAGTGTCGCTACGGCCGCCTGCAATGGTCAAGCACGCGGAAGCCGAGTTGGTGTGCCGGTCAGGCAAGGTAACCGACGGCATCTATTCACGTTTCAACCGGAAGCTGTGCAGACCCGCTGTCCGATGGCTGTCTCGTACACGGGTAACTCCGAATGCCATCAGCTTCGGAGGCCTTGCGGTCGCGGCTGTGGCCGGGATCTCGTTCGCTCAGGGGTCATGGCCTTGGGATGTCGCGGGTGCGGTGCTGTTCTTCATCTCCGGCCTGTTCGATGAGATCGACGGCATGCTGGCAAGGTTGAAGTTTCAAGAGTCCGCGTTTGGTTGCTGGCTGGAGACAATGATCGACTACACGACCTACCTGCTCGCTTTCGCCGGCATGGCAATTGGCGGATACCGGCGCGGCGGCGAGGTGTACCTGTTCCTGGGTGCGGCGTTGCTCTTTGGCAGCGTGCTTTCTTTCATCGTCATTAGTGTGCAGCGGAGGCTGGCCGCGCCGGCCGACAGACCCAACGAGTACGCACAGCGCTACCTCGCCGCGCTCGAGCGCGATACTGGCAATCCGATTTCCCGCAGCGTGCGCCAGCTTCAGTTTCTGACGAAGAAAGGCGTGCTGATCAACTACCTTCTCGTGTTCGCGGTCCTAGGATTGCTGCCGCTCTTCCTGTTCTTGGCGGCTTTCGGAGCCAATGTTGCGTGGATGGTGACCATCTATTTCAACCGCAGGCTGTTTCTGCCGCGCCCGTCCGGGCGGACGAAGACGGCCTCCAGACGCGTCTTGCCCGCGGAGGTAGAGAAATGAAGGCTGTCATCCTTGCTGCCGGCCGAGGAACAAGAATCGAGACGGTGACGCATGGTCTCCCCAAGTGCCTGCTGACTTTCGGCGGTCGGACCATTCTGGATTATCAGATCGAGGGGCTTTGGGCCGCCGGGGTTTCCGAAATCGGAATTGTCATCGGGCACAATGGGAGGCAAATCGTTGAGCACATCGCCCACACCTACGGTCACTGCCTCGATTCGTTCCATTTCATACACAACCCGAAGTTCGCTACGACAAACAACATCTACTCGCTCTGGTTGGCGCGCGATTGGGCGGAACCTTGCGACTTCCTCTGTTTGAACGCCGACGTCTTGTGCCATCCGGACATTCTCCTGCCCGCCGTAGCGGCGCAAGGCCCCGTCTCCATGATCGTGGATCCCGAATGGCGCGATGAGACGATGAAGGTGATCGTTCGCGGGGGCGATGTGGTCCTTATGGGCAAGGCGATCTCGCCGGACGAATACAGCGCGACGTATATCGGGATCACAGTGTTTTCGCGTGCGATCACAGCGTCTTTGTTCCGCGAGATCGGGACGATGGTGGCTGAAGGTCACGTGAACGAATTTTTCAACGCGGCGGTGCAGCGGCTGATCGCGCGCGGCCTACGCGTGGGATTTTGCTCCACGCGAGGCTTGCCCTGGGCTGAAATCGACGACGTTGCCGATCTGCGATTTGCCCGGACCAGCGTCTATCCTCGGCTGCCCCGCGGCGCCCGCGAATTGAGCCGGCAAGGAGCGCTCGTGCCGGCCGTGGCCTGAGACCCGCATGAGCCTGGATCGAATCCTTCAGGGACAGTATGCCAGCCGTCGCCACAATTGCAGCCAGGCTGAGCAGATCAGACTGCTGAACTGGAACATCGAGCGAGGGCTGGACCTGGCTGGAGTGATGGACGTCATCCGAAGGGAGCAACCCGATGTCTGCGTCTTCCAAGAGGTCGATCTCAACGCGCGAAGGACCGGAAAACGGCATGTGGCGGACCTGCTGGCGGCGCAATTCGAGTTTAACTACGTGTTCGGCATCGAGTTCGAGGAACTCAGCCAGGGATCGAACACGGGACGCGCGTTCCAGGGACAGGCTGTGTTCGCCCGTTGCCAGATCGACGTGCCGCACATCCTGCGTTTTAGCCGGCAGTCGGACTATTGGCGTCCTCGCTGGTATCTTCCGCAATGGCCGGTGTTCCAGCCGCGCCACGGCGGAAGGATGGCGTTGGTGGTGGAGTTGGTCATCGGGCGCACTCGCCTCGTGATCTACAATCTTCACCTTGAGAGCCAGGGAAGCGACAATCTGCGACTGTGGCAGTTGAGTGAGGTGGTCCACGACAGTCTTCTGTACTCGCACGACACGCCGGTCGTGATCGCGGGCGATTTGAACACCCGAAATGCACCCTCCCCATTGCGGGACTATCTGCTCGCATCGGGGTTCAGGGACGCGTGTGAGGGCAGCCAGTGCCGCAGTACGAAGCCGAATGGTCAGATGCTCGACTGGATTTTCGTTCGAGGACCGGCCATCTGCTCGGGAACAAGGGTGCATCACGAGATCCGAGCATCGGACCACTATCCTCTCTCAACAAATCTGTCGCTGATCTGCTGAGCCAACGCCTCTCACACATCACATGTGGCCGAAGCGGGCGACATCAAAATGGCATGCCAATTGCCTCGTGACACGGGTGAAGGTAACTGGAGGTTGGAATGAGAATCGACTTGTCCGCCAATGGGCATGCTGGCCGCATAGGGAGGCTCGAAGCCAATGCGGAACCAACCCACCACGTGCTGGAAGACATCCTCGGACGGCCTTTGGTTCGGCACGTTCTCGGCCTGGCGACCCGAACCGATAACACGGGTAAGTGTTTCTTCGAGAGGCTCTGCGAGAATTACAGGAATACCGGCCTGTCCGCTCGCGTACGGTTGAAATGGCGCCTTTTCGAACTCCTTATCGATTACGCGCTGAAGCGCGCGAACCTCGATGATGAGCTCATGACCAGGAAGTTGTTCCACCACCAACCCACGGTGCGTGCCCTCGCGGTCACCGGGAGGAGCATCGCCCGCTATGGCCTGTCGGCGCCGCAGAGATTTGCAGCGCCGCTCATGGTCGTCTGGAATATGACCCAGGCGTGCAATCTCCTGTGCAGCCACTGCTACCAGGTTGCGACACCGAAGCCTGCGCCGGATGAGTTGACGCTGGAGGAGAAGCTCTGGGCTGTTGACCAGATGGGCGCGATGGGCGTGCCGTTCCTGGCGATCGCAGGGGGTGAACCACTGGTGTCCAAGGATCTCTGGTATGTCCTCGAGCGCGCGAGGCTGCGTGGGATTCACACTACCCTCGCAACGAACGGTACGTTGCTGACCAGAGATAACGTCGCACGCCTGATTGCGGCGGGTGTCAAGTACGTCGAGGTGAGCATCGACAGCGTCGTGCCCGGGGAGCACGATGACTTCCGGGGCCGGCCAGGAGCGTGGGCGCGGTCGATTCAAGGAATCCGCAATTCGGTTGCTGGTGGGATGCGAACCGGGCTCGCTACCTGTTTCACGCGCCAGAACGTTGAAACCGTAGATGAAACGGTAGAGCTCGCCATTGCTCTCGGCTGCCGCACCCTGTCTCATTTCAACTTTATTCCCGTGGGGCGCGGAAGGCATATGGCCGATGCCGACATGACGCCCGGTCAGCGGGAATGGCTGATGCGGAAGCTCGTCGCGCACCTTCAGGAAGGCAGGATCAGCATTATCTCCACAGCCCCTCAGTTTGGCCGTTCCTGTGTGGCCTATGCGCCCCCGGAAGGCATCTTCGCAACGGGACATGCCGGCGCCGGAAGCGGGACACAGACTATGGTTCTTTCCCGCTATATCGGCGGGTGCGGTGCGGGCCGGTGCTATTGCGCCATCCAGCCGAATGGCGACATTACACCCTGCGTTTACATCTCCACCCTAAAGGTCGGCAGTCTGAGGTCTCAATCCTTTGCCGAGATCTGGGAGTGCCCCCTTTTTGGCGTGCTGTCCGACCGCAGTGATCGCCGGGACCACTGCGCCACCTGCATGGACCGCTCATACTGTGGTGGTTGCCGCGCTCGGGCCTTCGCTTACTTGGATGACATTCGAGCCGGCGACCCGGGTTGCAGGCATAACAAGGACCTGTGGGATGATCTGGTCGCCACGAACCAGTGCGCGGTTACGATTCCGACCGGACCGAAATCGAGTTCGGCCGGCAGGGTTGGCGCAGGGTAGAGGGCAGTCAGCAAGTACCGAAGTTCGGCAACGGTCATCGGCGCCAGCCTTGGCAGGTGTCTCTTGCTCTAGCGTGTGCGGCCCACGATCTCGGCGGCGATCGCGTCCGCGCAGGTAATTCCGCTCGCTTCGTCGGCCGCCGCCACGCAGGCATTTCCACCCGTAGCGTCTGCCATGCGCTTCAGCAGGCGGGAGGTATCGCGGGCTGAGTATCCGCGTTCTTCCAAGCCGAGCGTTTCAACGAGCCAGACGATTCCATTCCTCAACGACCTTCCAAGGCGCCGGAACACTCCGCCCTTGTCGCGGTTCGATACCAGGTGGATCGTGTGGACCTTTGTCTCCGACCGCCGAGACAACTCGAGCAAACGGCCTGTTGAAACGGTGGTGGGATAGAACTGTTCGTGAGCTATGACGACCATTGTGCGCGGGCTTGGAGCGGAGATCAGCAGGGCGAAAGCCGTTTCCATCGCTTCCCTCATCGGTGTGCGCGGCCTCACCATCACGAGATCACGCCTTGCGCCTTCCACGGTAAAGCCAAGTTGTAGCGCCGGCCCTGCGTCAAACCGGGCGACCTGCAACGCGTGGCAGGAGCCGAGGACCGCCTTCAATTCGCCAACGATATCGTTTGCGGCCTCGCCCTGCCAGCCCGAGCTGCCTTCAGCCACTATGATCACCGCTGCTACCGGCTGGTCGCAGCGGGTCTCCTGTATTTCTACAAGGGCCCGTGACTTGGCTCCAGGCGCCTCGATGATACCGGTAAGAACCAAGCTTATGAGAAGTGTGTGCATGGCTTGTTTCGCGTCGTCTGGCCCATTTGAAGAGAATCAGGTCCACTACACGAATTGCACGCCTCTTTCCACACGGCACTTGGGGGTGCGCCCGTCGTTTGGCACTCGACTTGCTTTCACGCAGTCGTGGTAATCA
>CAZVIK010000236.1:2527-5688 GCA_964627045.1 uncultured Solibacteraceae bacterium | reverse complement strand
GGTTGGCAATCTCATTGCGCAACTCGGTCAACTCGTCGTTCACCGACAGGCCTGTGTCCGCAGCAATCAACCGACGCTCGACAATCTCCTGCTCAATGCTGGCCAACTGGCCCTTCAACACCTTCTGCTTGTCAGCGTGCAACCCGCCGAGCAAGTCCTCTATCTCATCGCTCAATCGCGCGCCTCCGGGAGCAACCACTCCCCGTGCTTCGGGTCGAAGAGTCGTTCGTACGCGAAACGAACCCTCACCCCACAAGCGTCCGTCGCACGACGATTCACCCAATACAACCGCCGAATCCCCGCATTCATGAGAACGTCGAGGAGTCGCGCGCTCCCAGCAACGTGGAACAAGCACTCTTCTGCACCAGGGTGCACGGCGAGCATCGAACACTCCGCACGAACGCCAGCAACAAACGCGGCTGCGCGCTTGCTCTCGCAACGAACGAATGCCTCAACATCATCAGTGGGCCGGGGGCGATAGTGGACGGCGTACTGGACGAACAAGCCCTCCTCAGACAAGGCGGCATACGCGTTTCTCACGTGGCGCTTCCCATTCGTCACGTAACACCGCCCACGCGGCACGTACGACCGCACCGACGAGCCAAGCCGGTCCTTGATACGACGCCACGTCTTATCAAGACTCAACGTCACGCCCCACCCCTCGAAAATCGCAGGCACAACCAGCGGCACCTCCCGCAACAAACGCACCGCAACCCCAGCACGACCACGACCCATCGATGGCACCGTCCAGCCAGGACACGGCAAGAGGCGCTCCCACCCCGTGCCGGAACGGACGACCTCGACCCCACCACGCCGACTGATTGCGCCTAACATGCCGAGCACGACCGCCTCGTGCGCGCAGGGCACGACACAGTGCAAGTACAGGACGCGCGTTGTGCAATCCGGCGTCACCCACGCGTACTCGACCACATACGGGAACTCCTCCCAAGCCGACGACGGCCCCGTCAGGAACGCGTGAACGTGCGACAACCCCAACGACTCAACCGCAAAGACCGGGGTGACGACGAGCGACGACCCGAGCCGGTGATGCCAACGATAAATCGTGCGCTCGTGCGGCACGCCACGACGAGAACGACAAAAACCAGACAGTCCAGAACAAGCGTCGGCCTCCTGCACCGCCGTCAAGTACGACAAGAGACCAGGACGCAAAAAACTCTCACCTCAACTACACCCCCGGACGCTTGAGGTTTATGAGTATCGCGGGACAATACGCCCACGAACACTGTCACGCGCCCCATAAGAAGAACAACCACCAGGTAAAGAACCATGTGGTGGTTCACCCCGAGCGAAGAACGAACCATGGCACGACGACAAAAAAGCCGCCGCGCCATCGCACAACAAGTAGCGAGAGACGCCGGCGTCCAACGACTATCCGCGAACAACGCCAGACTCATCGCGAACGCGCTCGGGCAAGCAACAGCGGACGAGGCGTTCTTCGAGCGTCTCTACGGCGAACCAATGCCAGCAGCGCTCCGCATCGCCGTCCACCTGGAAGTGTACACATGGACCCTACTACAGAACACGCCACCCAACGACAAGCGACTCGTCCAACGACGAACAACAATGCTGCACAAACTATTGACGCTGGAGCGCGAGATGCTCCACACGCCACTCACGAGGAGGTACGAGGCAGCACTCGACAGAGTCCACCAGGAACTCAAGGGTGGGCCATGACGCTCTACCGCCGCTACGTCGAACGATACGGCGAACCGATAGAACAGGAGGAAAAGCAATGTTGAAGCAAGACACCGTACACGAAATGGACGCGATCACCGCCATGACACAAATACCCGACGAGAGCATCGACCTCGTCCTGACAGACCCGCCGTACCCGAACGGGATGAAACTCTTCCAGGACCAAATTGTGGACGGGTACGCCGCGCTGTACTACGCCTGCAAGAAAACGAAGGGCAAGGTCGCGTTCTTCTGGAACGCCAACGACGTACCACAACCACCGCGCGGCTGGTACGAAGTCGCAAGACACGTCTGGCACAAACCAGACTGCAAAACCATCAACCACTACGAAGTCATCGTCGTCTGGAGCAAAGAATGGAAACGACAAGTCAGCAGAGTATGGAGCATCCCCATACTCGACTACCGATCCTTGAAGGATTGGAAGCCACACCCAACACAAAAACCGGTACGCCTCCTCCGGTACATCCTCGACCTCTACACGAAAGAAGGCGACTTGGTGTTGGACCCGTTCGTCGGGAGCGGCAGCACAGCAGTCGCGTGCAAACAGATGAAACGACACTACATCGCCATCGAAAACAACAAAGAATACGTCAAGATAAGCAACGAACGACTACGAGACGCGACAAGACAAAAAGACGACGAACCAGCGAGCGACGCAAACAAGACCGACGCGCTGCCAGAAACACCAACACCGCGAAAACGAACAACGCGGTAACACATCCCCCCAAAGCCCGGCGAGACAACCCGCCCACTCGCCAGGGCAAACGGGGCCAACAACGCCACCAGGGCAGCAGTGGACGACCCACCGCAACATAGAAATACTTGGACTACCGCCACCCTAGGAACGGCGCAGTCAACACCGACACCGCGACGATACAGTACCACTCACGCATGGCAAAACCAGCCCCGTCGGGCCTGGGCGTTTTAGTCTTTGCCACGTGTGCGTGTCGTCGAGAGGGGTGGTAATTGCGATACCGCCGCCCCGTGGCGGTACCGCTTTTGCCACGTAGGACCTCGATGGTCTTGTCGTCGAGCAGCGTGTGCCCTCGCTGCAACGCCGAGGTTCGGCGTGTGCCGCAAGGGGGTGTGTTGTTGTCGTGCGCCGTTTAAGAACGGAGGCTACTGTGATGGCACGACGAGGCATGACCCTGGACATCCACAACTACGAGCACATGATTGCAGGCGCGGAGCGACAAGTGCGCGAGAGCGACATTAGCGCGCGCAACAAGGAGCTCATCCTGGGCTACCGTGACGCGTGCCTCCTCAAAGGCACGTGCGGCAACGTACGACTAATCCGCGTGCTGGGCACACTCTTGTTGTTGGCACGCCTGCTGGGCAAGGACTTCGACAAGGCGACCAAAACATACAACTATGAAAACAGCACAAAAAACAAACCAAAAAACCCCCAAAAACCCCCAAAAAAAAGGGGAAAAAAAAACCAAACA
>CAZVIK010000236.1:0-2517 GCA_964627045.1 uncultured Solibacteraceae bacterium | reverse complement strand
CTTCGACAAGGCGACCAGAACAGACATCGAAGGACTCCTCTCCAAACTCCTCACCAAGAACCCACCGTACAGCCCCGAAACACTCGGGACGTACAAAGCCATCCTCAAGAACTTCGTCACGTGGATCGTCCAGCCAGACCAGTTCCCCACAAAGAACCCACCAGCCATCGTGTCATGGCTCACGAGTCACGTCAGAAACCGCGACAAGCAACGACTAGAACGCAAAGACCTCCTCACCCCAGAAGACATCGAGAAACTCCTGAACGTCTGCCACAACACCCGCGACAAAGCACTGATTGCAGTCCTCTGGGAGACCGGGTGCCGCATAGCCGAAATCGGCAACCTCCAGGTCAAACACGTCACGAAGAACCAGCACGGCTACACGCTCGATGTCGACGGTAAAACCGGGCAGCGCAGCCCGATCATCGTGAGCAGCGCGCCATACCTGACACAATGGCTGAATAACCACCCCTTCAAGGACAACCCCGACAGCCCACTCTGGGTGCACTACCAGTACACGACCAAACCAGAACACCTCAAGTACAGTTCGATACGATACCTCCTCGCGAGATACTTCACGAGAGCAGGCATCAACAAGCCATTCCACCCGCACATCTTCCGACACAGCAGAGCAACGTACGTCCTCGCGAACAACATCTTCAACGAGCAATCTGCAAAGCGGTATTTCGGTTGGGCACCAGGGAGCGACATGCTCGCCACGTACGCACACCTCATCGACCAAGACGCGAACAACGCGATACTCCGAGAGAACAACTTGACACCACCACAACAACGAGCCAAGGAACTAACACCCACACAATGCCGGATCTGCAACGAACTCAACCCGCCCAAGAGCGAGTACTGCACGAAGTGCGGCGCAGTCCTCGACCTCGCAAAAGCGTACGAGCACCAAGCAGCACACACCCTCAAGGACGAGGTCGTACTGAACCTGATGAAACTCCTCTTCCAACGCGGCCTCATCGACGACGCTGTCGAACAACTCCACGACGCAGGACTCGGACCAACACTCAAACGACTCGTCCAACACCACGAAGAAACAACACGAGCAAAAAGCCCGCCACTGGACGCCACGCCAGGCACAACGCCGACGACAACGACGGCAACAACGTCACAACCAACACCACCCTAAACACCAAAGAACAACGGCCCCGTAACCGCACCCTCGATTCTGGGCGCTCAAGGGGGAGGAACACTGTCAAGGCCACAGCCCAGAGGGCGCGCTGTTCGCGCGGCCGTTGACAGAACCACTCCCCCAGCGCTCAACCCTTTTTCTTGCCAGGCCGGGGCCGAAAATGACAGGGGCAAAACGACAACGGCACTCAATTCTTGTTTCTGCCCGGTCTTGTTTCCGGCTACATTCCCCCCTTTTCCCACCTTAGAATCAACAAAAAACAAGACAATCAATCAGCAGTCAGCCCCCCGCCCGGAGGGCGGGGGAACCCTCCCGAACCCCCAACAGGGGGACACCACGAAGCCAGGCAACAACATCCACAAGAACGTACCGAAGCAGGCACACACACCCCAACAACAAACAACGAAAGCCAACACACAAAATCAAAAGAAAAACGAAAGACCTTCGAAAACCTAACAACAGCAAGCACGAGGACGCACGAGACCACAGGCCCCCCCAAAAAACTCAGGAATCCAACTCGCACCCTTGCCTGAAGCGCGCCACAGCACCCCGCAGCGCGCGAGCATGCTCCTCGGACCCCACCGAGCAATCCGCGACACTCGTCACGACCACTCCCAGCAACTCGTGAACCGCTCGCTCAGCACTCCCAAGAGCAGACACCTCAATGCGCGACAACAAATCCCCAACACGAACCACAGCACCACGCTCCAACGCAGACGCCATCGCACAAAGCAACTCCCCACAACCAACCATCCCACGCAAGAGGGCTTCGCGGACCACCACCCACGAGGCATCCGACTGAGCCACCCGCTCCTCCAACAAATAAGGCCACATATTGAACAACTGCGCATCCAACAACAACGACGACCAATCAGTCAACGGACCAAGCAAGAACCCCTGCAACTCCTCGACACCCAAAGCCCCAACAGCCCGAGCGTCATGCAACACGATGACATCCGACAACAAACCAACCATCACCCGCGACGAGACCCCCAACGACGACAAGTCACCAAGCAAGTCCTCAGGAACCCCGCGCACGATATGAACCCCAGCCAACAACCGAAACACACGACAACGCTCCGAAACCGACCCCGCAACCCCAGCAACACCAGCCCCCAACACACAGCGGAGGACAGTACTCGCCGCGTCGAGACGACCCCGACGCAACAACCACGGCACGCCACCATAAACCAACGCGCGCTGCAACGGCAACAACAACGAATCACGACCACCAGCGACAACGTCACACAAACGCGCAACCTGCCCCGACAAACCCTCGTCCCCAAGCCACGCAACCACAGGAGTATCAAGGTCTACCCAACCAGCACACTCGTCAACACCCAACAAATCAAGCGCCTCACGCC
>CAZVIK010000235.1:0-5755 GCA_964627045.1 uncultured Solibacteraceae bacterium | reverse complement strand
TTTTTTTGGTTTTGCCCCGGTCCTTTTGGCCTTTTTCATGTAACCGGGGAAAAACCACTTGGTGGGCGTCGAAGGTTATTTGCGGCCAGCGATAGGCAGGACTTCCGAGGAGACCTTCACCGCCTGCGCGAAGTCCCCGGTGATGTTGCTCAGCGCCGTCAGGAACAGGTTGCCGAAGCTGTGATTCTTGAGCCCGCCGCCCGCGGGAAACCGGTATTGGAACAGGCGCGTCAGCAGGGCTTCGTCCTCGCACAGCGCCACCATGCAATTGCGGATGTCGCCCGGCGGAAGCACGGCGAAGTCCCGCCGCAACCGTCCCGAGCTGCCCCCGTCGTCGGTGACCGTTACCACGGCGGTGATCTCCACGGCCGGCGGCGCCCACGGCGCTGCCGAAGTCGCGTAGGCGCGCAATCCGCGCAGCAGGGCCGAAAGCCCCGTGCCGCCCCCGATGGCGACGATCCGGAGCGGAGGCTCGGCTCCGGGAAGTGGTTTGGCGGCGGAGTTGTGTGCCGGGTCCATCATTTGCGCCGGCCGGCCCTCACGGGGCCACGTCAGCCGCCGTGCTCCTTGTCTCCGCGGAGCGCCTCCGCCAGCGGCGGATGGTGCAACAGCGCGGCGAAATCCGGATCGCGGCGGGCTTCGGTTCGGTTTCGAGGGTTCAGTTCCACGGCCCGCCGGAGGCTCTCGCCGGCGTGCGCGTAGTCGCCCCGGAGACCCTGAGCCAGGGCAAGAGCGTAGTAGATGTGGTCCTGATTCGGGAGAAGGTTGTCGGCCGCGCGGAGGTGCCTCTCGGCCGCCTCCAACTCCCGACGGTTGATCAACGCCACGGCCAGATTGTAGTGATCCTCGGCGCTGGACGGCTCCGCTACGGATTGGCGGCTCCTACGTTCGCAGACCTGCATATGGACCCGCGCGGCGTGCGCCATTTCCCTGACCGGGCCGGACCCGGCCAGTTCGAATTGCGCGCGAGCCTCTTGGAGGTTGCCTTTCCGGAACAGCGCCACCCCGCGCTCGAAGGCCGCCGTCTGTTCGTGAGCGTCGATGGATCGGGCCGGAGGCGCGGGGCCGCTTCGCGGGGCGGGGGAGGAGCGTTCGCGCGGGCCGGACTTCGGCGGCGGGGCGGGGGCGGCGGACGGCTTGGTCTTGGCCGCCTTGGCAGGGGGTGTCTTCGTCTTCATTCTCAGGTTCCAGCTTGCATGCGAAAGACCGATCTTACATCCGGCAGTTAGAGATTTACCAAATGGAGCCGTGGTTTGCAAGCCTCGCCGTGCGAACGGGAGCGTCAAAGCGCCGCGGTGACCGTAATCTCCACCCGCGCGCCAGCCGGCAATGCCGGAACCTGCACCGTTGTGCGGCCGGGCGGCATCTCCCGGAAGTATTCGGCATACACGCGGTTCATCTCGGCAAACTCCGCGAGGTCGGTCATATGCACCGTGGACGCCACCACGTCGTCGAGCGTGGCTCCCGCGGCTTCCAGGATCGCCCGGATGTTCTCGAGGGTCCGGCGCGTCTCGGCGGCGATTCCGCCGGGAACGATCTTCCCGGTCGCCGGATCGATGCCCTTTTCGCCCGCGACGAAAACGAAGCCTCCGGCCACGACGGCCTGTGAATACGGCCCGATCGGGGCCGCCGCCTTCGGGCTTTGGATCACCCTTTTCTTGCCGGACATAAGCACCTCCCTGGAAAGGCCCCAGTATAGCCGAACCGCGCGCGCGGGTAGCCGGGAGCGGATCTTGTATCATATTTGATTCGGATTTCACCGGAGGCCGCTTCCCCCAATGAACGAAACCGCCGCCCCATTGTCCGGCCCCGCCGTTGAACGGCGGCTACCGCTGCTGCTGTTTCTCCTGGCAGGCAGCGGGTGCGCCGCGTTGATCTACGAGATCGTCTGGTATCACCTGTTGCAATTGGCGATCGGCTCGACCGCGGTTTCCCTGGGTTTCCTTCTGGCGGCCTTCATGGGCGGGCTCTCGCTCGGCAGCATCGCGCTGCCGCGCCTGGCGCCCCGGGACTGGCACCCGCTGCGGCTGTACGCCTGGATCGAGTTGGGGATCGCCGCCTGCGGTCTGCTCGTCCTGATTGGCGTCCCGCTGGTGGACCGCGTATACGTGGCCGGGGCGGGCCACGGGTTGCCCGGGATGCTGCTGCGCGGCTTGATGTCGGTCGTCTGCCTGCTGCCGCCCACGGTGCTGATGGGCGCGAGCCTCCCGGCCATCTCGCGTTGGATTCGCTCGACGCCGCGTGGCGCCTCCTGGTGGGGGCTGCTCTACGGAGCGAACACAGCCGGCGCGGTCCTCGGGTGTCTGCTGGCGGGCTTCTATCTGCTGCGGCTCTACGACACGGTCGTCGCCACGCTGGTGGCGGCCGGATTGAATGCCGCCGTGGCGCTGGTGAGCCTTTGGTTGGCGGCGCGCCTGCCCCGCAGCGCGGCGGCAGCGGATCCCGGCCACGCCGTCGAAAGCGCGGCGAGTGCTTCCGCGGCCAGCCTCTGGCCGGTCTACCTTGTCATCGGGATGTCGGGTGCCACCGCGCTCGGCGCGCAGGTGATCTGGACCAGGCTCATGGGGATGATGCTCGGCTCGACGGTCTACGTCTTCTCGATCATCCTGGCCGTGTTCCTTGCCGGGCTGGCGTTGGGCACTGCCGGCGGTTCCTGGTTGGCCCGGCACGCCGACCCGCGGTTCGCTCTCGGCTGGTGCCAGATGCTCCTGGCGGGGGGGATCGCCTGGACCGCGTTCATGATCGCCAACTCGCTTCCGTACTGGCCGGTCAATCCGATGCTCACCACCAACCAGTGGCACACCTTCCAACTCGACCTGGTGCGCTGCCTCTGGGCCATCCTGCCGCCGGCACTGCTGTGGGGCGCCAGTTTCCCGCTGGCATTGTCGGCCGCGGCGCGCGCGGGCCGCGATCCCGGCCGCGTGGTCGGCGGCGTGTACGCGGCCAATACCCTGGGGGCGATCGCCGGCGCACTCGGCGTGAGCCTGGTCCTTACTCCTTGGATCGGCGCGCAGCGCAGCCAGCAATTGCTCCTGGCACTCTCCGCCGCCGGCGGCCTCTCGCTGCTGGCTCCGCTTGCGCTCAAACGGCGGGCTCGCGTGCTCGCGGCCGGCCTGGCGCTGGCGGTGTCGGCGTGGCTGGCCTGGACGGTGGACGAAGTGCCCGGCGAGTTGATCGCCTACGGGCGTCACATGGTGACCACGGCCGGGAGTTCACGGATCATCCACCGGAAAGAGGGACGCAACTCGACGGCCGTCATCACCGAGTGGCCCAACGGCAC
Organism: uncultured Solibacteraceae bacterium; assembly: GCA_964627045.1. Classification (GTDB taxonomy): domain Bacteria; phylum Acidobacteriota; class Terriglobia; order Bryobacterales; family Bryobacteraceae; genus CAZVIK01. The sequence continues at coordinate 2,475 of CAZVIK010000235.1, read as the reverse complement.
CCTCGAGATCGCGGTGAACGGGCACGTCGAAGCAACCACGGCCCCTTACGACATGAGGTTGCAGCGTATGGTCGGGCACCTGCCCGCGCTGATTCACCCGGCGCCGGTGAAGGTTCTCGGGATCGGATTCGGCGCCGGCGTTTCAGCGGGCACCTTCACGCGCTACAAGAGCATCCAAAGCATCACGGTCTGCGAGATTGAACCGGTCATCCCGCCCATCTCCAACCAATACTTCGGGGAGCACAACTACCACGTTTTCGAAGACCCCCGCACGCGAATCGTCTACGACGACGCCCGGCACTACCTGATGACCACCACCGAAAAGTTCGACATCATCGCCTCGGACCCGCTGGACGTCTTCGCCAAGGGAACGGCCGCACTGTACTCGGTGGAGTACTTCGAGGCCGTGAAGCGGCGCCTCAACCCCGGCGGAATCTTCACGCTGTACGTGCCGCTCTATGAGACCGACGAGCGCACCATCAAGAGCGAACTGGCGACGTTTTTCGAAGCCTTTCCCGACGGTACCATCTGGGCCAACACCATCGACGGCCGCGGCTACGACATGGTGTTCATGGGATCCAACGGGCCGATGACGATCGACCTGGACGGCATGCACGGGCGCATCGCCGACCCCGAATTTGCCGCGGTGGCGGCGTCGCTCATCGGTATCGGGGTCACCTCGCCCGTCGATCTCTTGGTATCCTACGCCGGCCGGCGGCAGGACCTGGCGCCCTGGCTCAAGGGCGCGCAGATCACGCGCGACAAAGACCTGCGCCTGCAATACCTCGCCGGGTGGGGCATCAATAACCGCCTCGAGGACAAGCTCTACCGCGATATCATGCGGTACCAGTCCGATCCGGACGCCGTGTTCACCGGGTCTCCGGAGCGTCTCCAGGCGTTGCGCGACGCTCTGGCCGCCCGCCAGGGCTACCGCTACTAGCCGCTCCGGCGGCCACGCGCGAGATCGCGCGAACCAGCCGCCGGTAGGGCAGCGACTCCAGTTGCTCGAACGGCAGCCATTCGCCGTCGCGGAACGTCGAATAATACCACCGCGCCAACAGCGCCAGGTGGTCCTCTCTCTCTCGCACCGTGAGCGGCGGCGCCTCCAACCGCTCGGCGATCCGCCGGAGCCGTTCGTCGAGCGAGACCGAGCGGTCCCCAGACGCCCCAACCGGGAAGCGGACCGGCGCGAGCCAGGCGCCCCCAAGCACGAACCAGAGTTCGACCGCGCCGTCTTCCATTGAACGCGTCACGGCCACGCCGTTCAGCCGGCCGGCCTCGCAGACGAGTTCGTCGCGCGCCAGGAGAACCTCGCGGATCTTCTCCAGGCGGCGGTGCAGTTGCCGGGCCTCCTCGAATCGCAGTTCGGCGCTCAACCGCTCGAGTTCGCGCGTGGCGGCGGCCATCGCAGCTTGGCCGCCGCCGGAGAGAAAGCTCGTCAGCCGTTCCACTTCGCTGGCGTATTCGTCCCGGCCCACGACAGCCTGGCACGGCCTCAGGCACAGGCTCATTTCGCCGTAGATGCAGCCGGGGTGAGCGGGCGACGGAGCGAGGTCGTCCTGGCATCGCCGGATCTGGAACAGGTCCTGCAACTGCTTTTCAAAGTGCTCGGCCGCCGCGCGGTTACGGAATGGGCCGTACCAGAACCCGGTGGTACTCGAAAACCGTGTGGAGATGTAACAGCGTGGGAACGGGTTGGTGAGGCCCACCTTCAGGTACGGCGGCAGCCGCAGCCGCATGTGCGTGCGGTAGTCGTCTGTATGCAGGGTGCGCATTAGGGAGTAGTAAACGAGGTTAGTCTCCAGCCAGGAAGCCGTCGGCTGGGTCTCGATCTGCGTCACGAGGTCTCGCAGGTTCAACATTCGCGACGCCGCAGGCCGGGCTCCGAGCAGGCGGCCCAGGCGTCGCGCCAGCACCGACGTGCGGCCCACGAACGACTGCCCACCGGCTGTATGCAGCCGATACACGGCAGCGCGGTCGGGCAGCGAGGCGAGCCAGCAATCGAGTCCTGGGCCGGTCACGGCCACCGACGGATTCCAAAGGCGCACGACTTAAATTGTAGCGAGGCGGATTGAGAAAGGGCCATCTAAAGTGTTGACTTGTTGCCGGGGCAAGCGTAATATCCCATAAGGCCTTGTCCGCACTTCGCGGATAGCGCCTTTGTTGTATACAAGTTGAGTGCCGGATTCAGGGGACGGCATTCGGCAAACGGGGGTCCAGAGGCGGTGGCGATGACGATGTCCGGTCGTGGTGAAACGCGGCAGGTCAAGGGTCTTTCCATCGTGCCTCTTTCTTTTCCGCAGAGCAGCGATTCACAAGGAGTGTCTCTATGAGAAGAGCCTTGATGCTGGCATGCATGTTTTTGGTGCTCAGCGTGGCGCTGTACGGCCAGACATTCGGGACCATTACCGGCGATGTTCGCGATCCGTCCGGTGCTGTGGTTCCCAACGCGAACGTGACGGTGACCAATACGTC
>CAZVIK010000234.1:0-5757 GCA_964627045.1 uncultured Solibacteraceae bacterium | reverse complement strand
GCTGCTTGTGATGGGAAGGCTCACACTCTGGCTGGCGACCAGGAGATTCAGAAAGACGCTTGCCTGATTAGAGGAAAGAGAACTGTCATGAGACATACGCTGCAATCCATCGTGTGCGCCTGGTTGGCGCTGTTGCTCGCGGGAGCGGCTCTGGCCGCGGCCACGGAAGACAAGGAGCTGAACCTGGAGGCGGCCGTGAGGATCGCCCTGGACACGAATCCGCTGAACCGTGCCGCGCGCGAAGGCGTTGACGCCGCGGTCCAGGACGTGGGCGAAGCACGCGCCCCGTACTACCCGGAGTTGGGGCTCAAAGCCGGATACAGCCGTTGGGAACGGCACGCGTTTCTGCCGAGCGGCGTTCTGCGGCCGGGAATCTCGAGCACGATCGGCCCGGTGACCGACTGGTCGGCGGGTCTGGTGAGCCGCTACACGCTGTTAGACTTCGGCCAGCGGCGTGCCGAAGTGGCTTCGGCGCGGGCCAAGCAGGGCGTCGCTGAGCACGACTCGGAGCGGGTTCGGCAGGACATCGCGCTTGCAGTGCACGAGGCCTATTTTCGCCTCGCGGCGGCACTGGAAACGGAAGCCGTGGCGCGAAAGGCGCTCGAACGGGCGGAGGATCATCTGCGCTTGGCACGCGCGCGGAAAGCGGCCGGCGCTGTACCGCAGGCGGACGTCATGCGTGCGCAAGTCGAGGCCGCTGATGCGAAGGTGGCTCTGGATCGGGCGGAGGGTTCGGTTCGCGTAGCCCAGGGTGATCTCAACACCGCCATGGGATTGCCCGTAGAATTGCGGGTCCGGATCGACACCAGGGCACGTGAGTTCACGCCCCCGAATCAGATCGACGTCGCCCGGGCGTTGGATGAGGCGGTCGCAGCCCGGCCGGAGCTCAAGGCCGCCGCCCAGCGGGTTGCGGCCGCCGGACGCGGCGTCGACGTGGTGAAGAGCACCTTCGGGCCCAGAGTGCGTGCGGAAGCAGCGTACGGCTGGCGGGACACGACATTCTCTCCCAACGATAAAGACTGGGCAATTGGAGCCTCGGTCGAGCTGCCGCTGTTCACCGGGTTCTCTCGAAAACACAAGCTGGCGGGAGCGAAAGCGGAAGCTTCCCGGCAGAAGGCCGAGGAGGAGCGGCTGGTTCAGACCGTGCGGCAGCAGGTTTGGTCGGCCTACTCCAAGCTGCGGGAGAACTATGAGGCCGCGCTCTCCACCGAAGTCCTCTTGAAGGATTCCCAGGAAAGCCTTCGCCTCACAAATGAGCGCTACAAGGCGGGCGCAGGGACGATCACCGACCTGCTGGACACTGAGACGGCCCTTGCCCGCGCCGAAGCGACCCGCGTGAACGCCCTATGGGAGTACCAGGTCGCTAGGTCGGTGTTCCAGCGCTCGGTTGGCGACCTGGTTTCAGACGCTAGACCCTGAAGGCCAAGAAAGTGGGATTCAAGGGCCTTTGGTTCGTTGATCGACGGTGCTCCTATATGTAGAAATGAAGGCCGATCAGACCCATTCTAGGACCACAATAAGCGTTCCCAACCGCTACCAAAGGTTCTCTGAGGTGCCACTCGTGCCTTTGGTTTCTGTTGATTACACGCACCCGGCAAACTCATAACCCAAAGGTCGTAGGTTCAAATCCTACCCCCGCAACCAACCTTTTCGGGCCTACGCTAACAACGGAGGAGGCCCGGATCCCAAGACAATTTGACGACACATGAAGTTTACGCGAAGCCTGTAGTCCTTGAAGTAGCGGAAGCCGTAGGCTTGGCGCTGCACGACCTCCATTTTGGTGTGGAAGCCCTCGGTGATGGCGTTGGTGCGGGTGAAGCGCAACATGCCGGCGGTCTCCGCAGACCAGGAGGGCAGGGTTCCCCCGAGGGGGACTAACGGCGCCAGGCCGGCCTGGCGCCGTTGGTAGATGGCTTGCAGCAGGCGGGGCGCCGCACCCGCAAGTTGCCTTACTTCCTCGCGGTTTTCAGTCTTTCGGGAGAACCACCGAGTCGATCACGTGAATCACGCCGTTGGAGCAGTCGATGTCGGTCTTGATCACGTTGGCCGCGTCCACCTTCACCCCCCCAGCGGTCGAGACCTTGATTTCCTGACCGTTCACCGTCTTCGCCGATGCTAGGCTCACCACGGCAGAGGCCATCACTTTGCCGGGAACCACGTGATAGGTAAGGATGCTCTGCAACTTGGCTTTGTTTTCAGGTCTCAGGAGGCTTTCCACTGTGCCGGCCGGCAACTTGGCGAACGCCTCATCCGTGGGTGCGAACACGGTGAACGGCCCGGCACCGCGGAGCGTGTCCACCAGATCCGCCGCCTTCAATGCAGCCGCAAGCGTCTTGAACGATCCCGCGGCCACCGCTGTGTCCACGATGTCCTTGCTTGGCACCGCACTCGCGGAGGGGTTCATCGCTCCTACCGCGAGCCCAACCGACAACAGTCCGAACGTTGCAAGCCTTGCGAAACCCTTTGACACCATCATCTTCCCTTCCTCCTTTGGGCTCTTCGCCCCACTCGAAATCCATACATCCCGTGACACCCAATGAGATCGGGTACTGTGGGATTGCGATTCAACTATAGCCAAAGTGGTTTCTGCTACAGTGAAAAACAGCCAGACATTTCCAATTATGCTAATGTAGTTTTGATGAAGGCTAAAAACAGCGGCGAGACCATTCGGCAAGTGCTCTCGTCGTATGAACTGGGGCCCAAGCTCAGAGGACTGCGCCTTCGAAAGAAGATCGGGTTAAAGGACTTGAGCGCCCATACGGGCCTGTCAGCATCCCTGCTTTCTCAGCTTGAGAACGGCAAATTGGTGCCAACGCTGCCGACACTGGCGAGGATTGCAATGGTGTTCGACGTCAGCCTGGAGCACTTCTTCGGCGACCGGCGCCCGAAACGCCTTTTCGCGGTCGTGCGCGCTGGTGAGCGCATCCGGTTCCCTGCGCGGCCGGACGTGCCTTCGCCCGCCTACTTCTTCGAGTGCCTGGCCTACCCCGTTCCGGGGAAGGAACTCCAGGCGTACCTGGCCGAGTTCCCGATGGGTACTGACGCGAGCGCCCAAGAGCACTTTCACGAGGGGCATGAGTTCCTCCACGTGATCGGCGGCAGACTGAACCTTCGGTATCAGGCGGAAGACCACTCGCTCGCCGCAGGAGATAGCGTCTACTTCGACTCGGCCGAGTTGCACAGCTACCGGGGTCTGACTGAGTCGCCCGCTCGCGCACTGGTAGTCACGCTGCCACCACCAGCCTGATACGGGAAGCTCCTCCGTGCTAGGATGGGGACGCTTCATCCGCCCGGAGGTCGGTTGCATGACGCAGCGGCCGAGCATCCTGTTGACGACCGTCTGCCGGCCCTTCGGTGGGCCGGGCGAAGGCGACTCGGTCGGAGCTGAACTCTTCCACGCCCAGGTTACTCGCGCCCAGGGCATCTTCAGCCTCCGCCAGGTGATCCGGGGCTGGGGGCTCGACTACATTGCCGAGAACCTCTCCTGCCCGTCCGTCGTGCTCCACTACCCTTCGGAGCGCGAGTTCGTCAGGGAACTGCGGCGAAGGCGCTACGACTACATCGGCATCACCTTTGTGGTAGCCACGTTCCACAAGGTCAAGCGCATGGCCGCGCTTGTCCGAGAGCATGCGCCCGGCGCGAAGATCGTCCTCGGCGGATACGGCACCGTGCTGTCCGACGAGTTGCTCGCACCCCTGGCCGGCCACATCTGCCGCGAAGAGGGCATCGGGTTCTTCCGCAGGCTGCTGGGCGAAGACCCGACGCGCCCGCTGCGGCATCCGTACGCCCCGATCCCCTCGCCGTCGTTCTTCTCCTACCGCCGGCCCACCAAGGTGGCTCACATTACCGGTGGGCTGGGATGCCCCAACGGCTGCGACTTCTGCTGTACATCCCACTTCTTCAAGCGACACTACGTCCCGTTCACCGAGACAGGCCGTGACCTCCATGAAGCGATCCTGCGGATGGAACGGGAAGCGCGCCGGATCGGGGACGACCTCGGCGGATTCATCCTGATCGATGAGGACTTCTTCCTTCAGAAGCAGCGGGCCAGGGAGTACCTTGAGTGCGTGCGACGTGAGGGCCGAGCCCCTTCCATCATGGGTTTCGGCAGTGTTCGGGGCCTGTCTCAGTTCACGGCAGACGAAATCGCCGAGATGGGGTTCGAGACCATCTGGATTGCATTCGAGTCCCCCTCTGCCGGCTACGAGAAGATGAAGGGCCGGGATCTCGGCGAGTTGTTCCGCGAGCTGCAATCCCGCGGCATAGCTGTCCTTGCGTCGATGATCATCGGCTTCCCCCACCAGGGTCGGGAAGATATCCTGCGTGACTTTGATCACCTGATGTCGCTCGAACCGTCCTTCACGCAGGTCCTCATCTACTTTGCCTTCCCCGGCACGCCTTTCTACGAGCAGGCGATCGCGCAGGATCGCTACCTTCCACAGTACCGGGAAGATCCCGACTACCGCCGTTGGGACGGCTTCTCCATGCACTTCAAGCACCCGCGCCTGACCGCTCCGGAGGTGGAGGCCTTACAGCGGGAGCTGTACCGGCTGGATTTCGAACGTCTGGGGCCTTCGCTAATTCGAATCCTGCGTGCCTGGTTCGAAGGGTACAGGTATTTGCGTGACTCTCCGACACCCTTGTTGCGGGAGCGGGCGAGGCGCATGCGCTCTTTCTGCCGGGACGCGGTGGCAGGTCTGTTCCCCGCCATCCTTTTCGGTCCGACCAAGGAGGCGCGCCGCAGGGCTCGGGAACTGCTGCGGGAGATCGAACGGGATACCGGTGCGTTGACACCCGTGGAGAGACTCAAGGGAGCGGCGGCGATCGTGTTGTCCGGATGGACCTGGTTCACCCAGCGAGCGAAGCTTTTCCAGCAGCCCAAGCTGCTTCGTCTGGAATACGGTCCGGAGAGGGACAAGGTGCACAAAGCCTCTGCTCAGGCCGCGGATTCCGCCCAGGCCCCATCGCCGCTTGCCGTGCGGCAGGATGAGCTATGAGCGTTTCCATCCGGCTCGCAGAGTCAGGGCTCGCTCCCGACTGGCTGATCCGTGCCGGGATTCGCCGGCTTCTGCGGCAGCGCCTCCGGGAGGAGAGTTGTGAGGACGCCGCCGCGGCAGAGGAGCGCCAGCGCCGTTTCCTGAGCTCCTTGCGGGACGGCCCCATCGCCGTCGACACGGCTGCCGCCAACGAGCAGCATTACGAGGTCCCGCCGGATTTCTTCCTACATACGCTTGGCCGGCGGCTCAAGTATAGTTGCTGTTACTTCGCTTCAGGCAACGAGGACCTTGACGAAGCCGAGGAAGCGATGCTGGCGCTTTCTTGCGAGCGAGCGCAGGTTCAGGACGGGATGGACCTGCTGGAGCTCGGCTGCGGCTGGGGTTCCCTCACCTTGTGGATGGCGGAGCACTACCCGAGCGCGCGCATCACGGCGGTCTCCAACTCGCGGCCTCAGCGCGAGTTCATCTTGGCGCGCTGCCGCGAGCGCGGCTATGGCCAGGTGACCGTCGTCACCGCCGACATGAACCAGTTCACGACGGATCGGCGCTTTGACCGGGTTCTCTCCGTTGAGATGTTCGAGCACATGCGGAACCACGGAGCTCTCCTACGCAAGGTGGCGTCCTGGATGAAACCCGATGCCCGGCTCTTCGTACACGTCTTTTGTCACAAGGAGTTCGCCTACTCATTTGAGCCGGGCGGCCCGAGTGATTGGATGGGCAGGACGTTCTTCACCGGCGGGATCATGCCCTCTTACGACCT
>CAZVIK010000233.1:0-5784 GCA_964627045.1 uncultured Solibacteraceae bacterium | reverse complement strand
AGCATGCCCTCAACGAACCCCAGCCGGTGGAGATCGTAGAAATCCCCCGCCGAGCGGTCCAGCAATCGCATCACGACGCTTTCGCCGTACAGCGTCGGCAGCGTCGAGACCCGCAGGTCCACCTCGCGGCCCAGGATCTTGATCTTGATGCGCCCGTCCTGCGGCAGCCTCCGCTCGGCGATGTTCAGCTTGGCCATCAGCTTCACGCGGGAAATGATGGCGGCCTTCAGCTCGCGTGGCGGCGCTTCCTGGTTGTACAGGACCCCATCCACGCGATAGCGCACGCGGAACTCCTTCTCGAACGGCTCGATGTGGATGTCGCTCGAACGCTTCTCTACCGCCTGCGCGATCATGGCGTTCACCAGGCGGATCACCGGCGCTTCGCTCGCCATGTCCCGCAGGTGTTCCAGGTCCTCGCTCGCCTCGGCGGACTCGCCTTCGACCTCGCCCGCCGGCTTTTCCTCCTCGCCGTAGTACTTGTCGCGCGCGTCCAGGATCTCCTGTTCGGCCGCCAGCGCCGTCCGCACCGCCAGGCCGGTGGCGCTGCGCACGGCGGCCACCGTCTCCAGGTCCAGCGGGTCGGCCATGGCGATGGTCAGCACGGAGCCTTCCGCGGCCACCGGCACAAACCGGCACTGCCGCAGAAAACGCGGGGCGATGGCCTCGGTCTCGGGCGTCGCCGGGGGAGGGCCGTCAATGGTCACCAGCGGAACCTGCAACTGCTCGGCCAGACAGGCCAGCACGTCGCGCTGAGCCACAAACCCGAGGTCCACCAGGATCTTGCCGAGCTTCTCGCCGCGTTCCCGCTGGATCTCCAGCGCCCGCTCCACGTCCTCCGGCGCGAGCAGCCGCCGCTCGACCAGCATCTCTCCCAGGCGCATGGATCAGAATTCCTCGACTTTCACGGCGGCGTCCAGCGCGGCGCCGGCCCCTTTGGCCAGCGCGCCGCGCGCCGCTTGCATCACGATCTGCGACGGCAGCCCCGTGCGCTGCTCCCAGGAGTAGTAGAACAACGTGACCGCGACCACCACCCGCTCTTCGGCCGGCATCGCGCCGAGCGAACCGGCCGCGCTCACCATGTATTCCCGCATGACCTTCTTCAGCGCCTCCAGCTTGGCCGCCTTCCGCCGGTGGACGTTGCCGATCTCGTCCTTGGTGAACGCCGGGCGGAAGGGCTACAACGGCATAACTATCAGGTTCGCTTCGGCCGTGAACACCGCGCCGTAGCCTTCCAGGTACACGCCGCGCGTGTTGCCGAGCAGGTCGAACGGCTCCGGCTGGCCGGGAGCGCCGATCCGCGCGTCGAAACTGCTCTCCAGCGGCGCGATCGCCGCGCGCGTCACCCGCGCCCGCTGCGGCTGCGCCGCAGGCATCAGCGCCGCCAGCAGCAGCACGGCCAGCGCCGGCGGCTTCATTGCCGCACCCCCGCTTCCAGGCTGGTGCGGTACATCACCGCCGCGCGCTTCTGGATCACCTGGAGCCCCTCGACCACCGGCATCAGGTCGTTCTCGACGTTGCGCATGACTTCGGCGCGCACGCGCTCCTCCAGCGCCGCCATCTGCTCGGCGGTCACCTCGGGGGCGGGCCGCAGGTAGCCGTGCAGCAGGATCGCCGCCGCCAGCATCGCCGCCGAGGCGAAGCCCAGCCGCGGCGCCGAGTTCCAGAACCGCGCCCAGCCGCGCGGCTCAAAGATCTTGTCCGACACAAACGCGATCCGGTGCGGCATCTCCTCTTCGGCCACGCTGCGCAGCGCCGCCTCGGTCAGCTTCAGGCGCTCCATCTCTTCGCGGCATCCCGCGCAGGACGCCAGGTGCGCCTCCACGCCGCGCCGTCCGGCTCCGTCCAGTTCTCCGAGCAGGTACGCTTTCAGTTCGTCATGCGGGCAACTCATTCCACACCTCTCGATCCGATGGGAGCCAGAGTCTCTTTCAACACGTCCAGGGCCGAATACACGCGCGATTTCACCGTCGAGGCCGGGCAATCCAGCGCCTCGGCGATCTCCTCGAACTTGAAACCCTGGTAGACCTTCAGGACGACCGCCTCGCGCTGTTCCTCGCTCAACGATTCCAGCGCCCGGCGCACCGCCAGGGTCAACTCCAGCGGCTCAAGCCGCGGCCGCGCGGCCGGGGCGGCGTCGCCTCCCAGTTCGGCCTCCGGTTTGCGGCGCCGCAGCAGCGAGTATGCCTCGTTGTGCGCGATGCGGAACAGCCACGGCCCGAAGCGCGAAGCGTCCGCCAGCTTGCCGATGTTCTGGTAAGCCTTCAGAAACACCTCCTGGCTCAGGTCCATGGCGTCCTCGCGCTGCCCCACCAGCCGGAACAGGTAGTTGAAGACGCGCTTCTCCCAGCGCGAGACAAGAAGGTTGTAGGCCTCAACCTTGCCCCGCCTCGTCCTGGCGATCAGGTCGGAGTCTTCCACTTCCCGAAAGATCAAATCTCAGGCTCCTGGTGGAATGACGCGGGAACTCCGCAAAAAGTCTGCCGGGCGCCGTCCGCCGCGCCAAACCCGTAGGCGCTCTCCGCCGGCAAGCCCTTCCGGCCGGAGGCTCCGCCCGGCGCGCCCCTACGCCGCATGCCGGCTCAGGCTCAGCATCTTCGGATTCACCAGTCTCTGGAAATCGGCGAATCGCATATGGATCACGTCGCGGTGCGTGCCCGCGTTGAAAGCGATGCTCTCCTCTCTGGCCAGTTCCGCGTCCACGTAGACCGGCAGCCCGCACAGGTTCCCGAACGGCCCCATGGCGCCCAGTTCGCAATCCGGGAACAGTTCGCCCAGTTCCCCTTCGGTCGCCAGCCTCAGGCGCGACACTCCCAGCAGCGCGCGAATCCCCTCCAGGTCCAGCAGGCTGTCGCCCGGCAGCACCGCCATGGCGAAGCCGTTTTCGCTCAGCACCACCACCGTCTTGGCGATCTTGTGCGCCGGCACATGCTCCACCGACGCCACTTCCCGCGCCGTGTAGGCCGTGGGATGGGAATGACGTGCGTACTCCACCTTGTTTTCTTCCAGATACGCCAGGAGCTTGTTCAACATCGGCATACAATCCTCCCTTGGCGGCCATGGCGCGGCCGCCCGCTCACACTGCGGATGAAGTCCAACCACAGTTTAGTGCTAGTCCTGCTGGGAAGAGATGCCATTTGGGGTGTGTGAATTTAGGGAACGTGAAATGGTAGCCTGTTGCCTTGGCACCGACGTTCACCATCTGCATCGACGAATCCGGTGACGATGGCTTTCGCTACGAGGACAACCCCGACTGCTCCAAGTGGCTCGTTCTGGCGGCTGCGGTTTTTCCGCAGGCGCACCGCGCCCGTCTCGATAGCCTGGTCCTCGATATTAAGGATCAGATTGGCTGGAAGCGCCGCAAGCCCCTGCACTTCATTGACGTGCGCGGTGAGAGACGTGAAAAGCTCGTGCGGGCTGTTGCCCAGGCGGGGGAGCTATTCAGATCGGTTGTCGTCATGTTTTACAAACCCTGCATCGAAGAGCCCGAGACGTTTCGCGATAGGCACCGGTTGTATTTCTACGCCATGCGGTTTTTGCTTGAGCGCGCATCTTGGGTCTGCCGGGATTCAAAGGCGTCACGCGACCGGTCGTTGGGCGACGGCACAGCGCGGGTGGTGTTTTCCAATCTGAATGAACTGTCCCGGGCGCGCATGCAGGAGTACTTTGACCGGCTTCGGTCGACGGAGACCAACATCGATTGGTCCGCCATTCGTCCCAATCAATTTGAGACTCTATCCAATGGCAAGCTGAGCGGGCTCCAGATCGCCGACACCGTCGCCAGTGCGTTCTATTGTGCCAACCATCACTGTCTTCGGAGCCGGGACGAGCGGTGGGCGGAGATATTGAAACCCACTGTATTTCGCCACGCAGGACGATTCCGCGGCTACGGACTGAAGTTCTTCCCGCTCGCCGCAGAAAAGCAAATCGCCCAAGGAACCTTAGCCCCTTGGGCGACTCGACTCTATCCAGTGTAGGCCCGGGCCGCAGGATCCCACCCCCTAGGGGCTGCCGCTCCAAAACGAGCGACCTGCGGTAATCCCCGCGATTCCTACAACCCCATGTTAGAGCGCTTTTCGTCGGCTGTCAATACCTGTCTTTGCTTTTTGTTTGCCCGGCAGAGAGCGGGCGACGGCAGGTCGGATCGCCTCGGCTCGCGGTGTCGGCCGCGTTTCGGCGCACTCCCTACGGCATATTCAGCACGTAGTAAACCACGTAGCCCCACGACGCCAGCGTGTGCGCGGCCAGCCGTTCGACGGGCGTGCCCTGCTGGAAGGAGAGGAACGCCGCCACCAGGCAGCCCAGCCCGTAGATGATCCCGTAGTTAAGTGATTCAATTCGCGAGCTTTGTCTCATGACGCCTCTCCGCGCTCACCGGCGTTGCCCCCGGCTTACGTGCGAGTGTACCATGAGTCTACACTTGGCCACCTACCCGGATTCCGTGCGTTTTCTCTACTCCCTCGGCAACGAGTCGCGTTCGCTGCGCCTCGGCCTGGAACGCATGTCCGTTTTGCTCCACCACCTGGGCAATCCCGAGCGCGGGCCGCGTTTTGTGCACGTCGCCGGCACCAACGGCAAGGGCTCGGTCTGCGCCATGATCGAATCGGCGCTGCGGGCCGCCGGCCTTCGCACCGGCCTGTTCACTTCGCCGCATCTGGCCGAACCCACCGAGCGAATCCGTATTGCGGGGGAACCGGTGGCCCCCCAAGCCTTCGCCGCCGCGTTTGACACCGTGCACCGCGCCTCGGAATCGCTGCTCGCGCAAGGCTTGCTCGACGGCCACCCGTCCTATTTTGAAACCGTCACCGCGATGGCTTTCCTGCTGTTCCGCGACTCCGGCGCGGACACCGTCGTCCTAGAGACCGGCCTCGGCGGCCGGCTCGACGCCACCAACGTGGTCCGGCCCGCTCTCTCTGTCATCACCCCCATCGACTACGATCACGAAGCCTTCCTCGGCAAGGGCCTGGAATCCATCGCCCGCGAGAAGGCCGGCATCCTGAAACCCGGCGCGCCCGCCGTCGTCTCCCCCCAGCCCGCCGCCGCGCTCGCCGTGCTGGAACAGACCGCCGCCGCCCTCGGGGTTCCTCTCTTCCCGGCCTCTGATTGGACCGCCGGGGACGTGGAAATCCACGCGTACGGCAGCCGCTTCACCGCCTCAGGCCCGCTCCGCGTCGCCATCGATTGCCCGCTGGCCGGCGAGCACCAGGTCTCTAACGCCCTGACCGCCATCGCCACGCTGCACCGTTTGGGCATCGCCCCGGAAGCCATCCGCGCCGGAATCGCCTCGGCCCGCTGGCCCGGCCGCCTGGAATGCGTCGCGCGCTCGCCGGAGACCGTCCTTGATGGCGCGCACAATCCCGCCGGTGCGCGCGCCCTGGCCCGCCACATCGAGCGCTTCTACTCTGGCCGCCGCGTCCACCTGATCTACGGCGCCATGCGCGACAAGGCCGTCGCCGAGGTCGCCGGCCTCTTGTTCCCCCTGGTTGAGGAGGTGATCCTCACCGCGCCCGCCCAGCCCCGCGCCGTCCGCCCGGAGACCGTCCGCGACATCGCGGATCACCCTCGCATGCGCCTGGCCCCCTCCATCGCCGAAGCGCTTGCCCTGGCCCGCGAGCTTCCCCCTGAAGACGCCGTTTTCGTCACCGGAAGTCTTTACCTGGTGGGCGAAGCGCGCGCGCTGCTCGTACAATAGTCAGTCTGTGGACAAGCTGCGCGCCTACCTCTTGATCGACCCGCTGTTCCTGCTCGCCACCGCCGCCGTCCCGTGGATGCCCAACGCCCAGTGGG
>CAZVIK010000232.1:0-5792 GCA_964627045.1 uncultured Solibacteraceae bacterium | reverse complement strand
GTTGCGATTCACCTCTTCCTTGTTCGGCCAGTAGATGCCAACGACGTTGCCGAACTCGATGAGCATCAGGCCGATGGCCAGGACCGCGGCCGTGGAATGCGATATGTTTCCGTTTTTCCATGCATATAGCAGCCCAGCCGCAAGTAACGCGATGAACGCCACCAGCACGAAACGGTCGTCTCCGGGAGGCTTCTGCCCCACGACCAGCGCCAGGGTGATCGCCAGCACCACCCCGCCGACGATGAGCAACGCGCGGCTGGCGCGGCGCGGCCAGGGTGACCCCTTATCAGCCAGGAAATGGTCTATTCCATAGGCACATAGAACGGCAATTCCGAAGTGATAGATGAATACGGCGAAGGAGGCGCTCCGGGCCTTCTCGACCATCGGAACCAGGGCGTAGAGCATGCCGTGGAACACGTTATTGCGGCCGAGGGAGAACAGCAACCCGCCGGCGGCGATGGCCGCGAACCATTTGACGCGCGGTTCCTTCCAGGCCATGGCGACGGCGAGCAGCGCCAGGGTGAGCGCGGTCACGCCGATGAAGGGGTCGGCATTGCGGTTGTAGCCGGGAGCGACGATGGCCACCAGCGAGGTCGGAATCAGGGAGAAGCCGGAGTGGACCGAGTAGGGGACCGGCTCATCCCAACCTTTGGGTTCAGCGGCGTTGACCCAGCGCTTGGCCAGTTTTCCATACTCGTAGGCGGGCAGGGTCTGAAGGGCGCTGACGGCGAACAGGAAGATCAGGAAGATGGCGGCGAGCTTCGCCTTGTTCCAGTCCGGCGGCCAGCCGTTGCGGAAGATGTGATAGAGCCACAGGCCGCCCGACGCGAGCATGACGAAGATGGGAATCTGGTGATGTCCGCCGAGCCACGCCATTCCGAAAAACGCCCCAGCGGCTGCCGCGCTGGCTACGGGGCGCACGCCGCGAAGACTGCGCAGCACAAAGAGGAAGACCAGGGGTGCCCAGACGGCGCTGTTCAGCATCTGCGGCCAGTCGGTCACGCCCACCCATCCGCCGAGGGCGAAGACGCAACCGCCGGCCACCGACGCCGCTTTGGATCGTTTCAGGTCGCGGCACAACAGGTAGGCGAACCACGCCGCCATGAAGTGAATCACGACGAAGTACCAGTGAAGGTAGGACTGCCGCAGCCACCCATCCTTGAGCGGTAAAAGGAAGAGCGCCCAATTCAACGGATAGGCGACGCCGGGTTGTGCCTGGCCGATCAGGGATTGGCCGCCCCATTGGTAGGGGTCCCAGAAGGGAACGCGCCCGCGGTGCCATTCCCCGGCCTGCACTTGAAGCCACGGCAGAACCTGGTGGGCGAGGTCGGGACTTTCAAGCCAGGTGTATTGGTTTGTGAGGACGATCTTCCAGAAGAATCCGGTGCAGATCAGGAATAGCAGCGCCGGCGCGGCAAAGCGGCGGAGCCAGTTCGACCCACGTGGATTGGATGCGTTCGGCACGTGCGGCTCCATAGCTGTCCATCATAGCGGGAATCGGTGCGGAGAGCGATAATGGTCGCTTCCCATGAAGAAGATACTGCTGTTTGTGCCCGCTCTTTATATCGGTGCGTACATGCTCTTCTGCGCGGGCGCGGGACTCCAGGCCGGGTTCACGCAGGACGACCTGATGAACATGTATCGCGCCATGGAGACGCCTTACCAGGAAGTTCTCCGCGACTGCGTCACCTTCTGGCGGCACTCGCTCACCTACCGGCCGCTCGGCACGCTGGTCTACAAGGTGTCGCTGGATGTGGCGGGCCTGAACCTGTTCCCGCTGAATGTAGTGCGCTACCTAACGCTCGGGCTGAACCTTTTCTTGGTCTACGCGCTCACGAGGCGGCTGTCGGGGTCGCGCGAGGCGGGGGCGCTGGCGGCGCTGGTGTTTTCCTATCACCAGGCGTTTTCGCCGCTGTACTTCAACACCGGAACGCTCTATGACCTGTTCGCCTTTCCGCTGTACTTCTGGGCGTTGCTCATCTACATCCGCGCGCGGCAGGCGGGGCGGCACCCTGGCGTCGCAGAGGTGGCGGCGATCGCGGCGCTGTTCATTCTGGCGCTCGACATGAAGGAGATGGCGATCACACTGCCCGCGCTCGTCGCCTGCTATGAACTGCTCTACCACCGTCCGGCACGGCTCGAATGGCGCGCGGCGGCGCGGTGGATGGGTGCGGCGTGCGTCGTGCCGGCCGTCACCGGCGCGATCGCCCTGGGGTTCTACTTTGGGCGCGTTCTGGCCAAAGACGGAATCGCCTCGGTGGGTGGCTACAAGGTGGTCTACAGCGTGGCGGAGTACCTGAAACAAGTGGGGCACTATCTGGCCGAGAGCTGCAACCGGCCGGATACGGCCTTCAGCGCCTCCACGACGCTGGGCTTCTTCGCGGCGCTGCTCGCGGCGGCGCTGCTGCTACGCAGCCGGGCGCTGGGGTTCGCCATCCTCCTGTTCGCGGTGGGCATCCTCCCGGTGGCGTTCATTCCGTGGCGGGGTCTGAACGCGGTGTACATCCCGCTGGAGGGGCTGGCTGCGTTCTTAGGCGTGTTCCTGGTCAGCGTGAGAGACAAACTCGCGGCGTTGGCAGACAAACGTTCCGGCAGGCCGGCAACGCAGGGCGTGACGTTGGAACGCACCGTTCTGTTCGCCCTGGCCGCAGTGGCGATGATTGTGATCCACCCGGGCCTCGGCAGCCAGATCGACGCCTGGCGGCGGATGGAGTACGAACCGATCGGGTCGTTCATGACCCAGTTGCGCCCGCTGCACCCGGAGGTGAAGAGCACCGAGCGGGTGCTGGTGGTGAAAGACCCCTTCGGCGAGTTCAACTGGGCCAGCCTGTTCATCACGCGGTTGGTGTACCGCGCGCCGGCGCTGGCAGTGGACCGGCTGGAGTCGATGGACCCCAGGCCCACGGCCGAGCAGATCGCGAAGTACGACTACCGGCTCGCGTACGAGGAAGGGAAGTTGCGGGACGTTCCGGCGGCCGAGGTGCCGTTGGGCCGTTAACGGTGGCAGGCCGGGCGTCACGCTGGCCGTTCCCATGCGGGGGTGGTGGTTTTGGGCCAGTGCCATCGGTTTCGTTAAGTCTGTAACGTGTTGACCGGCCGCATGTTGGCGTTTGGTGCGTAAAGTGCCGTAAACCGGGCGGGTTTGGAAGGAGAAGGTCATGAACACGAAAGCTCGCAAGCTCCTGACGGTGTTGATGACGCAAGCGGCGATGGCGGCCGTGTGGACGGCGGCGGCTCCCGCGCCCGCCCGCGCCGCCGATGAGGATGAAGACCGGCCGGTGGCCCGCCTGAGCCTGCTCGAAGGGGACGTTTCCGTGCGACTGGGCGACACGGGCGACTGGATCGCCGCCGCAGTGAATGCGCCCGTTTTGGCCGAAGATACCGTGGCGACGCCCTTCGGCGCGCGCGCCGAGATCCAGTTGGATTGGGCCAACATGGTGCGGCTTGGGGCGGATACCGAGCTTCGCCTGGCCGAACTGGAGAATGAACGCTACATCGTGCAGTTGGCGCGCGGTCTGATCACGTTCCGCGTGCAGAGGGAATCCGCCGCCGAGGTGGAGATCAGCACGCCGGTGGTCAGCGTGCGGCCCATGCGCGTCGGCTCCTATCGCGTCTTCGTGCGCGAGGACGGCGTGTGCGAGATCACGGTGCGGTCCGGGCTGGCCGAGGTCTTCACGCCCACCGGCAGCGAGACGCTGCGCGCCGGGCAGACCATGGTGGCGCGAGGGACGGCTTCCTATCCCGAATTCCGCATCGGTAACGCCGCGGCGCGCGACGACTGGGACCGCTGGAACGAAGAGCGCGACCGCTACTTCGAGCGCAGCGAAGCCTATCAATACGTCGATAGCAGCGTCTATGGGGCCGAGGACCTGGACGGCCACGGAAGCTGGGTTTACGCCGATCCCTACGGCTGGGTGTGGACGCCCACGGTTCAGGCGGGATGGACGCCGTACTACGACGGCCGCTGGGTGTGGATCGACTGGTACGGGTGGAATTGGGTGAGCTACGAGCCCTGGGGATGGGCTCCGTATCACTACGGGCGCTGGTTCTATCACAACAACCGCTGGTGCTGGTGGCCGGGAACCTACGGGGTGCGGCACCGCTGGAGCCCCGGATTGGTGGCCTTCGTGGGTTGGGGCGGCTGGAACGGCGTGAGCGTGGGGGTGGGGCTCGGGCAGATCGGTTGGATTCCGCTGGCCCCGTATGAGACCTACTACCCCTGGTATGGGCGCGGCTACTACGGCGGCTATCGCGGCGGCGTGGTGACGCCCACCGTGCGCGTCAGCGCCGGGTTCGACGTGGCCGGCGCCTACCGTAATGCGCGGGTGGCCAACGCCATCACGGGGATCGACGCGGGCTTGTTCGGGCGGGGCGGAGGCGTGCGCCACCTGCGGATCGAGGCCGGCAATCTGCGGCGCGGCGACCTGGTACGCGGGCCGCTGCCGGTGGTGCCGGAACGCGAGAGCATGCGATTCAAAGACCGGCCGGTGGCGCCACCGCGTGCGGCCGAAGCGCGCAACGACAGGGTGTTCGTGAGCCGGCGCGCTCCGAAGCCCGTCGAGCGGGTTCCGTTCGACGTGCAGCGGCGGAGCATCGAGCAAACCGTGCGGCGGCCCTTGGGCGAAGGCCAGGGCCCGGCGGCGGGGCGTCCGGGAACGCCCGAACCCGGGCGGGGAACTGGCGCGCGTCCCGCAGTCCCAGCCGAAAACGGCGGCTGGCGGAGGATCGGCGAGCCCCGGATGCGCGACCCCGAGGACAGGCCGGCGGCTCCTCCGGTGCGGGACCGCGACCGGAACGTTCCACAGATTCGGGTGCCAGCGCCCGATGAGCGCCGAGCGACGCCGGCGAAGGCCGAGCGGCCGCCGGAAGCGCCACGGCCAGCGGAGACGCCGAGACCCGCGCCTCCTGCGGCCGAGCGGGAGCGTAGCAACCCCGTGCGGATCGCTCCGCAGATTGTCCGGGAGCGCCCCGAGCGGGTGCGCGAAGCGGCCCCACCGCCTCCGCCACCGCAGCGTGAGGCGGCGCCTGCGCCGCAGCCCGAAAGGACCGCGCCGCCGTCCGGTGGCGGAGAGCGCCGGAGCCGGGAGGGGAACCCTCGTAGCCGGTAGGCAAGGATGGGTCGGAGTTGGACAAGGGCAAGGGCCGGCGGCGCGTGGCTCTTGCCCTCGTTGTTTACATAATATCCGTTATCGGAAGTTATCCACGCCCGCCGAGCGGCTCGCCGAACTGGGTTTGGTGCTCAGACAGCCGCGTCGGCAGGTCACGGTGCCGAACTGAGAGGCTCCGGCGGGGCGCCGATCGCACGCAAGTTGAAGCGGGCCACGGCCTCGGCGAGAGCCTTCGCGGGGGGACGGTTCCGCTTGGGGACTTCGAGCCAACTGAAGACCGCCTCATAGACGGCCCCGGTCCAGCAGCGGGCCGTGATGGCGGCATCCATCGGAGGCAGCGCGGGAGCCAGCGCGCGCAACGCATCCTCGACACCCCGGCAGTGGCTGGCGACCACCGAGCGCCGGATCCTTTCAAGCTGCGGGCGAAGGCCCGAGTACTCTACGAACAGTATGCGCGCCTCGCCCGGATTCCGCGCCAGAAACACGATGAAGCCCTCAACGGCGGCCCGCATGCGTGCGACCGGATCGGGCGGCGCCTCGGCGATGGCGGCATTTACGGCCGCCGAAATGCGCGCGGCCATGTCGCGCAACGCGGCGGCGAAAATGTCTTCCTTGTTGCGAAAGTAGAAGTAGAAGTTCCCGGTGGAGGAGCCGGCCTCGGCCACGATCATCGGCACGGTGGTG
>CAZVIK010000231.1:3441-5896 GCA_964627045.1 uncultured Solibacteraceae bacterium | reverse complement strand
CAGGTCTTGAGACTGCTCGCTCCCCGGAACGCGTCGATCTTGCGGAAGATCTTAAGAAAGACCTCTTGTACGACGTCACAGGCGTCCGTGGAGTCCCAAACCAACCGGCTGACCAAGCTATAGACAGGCTGCTGGAATCGAGCGATCAGGGTCTCGTAAGCCCAATCAGCACCGACCCGCAATCCGGCAACCAGGTGGTCGTCGTCATTCTCCACGGCGACATCCCGCTCGGATTCGAGCAAAATCTCCAGACAGGTCAGTACGTACGCCACGGCAGCGCCTCTTTGGGCTACCCACTTCAAGCTACCACGACCCGCCTGCCGACTGCACAAGATTGGACGCCACTTCCTACAAGGAAGTTCCCGACCACCCCGGAGCTTGCCGATGTCTCTTGTTTTCTTGAAGATAAATGTCTTTGCCCAGCGGTTCCCTCGCTTGCGTCCAGCCAGCGGCGGGATTTGGTAGCCTTTCAGCGGAGGGGCGCACCATGCCGTCACTGGCACGCATCTTATTGGCGGTCGATTTCTCGGGCCGTTCCAGAGGCGCCGCGGGCTACGCGGAGACTCTGTCCAGGACGTTTCAATCTGAAATCACCCTCCTCCACGTCCTGCCGCCGCCCCATGAATTGGGTGTTCTGGAAAATGGTGCTGCGGCGATGGATGAAGTCCGCCGGGCGCGAACCCGCAAGGCGCGCGAGGACTTGGAGTCGCACCTGGCGGACGAGATGGCAGGGCTTCCGGTGCGGCGCGTTCTTCTCGAGGGCGACCCAAGCCGGACGATCATCGAGTACGCCCGGCGGGAGGCGTTCGGATTGATCGTGATAGCCACCCACGGGTACGGGCCGTTCCGCCGTTTGATTCTCGGTTCGGTGACGGCCAAGGTTCTGCATGATGCCGATTGCCCGGTGCTGACCGGCGTGCACCTGGAGCACGCGCCCAACCCGGCCTCGCTCTCGTTCCGTCGGATCCTCGCCGCTGTAGACCTGGGGCCGGCCAGCACCCGAACCCTCGGATGGGCCTCGTGGCTGGCTACCGCCCTCGGCGCAGAGCTGTCAGTGATCCACGCCACACCCTGCGTGGCACCGCACTCCGGCGAATCCTCAGAATGGGGGCGTCGCCTGGAGGACGAGGCGCGCGAACGTATCACGCCGTTGGCCGCATCGGCGGGCGGTCATCCGGAAATCCTCATCGAAAACGGCGACGCTCCCGGTGTCGTTTGTGCAGCCGCGGGCAGGTTGGCGGCCGACCTCCTGGTGATCGGGCGCGGTTCAGCCGCGGGGATGTTCGGGCGGCTGCGCACCAACGCCTACGCCATCATCCGTCAGTCTCCCTGTCCGGTGGTCAGCGTGTGATTTCCGGTCCGGCCGCTTACACGAGCCGAAGGCGGGTTGACCGCCGCGCGAGGCCGTTGCCAAACGCCGGGTCCGCGGTCCGGATGAGCGCCTCGGCGTGAACCCCGACCGTGCAGTGGCCAGATGATTCCGGCAACACCGCGCGCGGAACGGCCATTCCGGCTAGCATCGCGCCACCATCCGGGATCGAGGACGCTGGTGCCGCAAGCATTTTGACTCGTTGGGGCGTGGGCAGTATGCTGTAGGCATAGCGGCTCCGGCTGGACTGGGACAGGTTTTCAATTCTGCGCGGAGGCGTCCCCTTACCCGAGTGGTATCACGGCGCCAGCGCCCTTTGCCCGTTTCGCGGGAATCGCCGTTCGAAGAAGAGAGGTTTGGGGCATGAACGGACAGCAAACCAACCGACTGGCCGACATGAACTGTGTGGCATGCGCAGGAGGCGAGCCGCAGTTGACTGGGGAAGATTTGCGGCGGATCGCCGGGCACGTGCCCGGCTGGGAAGTCGTACGTAGCCATCACATTGCGCGGACGTTTGAATTCCCGGATTTCCGCCGGGCGCTGGAATTCGTCGATGAAGTTGGCGCCATCGCCGAGCAGCAATCGCACCACCCCGACCTGGAGATCTCCTGGGGGAGGGTCGGCGTGAAGGTATACACTCACAAGGTCCAGGGACTCACCGAGAGCGACTTCATTCTGGCCGCGAAGATCGATCGCGCCTACGCCCTCCGAGCGTCATCAAACGGGCGCTGACGCCCACCGGCCGGCACCTTCGATCGAGCGACCGCGACGGCCCGCTTCCGGAGGCGCCGGCTTGGCCGGAGCGGCGGCAACGCCCGGCTCGTAACGACTTGCCCAGCTTGTGGAGCGTCACGGTTGGTTGACCCTGTCCGGGGGGGCCGCTATCATGAAGGTGAACCGAAGTATCGGGAGGAACACGGATGGGTCCGCTGGGCTGGCAGGAGACGGTGTTTATCTTTGTCCTGGCCCTGCTTGTATTCGGACCAAAGAAGCTCCCCGAGTTGGGCAAGACCATCGGCAAAGCACTCACCGAGTTCCGTCGCGCCTCAAGTGAGCTGAAATCCACTTGGGATCGCGAGATGAACA
>CAZVIK010000231.1:0-3427 GCA_964627045.1 uncultured Solibacteraceae bacterium | reverse complement strand
CGGGAAAACGAATCGTTCAAGCAGGAGACGGCGAACGTTCAGAGCGAACTGAACGATTACAGCTCGCAGTACAGCTACGAGGATGGTTCCTACCATTCGTCGTACGACTCCGCCTCGTATGATTCGACCGCATCAGATCCGTCCACTGTAAGCGCTTCCGCACCTGAGGGCGCTGAACCAACCGCCGAGGGCACCGTCGACTACGGGAGCCCGGCGGGCGCGACAGCCGACGACACGGGCGCCGCGACCGAAACCGTCTTGGCCGATTCAGGCGAGGCCGTCGAGGGCGCGTCTTCCGGGTCCCGGGCCGCCGCGAGCTGAGTCGCAGCGTTCAATCATGGAATCCGAAGATCAACCGCAGGGAGCCAACGCTCCCGAAGCTGACAGCGCCGTGCCCGGCGTGGAAGAGACAACGGCGCTGCCGGTGGCGTCCGGGGGGGGCGAAGGAGTCAGTGTTCCGCCAACTCCAGCCGACGAGGAGGACGGCGAAGAAGGCGGCATGCTGCGCATGAGCTTTCTTGAACACCTGGAAGAGCTTCGGAACAGGATCTTCTGGGCGCTTGCCGGATTAGGCGTGTCGTTTGGGCTTTGCCTGGTTTTCGCCAACCAGATCTGGAAGTTCGTCAGCGCCCCGGCGATCGATGCGCTGAAAAACACCGGCGCGCAGCCAAACCTGGTGTTCATCAAGCCGACGGAAGCGTTCTCCATCATATGGGTGAAGGCGCCGATGCTGGCGGCGCTCTTTGTGGCTGCGCCGTGGATTCTATACCAGGTGTGGGCATTCATCTCGCCGGGCCTTTATAAGCGCGAGCGCCGGTGGGCGGGGCCTTTTGTCGTTTGCACTGCCGGTTTGTTCATCCTGGGCGGAGCCTTCGCCTATTTTGTGGCGTTCCGGTTTGGGCTGGAGTTTCTCTTAAGCATCGGGCGCGACATTAATGTGGCGCCGATGATCACGGCGACGGAGTACTTCGACCTGTTCGTGAACGCGACTTTGGGCATTGGGTTGGTGTTTGAACTGCCCGTGCTGTTGTTCTTCCTGACGCTGCTGCGGATCGTCAACCCGTCATTCCTTCTGAGAAACACGCGCTACGCAGTGCTGGCCATCGTTGTCATCGCAGCGGTGGTGACGCCGACGCCGGACATCTTCAACCTGATGCTCTTCTCGCTGCCGATGTGTCTGTTGTTTTTCGTCGGGGTGTTCGCCAGCTATCTGCTTGTGCTCCGCAGAGAGAAACGACGCTTCCCGTGGGCAAAGGTGCTCTACGGCCTGCTAGTGGTCGCCGTTGCGGTAGCCGGCACAATCTACCTGGCCATTAGCAAGTACGGCTACCAATACGTCCCGCACTGGCCGTTCCTGACGAAGCCGTAGCCGGGCGAGTGCCGTCCGAAGTGGATGACAGGGGCCTCCGGCCCGTGCGGGCGGGCAGTGACAGGATCGGCGCGCAAATATTCTGCGTGTTTTCAGCCACTTGAGACTCGGCGCCCGGCTCCGGCTTCGCGGCTGTGTGCAAGAATGGGCTTGGCTATGAAACACGCAACCATATCCAAGATACTGCGGTCGTCAGCGGCCATGGCGATACTAGGGGCCGGGTTGTCTGGGCAGACGCAGGTCGACCTGCGGACGCAGAGCAAGGCGGTGGACTTCACCGGATCGGCGACGACCAAGCCGGTGCGGACTGGGAGCACGCTGCCAACCACCTGCACGATTTGGGAGGCGTTCATCAAGACCGATGCCGCCCCGGGCGAGGGGCTTTACTGGTGCACATCACCCAACACCTGGACCAAGCAGAATCCCAATGCGGTGGACCGGACGCAACCGACGGTCTATTCGAGCGGTGCCCGGCAGACGTTTGCGCCGAGTGCGGCGACGGCGGGGATCCGAGTGACCCCCGGTTTGCTGCCGGCGACCGCGACTCCGGGGGACTTGGCCGTCGACGCCACCGACTACTACAAGCTCAAAGTCTTTGATGGCAGCCAGTGGACGGCATCGAGCGGGACGTCGGGTGGCGACACGATCACGCCGGGAGTCGGAGTGGTGGTCAGCGGATCGGTGCCGAAACAGGTGTCTGTGGACACGGCCGTGGTCCCGGCGATGCTCACGGTTTCGGCGACTGCAGACTTCGCCAACATCGACGCCGCGAGCTGCCAATCGGTGAGCATCCCGCTGACCGGGGCGGCGGTCGGTGACGCGGTTTCGGCGGGGTGGCCCACTCTGCAAGACGGGCTGATCGGGATGGCGCAAGTGCTCGTACCCAACGCAGTGAGCCTGCGTCTATGCAACGTGTCTAATTCGGCCGTCGATCCGCCCAACCAGGTTTATCGGGCCACGATCATCCGTAGCTTCTGAGGAGGACACCGTGAACGGACTGCGCCAAAACGCACCAAAGACCCTGGCAGTGGCAGCGGGGCTCGTCGTGCCGTTGCTCGGACTGATCGTGCTGCTGGTGTGGGCCACCACGCCCGCGCGCGCCCAACCGGCGATCACCAACCTCGCGGTAGACAACATTGCTCACGCATCGGCACGGGTCACTTTCACCGCTTCACCAGCCGTCAATCGGCAGATTGCATGGGATACGGCGGCCTACTGGGAAGCCAATCACTCCTACCGATACAAGACCAGCCGGTACGACAACTTCAAGACCGCACAAGCAGCAATCATCACCGGTCTGACACCCGGGACGACCTACTACGCCTGCCCGTCAGTGTGCGATGCCGGCGCGAACTGCATCGCCTGTGACAAGGAGGGAGACCCGAAAGTGGAGTTCACAACCGACGCCGAACCCTCGCTGCATCCTGCGATTCCGGCGCTCCCGGATCTCGACGACTTCAAGGCAACGATTAGAGCACTCCCCACGGCGGACGCCACGCTGGATGTCGCGTCCGACTGCTCGAATCTGCAATCACAGATCAACGCGGCAGCCAGTGCAACTTACAGCAACCAGACGGTTCACGTTGTCGTTCCAGCCGGGACAACCTGCACGTATGGAACCTCCGCCCAAGGGGAGTTGACTCTACCCGCCAAGACGGGCAATGGGTGGATTGTGGTTCGGAGCAGCGGGATGCTCCCGGCTTTTGGAACGCGTATCGGCCCAGAGTATGACGACCAACTGGCCGTGTTCTCCAATATCGCTGCTGGAAGCGGAAACGGCTTCATCGACTTCAGCGCCCCGAGCCATCACTACTGGTTCAGCGGCTTCAAGATCACGCACCCAGCGATTGCCAGCGAGAATGACGTGGCGGGGACGGCTGGCTACCAGCGGACACTCTTGACGATGGCCAGCGCCGGAGTGCACGACATCGTGTTCGAACGCTGCTGGTGGCACTTCCGGGGCTACCCGGACCGGGCGCTGATCTCGTTCTTCGTCAACAACGCTTACAACGTCGCCGTGTTGGACTCGCACTTCGACAACGCCTCGATCTGGCGTGC
>CAZVIK010000230.1:0-5934 GCA_964627045.1 uncultured Solibacteraceae bacterium | reverse complement strand
AGCACAACCTGGGGCTCACTTGACGTAAGAAGTTGCTGCTACAAGTGTTGGCCTCGCTGCTGGTGGGCTGTCTCCTGTTGTGGCTTCACGCCGTAGGTTCGTATTCCACCGGAATGAACGTGCCGTTCTTCAAGCAATTGAGGCCGGACATGTTGGTGGATCGATGGCTTCAGTCGCCGCTAACCTACCCGCTGGCCTTTGTGTTCTTCTTCGGATTCCTGGCGGTGGTCCTGGTTGGCTCGGCGAACGCCGTGAACCTGACCGATGGACTGGACGGGCTGGCGATCGGCCTGATGATCATCTCCAGCGGCGCGATGACCGTGCTCACCTATGCCAGCGGCCACGCCCAGTTTGCCACCTACCTGGACCTGTTGCGGCTGCCCGGCGCGAGCGAACTCACCATCTTCTGCGGCGCGATGACCGGCGCGTCGCTCGGCTTCCTTTGGTACAACGCCCACCCGGCGGAGGTCTTCATGGGCGACGTAGGCTCCCTGTCGCTCGGCGGGGCCATGGCCACGGTGGCCGTTCTCATCAAGCAGGAAATCCTGTTGCTGTTTATCGGCGGCGTCTTCGTTCTGGAGACGCTCTCGGTGATCCTCCAGGTGGGCAGCTACAAGATGAGGCGTAAACGGATTTTTAAGATGGCGCCGCTGCACCACCATTTCGAAGCGCTGGGGTGGCAGGAGTCCAAGATCATCGTGCGGTTTTGGGTGACGGGCCTGGTGCTGGCCCTGTTCGCCCTGACCACGCTCAAGCTGAGGTGACGGTAGTGGAATTGGCGGGCGTCAAAGTGGCGGTCCTGGGTCTGGCAAAGAGCGGACTCGCATCGGTAGCGTTGCTGGCCTCCAAGGGTGCGCGGGTAGTGGCCTGCGACGCCAAGCCGGTCGAGCAACTGCCCGGCGCGGCCGCGGAGCTGGCGCGCCTGGGGACCGAGTTCCGCTTGCAGAGCCCCGAGGCCGTCGGCGATGCGGCTTGCGTCGTCGTGTCGCCGGGCGTGCCCGCGGATTTGCCATTGCTCGAACAGGCTCGCGCGAGGGGCGTCCGTGTCATCGGCGAAATCGAACTGGCCGGCCATTTCCTCCAGGGCGAGACCATTGGCATTACCGGGTCCAATGGAAAAACGACCACCACGGCGCTGGTGGGACACCTGCTCGCCTCCGCGGGAATTCCGGCCCAGGTGGGCGGCAATATCGGAACCGTGCCGGCCACCGCGATGGTGGCCACCTCGCGGCCAGGCCAGTGGAACGTGCTGGAGTTGTCGAGCTTCCAGCTCGAAACCATCGAGCGATTCCGCGCACACGCCGGCCTGGTGCTGAACGTGACGCCGGATCACCTGGACCGCCATCATACGTTTCAGAGCTATGCCGACGCCAAGGCGCGTCTCCTGGAGAACCAGCGCGAGGGGGATTTCGCCATCCTCAACGCGGACGACCAGGTGTGCGTCGAGTTCGGCCGCCGCACCCGCGGCCACGTGCTCTGGTTCAGCTTGACGCGGCGCGTGGAAGCGGGAATCTACCTGGATGGCGGTCTGCTCCGCCTCGGCGGAAGTCCGCTGATGGAGGCTGCCGGAATCCCGCTGCGGGGCCGCCATAACATCGAGAACGCGATGGCCGCGGCGCTCGCCGCGCACCTGGCGGGCGCGACGCGCGAGTCCATCGCCGGCGGCATCCGCTCGTTCCGCGCCGTGGAGCACCGCCTGGAGTACGTGCGAACCCTGCGCGGCGTTGAGTACTACAACGACTCCAAGGCCACCAACGTCGATTCCACGCTGAAAGCGATCGACGCGTTTGGGGGCGGCCTTTGGGTAATTCTGGGCGGGAAGGACAAGGGCGCCGGATATGCGCCGCTGGCGGCTCCGCTGGCGGCCAAGGCGCACGCCGCGCTGCTGATCGGCGCCGCGTCTCCGTTGATCGCAAACGATCTGAAGGACGCCGTGCCGCTGGTGGAATGCGGCACGCTTGAGAGGGCCGTCCGCTACGCCCACCAGAAGGCCGTCGCGGGAGACACCGTAGTCCTGGCGCCGGCCTGCGCCAGTTTCGATCAGTTCGATAGCTACGAACACCGCGGCCGGGTCTTCAAGCAGCTTGTTCGGGATCTCGACGAGAAAGGATCGCGCGCCCATGGCTCAGACCGTTAAGACCGACAAGATCCTATTCGGAACGATCCTGACGCTCCTCGGGGCGGGCATTCTCATTCTCGCCAGCGCCTCCAGCGCCGTGGGCGGAATCCGCTTCGGGTCGAGCTGGCACTTCCTCGGCCGGCAGGTTTTCTGGGCCGTCCTCGCGGTCGGCGCGATGATGATCCTGAAGAAGCTTAATTACCAGCGTTTGGACAAGGGCCCCTGGGTGTACTGCGGGATCTCGGTGGTTCTGGGCCTGTTGATGCTGGTCTACTTCCTGGACCCTCGCCTGCACCGCTGGTTCCACCTGGGCTTTTTCAGCTTCCAGCCGTCCGAACTGGCCAAGCCGGTGCTGGTTCTATTCCTGGCCCATTTCGCGGCCCGGCGGACGCAACTGATCAACAAGCCGCGCACGCTGCTGTGCGCCGCGGCCATCGTGGGCCTGGTGGCGGGAGCGGTGATGGTGGCCGATCTGGGGACCGCCGTAGTGATCGCCGTCACCGCCTCGGTGGTGTTCTTCGTAGCGGGACTGGAATGGAAACACGCCTTGGTGGCGGCGGCCATCCTGGCGGTCTTCGTCTCGATCGCCATCGCATCCAAGCCGTACCGCATCGCTCGCATCTTCGGCTACATCGATCCCGAATACAAGACTCTGGACTCGGGCCTGGTCCGGCGCTTCGATCCCGAGGGGAGACTCAAGGCCTGGGCGCAGCACGCCGCTCCGACGCGCGATTCGAACTATCACCTCAACCAGTCGCTGATCGCCGTGGGTTCGGGCGGCCCGCTCGGCGCTGGGCCGATGCAGAGCAAAGCGAAACTGTTTTATCTCCCCGAGGCGCACACCGACTTCATCTACGCCGTCGTCGGCGAGGAACTCGGGCTTTGGGGCGCGCTCGCCTTCGTCACTGGATTCCTGTTGATCGCCTGGCGGGGCCTGCGCATCCACTTCCGCGCGCCCGACGACTTCGGCAAGTTCGTCGCCTTGGGCGTGACCACGATGGTGGCGTTCCAGGCGTTTATGAACATCAGCGTGGTTCTGGGCATTTTGCCGACAAAGGGCATTCCGCTGCCGCTGGTCAGCTACGGCGGAAGCTCGCTGCTGGCAACCATGGCGTCGCTCGGCGTGCTGCTGAGCGTGGGTGATCATTCCGGATGAGCGCGCCGATGGACTTCGTCATGGCCGGAGGAGGCACCGGCGGGCACGTCATTCCGCTGGTGGCCGTGGCAAGGGAACTGAGGCGGCGCGGCCACCGGCCTTTCTTCATCGGGACCCGCCAGGGAATTGAGGCGCGGCTGGTTCCGGCCGAGGGCTTTCCCCTTGAGTTCATCGAGATCGGCGGATTGAACCGCGTAGGCCCGGCACGCGCGCTGCGTTCGCTGGCGCAGCTACCGCCAAGCGTGGCCGGTGTTCTGCGGCTGCTGCGAACGCGTCGGCCGTCGGCCGTGTTCAGCCTCGGCGGATACGCAGCGGGCCCGGTGATGCTCGCCGCGTGGCTGCGGAACCTGCCCATGGCGCTCATGGAGCCGAACGCGGTCGCCGGCATGACGAATCGCTGGATGTGGCGGTTCGTGGACCGCGCCTTAGTCAACTTCGCTGAAGCCGCCGCCGGGTTTCCGCGCGGCAAAGCCGAGTTGACCGGACTTCCGGTACGCGCGGAGTTCTTCTCGCTTCCCCCCAAACCACCCGGGAGCACGCTGAACGTCTTGATCACCGGAGGCAGCCAGGGGTCTCGCCGCTTGAATCAAGCCGCGCGAGAGAGCTGGCCGCTGTTCCGGCAGTCCGGCGTGGCGGTTCGTATCGTTCATCAGTGCGGACGGACAGATCACGCGGAGATTTCGGCTGCCTTTGCCGAATGTGGAATCCCCGGCGAGGTCGCGGCCTTCATCGAAGACATGCCCGCCGCCTTCGCCGAAGCGGACCTAGTGGTCTGCCGCAGCGGGGCCGGCGCGGTTTCGGAATTGGCCGCCGCGGGGAAGCCGTCCCTTCTGGTTCCCTTTCCCCACGCGGCCGATCAGCATCAGCTTCGAAACGCCGAATCGCTCGCACGCGCCGGGGCGGCCCGCCTGGTGGCCGACTCCGGGTTCACCGGACAGGCGTTGTTCGACGCGGTGGTGGAGATGGCCTCGCACCCCGAGCGGCTGGAGAGCATGGGAAAGGCCGCCCGGGCGCTGGCCCGGCCCGCGGCGGCGGCGCGCGCGGCGGACATCCTCGAGGAACTGGCCAACCGGAGGGGACGGCATTGACAGCGGCGCGAAAAGCCGAAACAATACGGTAGAAAAATGTTTTTTAAGCGGCAACGGTTGCACTTCACCGGCATCGGCGGAATCGGCATGAGTGGCATCGCCGAGGTGCTCCTTCAACTCGGCTACGAAATCAGCGGGAGCGATCTGAAGCTCAGCCCCATCACCGAGCGGCTGGCGGCCATGGGCGCCGTCATCCGGGAAGGCCACCAGGCGGCCAACGTCGCCGGAGCCAAGGCCCTGGTAGTGACTAGCGCGGCGAGCCCGGAGAACCCCGAGATCCAGGAAGCGCGCCGCCTCGGGATTCCCGTCATCCCGCGCGGCGAAATGCTCGCCGAGTTGATGCGCATCCGTTACGGCGTCGCCGTCGCCGGAAGCCACGGTAAGACCACCACTACCTCGATGGTCGCCGCGATTCTGTGCCACGCCGGGCTGGACCCCACCGTGGTGGTGGGCGGGCGCGCCGCCATTATGGGCGGCTCCAATGCCCGCGTTGGCCGGAGCGAACTGCTCGTGGTGGAAGCCGACGAAAGCGACCGCTCGTTCCTAAAGCTGGCCCCCATCCTGGCCGTGGTCACCAACATCGACCGCGAGCATGTCGATTGTTACTCCTCGATTGAGGACACTCGCAACGCGTTCGTCGAGTTTGCCAACCGCGTGCCCTTCTACGGCGCGGTGGCGATGTGCCTGGACGACGCCAATGTCCGCACGATTCTCCCGCTCGTTAACCGCCGCACGATCACTTACGGAACCACGGCCGAGGCGGAATTGCGAGCGGTCGAGACAGTCTGCGGCGGCGAGGCCAGCGGTTTTCGTTTGGTCCACCGCGGAGCGGATCTCGGCCCGTTCCAGTTGCACGCGCCGGGACCGCACAACGTGTTGAACGCCACAGCCGCCGCGGCCATCGCCCTGGAGTTGGAGGTCGCCCCGGACATCATCCGCGCCGGGCTGGCGAAGTTCCTCCCGGTGGACCGCCGCTTTCAGCTCCGCGGCCGGGAGGGCGGCGTGACCGTCATCGACGACTACGGCCATCACCCCACGGAAATCCGGGCGACCCTGGCCGCGGCGCGGCTGGGCGGCTACCGCCGCGTACACGTGCTGTTTCAACCGCATCGCTTCACGCGCACCGCGCAGCTCATGGACGAGTTCGCCCGCGCCTTTGGCGGCGCGGACACGGTTCTGGTGCTTGACATCTACGCGGCAAGCGAGCCGCCGATTCCGGGCGTCACGGCCGAAACGCTGGCCGGGAGGATCGACGCCGAGCCCGGCGCGCGGGCCGAATACGTGGGCTCCATGTCTCGCGCTGTCGAGCGGGCCGGCGAACTCGCCGGAGACGGCGACCTGGTGTTAACGCTGGGCGCGGGCAACGTCTGGCAGGCCGGCGACCAGATTCTGGCGCGGCGCCGGGGAGGCGGTTGAGATGGCCAGGAAGCAGAACTCGGGCTCCGCTCCGCCCGTCCGTGGATGGCGGACCGGCTTGCGGTACGCGGCGTATTCGCTCGGCGCGCTCGCCTTGGTGGCGCTGGCGCTGTTCGTGTACGCGCGAGTCGAGCAGTTCCTGGCCGAGGACGCCC
>CAZVIK010000229.1:0-5948 GCA_964627045.1 uncultured Solibacteraceae bacterium | reverse complement strand
CGTCGATCGTAACCGGCGCTACCCGGTCGTGTACATGCTTCATGGTTTTGACGACGACGACCAGAAGTGGTTCGACGACCCGAAGCATTGGATCAATCTACCCTACGTCTTCGAACGAGCCATCGCCAGCGGCCGGATGCGCGAGATGATCGTGGTAATGCCCGACGGCTCCAATAAGCTCCACGGGAGCATGTACTCCACATCGGTCACGGTGGGCGATTGGGAGGACTTCCTTCGCCGGGAGCTAGTGGGTTACATCGACTCCCGTTACCGCACCATCCCACGGCCCGAAAGTCGCGGCATTGCCGGTCACTCCATGGGGGGTTACGGGGCGCTACGTCTCGGCATGAAGTACATCCGGACGTTCTCGGCCGTGTACGCGCTCAGCCCATGCTGCCTGGCGCCGAACACCACACTCCCGCAGCACCCGGGAAGCGTAGCCGGAGCCCTCCGGGTCAAGACCTTTGCCGATGTCGACCGCGCTGATTTCCCCACCAAGACGGCGCTGGCCCAGGCAGCCGCCTGGTCGCCCAACCCGGGTAATCCCCCGTTCTTCCTCGACCTCCCCTGGAAGGACGGCCAGTATCAGCCCGAGATCGCCGCCAAGTGGAACGCGAACGCGCCTCTGGCGACGATTGACCAGCACATCCCCGTCATCAAGAAGCTCCGCGCCATCGGGTTCGATGCCGGCGACCGGGATCTGGCCATCGTGCCGGCGGTTCGCGCGCTTCACGAAGTCCTGACGCAGTACCGCATCCCGCACGAATTCGAAATCTATCAGGGCACGCACACCAGTCACGTGGCCGACCGGATCGAAAGAAAGATGCTCCCGTTTTTCTCCCGGACGCTGTCGTTCCGCTACTAAGGGGCGGGACTAAGGATTTCGACGAACGGCCTGCCGCGCCACCAGTTGCCAGCCCTGCGGTGTTTTCACCCACACGTGCAGCGTGCCCAGGTTGAGGATTGTGGCGGCGCCATCGCTGACGGTGCGCAACGTGAGATCCGCCCAAACGACGGCGGTGTCGCCGTACACCCGGACGCTCATGTCCGAGAAATCGCAGACCTCGACCTTCTCCTTGCCGTTGGCGATGGTGTCGATCGCCTCGGTCCGGAGCTCCCGCCTGGCCGTCGAGTGGACATAGACCAGCTCTGGCGCGTAGAGCCGCTCGAGCGCCGCGCGGTCGTGGGTCAGGCGCGCCTGACGCCATGCCTCCATGGCGGCGCGCACCTGCTGTTCATCGGACGGATTGGCCGCCGCCAACACCGCCGCGGCCGCCAGTAGAATCGCGAGTACTTTCGACGTTCCCAGCATCGTTCGCCCCCCTGTTCTTTCCGCCCGGCTCCCGTCAGCGGCTCGCCGCAAGGTACGCCATCGCCATCTGCACGAAACAGTACACCGTCGCAGCGACCGAAAGGTAGGCCAGGATTCGCCACACGCGCTCGGCCAGCGTGTCGCGGACCGACGGCAGCCCCGCCAGGTAGGCGCAGCCGAAACCCGCCGCCAGGCCCCCGATATGTGCCGCGTTGTCTACGCGCAGGCCGGGCAGGAGCCCGAACGCCAGCCCGTAGATGGCCCAGCGGACGTAAAGCCCCCGGATCGCCAGCCCCATCGAACTCCGGTAGCGCACCCCCAGCGCGATCATCGCCCCGATCAGGCCGAACAGCCCCGCCGAGGCGCCGACCGACAGCCCGGGATGCCACCAGGTGCTGGCCGCGAAACCGAAGAACGTGGACACGAAGTAGATGACCAACATCCGCCGCGTTCCGTAGATCTGTTCCACCTGTGCGCCCAGGTCGAAGAGCACCCAGGAGTTCATGGCGATGTGCAGCAGCCCGCCGTGGAGGAAGCCCGCCGTTATCAGCCGCCACCACTGGCCGGCGAAGATCGACGGGCGGTACTTGGCGCCGAAGTTATACAGCGTCTCCCCGTCGATGGCGAGCCAGCCCCCGCCGGCACCGCTCCGCACGGCGTACAGCGCGGTGGCGGCATAGATTCCCACGTTGATCAGCAGGATCATCGTGATGGTGAAGTTGGCGTGCGGAATCAGCCCGCCAAGGATCTCGCGCGGGTTGCGGCGGTCCACGGCTCGCTGGCCCACCTCGGCCTGGCAGTACGGGCAAATCCGGTCGGAAGTTGTGATGAAGGCCCGGCAATGCGGGCACATGCGGCGTTTATCCACTGTCTCAATTGTACCTTCGCGCGAGAATGCTACAATCGTGGTTCGCATGGTCAAGACGGAGCGCGAACACAGACAGGACATCGTCGATGTCGGGCGCTATGTCTGGCAGAAGGGCTGGACCGCCGCCAACGACGGCAACATCAGCGTTCGCCTGGACGAAGAGCGCGTGCTGTGCACGCCAACCGGCGTCTGCAAAGGGCTCATGCGTCCTGACGACCTGATCATCGTCGACCGGAAGGGCAACAAGCTGGAAGGGCGGCTCAACGGCACGACCGAGATCGCCATGCACCTGGCGGTGTACGACCTTCGCGCCGACGTTCGCGCCGTGCTGCACGCCCACCCGCCGGTGGCCACCGGTTTCGCCACCGCCGGGCGCGCCCTGAACCTGGCGCTGCTGCCCGAGGTGATCATCGGGCTGGGCTGCGTGCCGCTGGTGGGCTACGGGCTTCCTGGAACCCCGGCCATCATCGAGCCAATGCTCCCGCTCATCCCCAAGTACGACGCCCTGATGATGGGAAACCACGGGGCCGTCTGCTACGGGGAGGACGTTTTCAAGGCCTTCTTCCGCATGGAAACGGTCGAGCACTTCGCGCGCATCGCCCTGGTGGCGGAACTCCTCGGGGGGCCCACCGTGTTGCCGAAGGGCGAGGTGCAGAAGTTGCTGGACGCCCGCCAGCGTTACGGCGTGAAGACGGCCAACGCGAACGAGCCGAATTGTCCCGTCTGCATGGAAGATGTCTCGGGCGCCGAGCGGTTTCAGGTGACGAGGGACGAGTTGGTAGCCCTGGTCGAGCAGGCTCTCAAGTCGCGCGGGATCGCGTAGAATCGTGTACGGAGTAGGTCTTTGGAGGTCGAATGGGCGAAGCGTTGGGAATGATTGAAACGCGCGGGCTGGTGGCCATGATCGAAGCCGCCGACGCGATGGTAAAGGCCGCCAAGGTGACCATGGTGGGCTGGGAGAAGATCGGTTCCGGCTACGTGACGGCTTTGGTGCGCGGCGATGTCGCCGCCGTGCGAGCCGCTACCGACGCCGGCGCCGCGGCCGCCCGCCGGGTGGGCGAACTGGTGGCTGTCCACGTGATCCCTCGTCCTCATCCCAGTCTTGAGGATGTGCTGCCGATCGGCAAGGCGAACGCCGGGAAATAAGGTACCTGGAAGGGCGGGGAACCGCGCGCTCGCGGCGGCCAAGCCGCAAGCGCCGGTCACCGGCCTTGGAACGGGGCGTCTCTCATGATTCTGGCCCGTGTGTCGGGAACCGTCGTTGCTACCCGCAAGGACCCGCGCCTGGAAGGCAAGAAGTTGCTCCTCCTCAAGCCCGTATCGCCCGACGGCAAGCCTGAGGCGGGATACGTCGTCGCCGTCGATAGCGTCGGCGCCGGCGCCCGCGAACTGGTGCTGGCCGTCTCCGGGAGTTCGGCGAGGATGGCGGAGGGCTGCAAGGATAAGCCCGTCGACACTGTGGTGGTCGGCATCGTCGATAGCGTTGACCTCGACGAATCGCGGGGATAATCCGATGCTCCTCGGAAAGGTCGTGGGGCGAGTCTGGTCCACCGTGAAGCTGCCCGCGCTGGAGGGGCAACGCCTTCTTGTGGTGCAGCCCGTCACTCCGGAAGGGAAGGCCACCGGCAAAAGGCTTGTCTGCGCCGACTGTACAGGCGCTGGGGCGGGCGAAGCGGTTTACTACACCCGCGGCCGGGAGGCCAGCTACGCCTTCGCCCCCACCGAAGTCCCCAGCGACAACACCATCGTGGCCATCGTGGACGAACTTCACGTGAAGCGGGGCGCGCCATGCTGATCGGCCGCGTCATTGGAGAAGTGGTGGCCACGCAAAAGCACGCCACCCACGAAGGCCGCAAGATTCTGATCGTCCAGCCGCTCGATCTGGACGGCTCGGATCGTGGCGACGCGGTGGTGGCCGTGGATTCGGTAGACGCCGGGCTCGGCGACCGCGTTCTCTACACCACTGACGGCTGGGCGGCGTTCACCTCGGTGGGGCTTGGCCCTTCGCCGATCGACATGGCCGTCGTCGGCGTGATCGACCGCGTGGATCTGTCAATCGGCGATGGCATCGTGGCGGCTCCGGCGGCGGCTCCGCCGCAGTAGGCTGATCGCCGTCAGCGTTCCGAGGATCAACTTAACGCTTTCGGCGATCGTGTATCCGGTCTCAAGCGACCGCAAGCGGTCGCGTTCCAGAGAGACCATTTCCGCCCGGACGAAGTCTACGCTCACGGCCAGGCGCTGAATCTGCGGCGTCAGGAAGAAGTGCAGGAAGACCACCGTGGCGATCATCAGCACGCAATACACGATCGAATAGCCGCTGCGGGAGGTTCCCAGGAACAGCGCCAGTAACGTCACAAACCCCAGCGCCAACTGGGCGATCTCCCAATGGCCGCGCAACCACTGGTTGCCTTCGGTGGCGTGATAGGCCAGCAGCATCCGCAGGTCGGACGGCTGGACGCGAACCAGAACGTCCACCGCCTCGCGCGCCGGACGGGCGAGCAACGACTCCACCAGCGCCGTGTTCTGCGCGGTGAACGCCGCCACCAGCACGCTGCCTCCGAGCCAAGCCCCCAGCGTGAGCGCCGCCAATCGCCGGAAATTCATGCGGGTTCTCTCCGCCGCTACTCCCCGGTGTAGCGTTTGAAAATCAGACTTCCGTTGGTGCCGCCGAATCCGAATGAATTCGACAGCGCGTACTCAATCCGCATCGGACGCGCCTGATTCGGGACGTAATCCAGGTCGCAATCCGGGTCGGGGAATTCGTAGTTGCGCGTCGGCGGCGCAATCTGGTCGCGCAGTGCCAGCACCGTGACTCCCGCCTCCACCCCGCCGGCGCCGCCCAGGAGATGTCCGAACATGGACTTCGTGGAACTGATGGCCAGCCGGTAGGCGTGGTCGCCGAAACAGCGCTTCACGGCCAGCGTTTCGGTCTTGTCATTCAGCACCGTGGAAGTGCCGTGAGCGTTGACGTAATCGATCTTTTCCGGAGGGATGCCGGCGTCGGCCAGGGCGTTCCGCATCACGCGAAAGGCCCCGTCGCCGTCTTCCGAAGGCGCGGTGATGTGATAGGCGTCGCCGCTCATCCCGTAGCCGGCGATCTCGGCCAGAATCGGCACGCCCCGCCTCTTGGCGCGTTCCAGTTCTTCGAGAACCAGCAGGCCCGCGCCCTCGCCCACCACGAACCCGTCGCGTTCCTTGTCCCAGGGACGGCTGGCGCGCTCCGGTTGGTCGTTCCGCGTGGACAGCGCCCGCATGGCGGCAAACCCGCCGATCCCCATGGCGCAGATGGGCGCCTCGCTGCCTCCACAGATCATCGCGTCGGCGTCTCCGTGCTGGATCAGCCGGAAGGAATCGCCGATGGCGTGGGCGCTGGTCGTGCAGGCCGTCGCGGTGGCCGAATTCGGACCCTTGGCCCCGGTGCGAATGGACACGTACCCCGAGGCGAGGTTGATGATGGTGGCCGGGATGAAAAACGGCGAGATCCGTCCCGGCCCTTTTTCGAGGAGATTCCGGTGTTCGCGTTCGATCACCTCAAAGCCGCCAATTCCGCTTCCGATGTAGACGCCCACGCGTTCGGCGTCTTCCGGGGTCACCTTTAGCCCGGCCATCGAGGTGGCGAAGTCCGAGGCCGCCAGAGCGAACTGGATAAATCGCCCCGTTTTGCGGACCTCTTTCTTCTCCATGTAGTCTTCGGGGCGGAAGTCGCGGATTTCGCCCGCGATTTGGCATGCGAACTGAGACGGGTCGAACGCCGTGATCCTGGAGATA
>CAZVIK010000228.1:0-6002 GCA_964627045.1 uncultured Solibacteraceae bacterium | reverse complement strand
CGTGCGCGTCAACCTGCGTCTGCTCCGGCCGCTGTATCCGGCCGGGCCTCTTGTGGTGGTGACTTTGGACGGCGTGTTGTTCGAGGACTTGTCGTTCTTCGGACCGGATACGCTCAAGAGCCGACGCGCCCTGACGGTTTGGGAATTGGAGGCGCAGCGTGACCGGCGCCATTT
Source organism: uncultured Solibacteraceae bacterium (assembly GCA_964627045.1). Taxonomy (GTDB): domain Bacteria; phylum Acidobacteriota; class Terriglobia; order Bryobacterales; family Bryobacteraceae; genus CAZVIK01. Next base: position 5,828 of record CAZVIK010000228.1, on the reverse strand, counting down.
CAAGTCGGTCCTGGCCGCGAAGGGCAAAGAGGGTTTGCAGCGGGAGATCCTGGACAGCCTGGCGCGACAAGCCGAACGGCCGCGCCTGGACGTCCATTACGCACGGGGCGGGCGCTCCACGACGGTTGAAGCCGAGAAACGGGTTCAATTCACCTTCCTGAACATTCCGGGCGCTCCTCTGGAACCGCTGGAAGGCATGGCCCGGGTTGCGGGCAACGAGGCCCGCGCGCCCAGCATCGAGGTGCGCAACGGCTCGGACCGACGCATCCGCTACTTCGAGATCGGATGGATCGTCCGCGATGCGGAAGGGCGCGAGTACCTGGCAGGGTCGGTCCCAGCATCGGACCCGGATCTCAGCCTCGCTCCAGGTCAGACCAGCCGCGTGCTTCAGGACGCCTCCCTGCGGTTTGTGGCCGCACCGGGCCGGCCGCTGACAATCGCCGGCATGACCGGTTTTGTCAGCCAGGCGCAGTTTGTCGATGGTTCGATCTGGATTCCCACGCGCGCGGCGCTGGCCGAGCCTCGCCTCTTGCGCACGCTGTCACCCTCGGCTGAGGAAGAACGCCTGACGGATCTCTATCGGCGAAAAGGGCTGGCCGCGACGCTCGAAGAACTCGATAGGTTCTAGCTTGCCCGCCCTAATTCACGCGTTTGGCCACGAGTTGCTCCGTGGCGAACTCTCCCACTTGGCGGGTGAACTTGATCTCATCGCCGGCGATTGCTCCCTTGTAGTCGATGCGAATCTTCATCCCTTGCATGTCCATGTTTTCAACAGGGGAGATGTCGTCGCCGCTGACCTTCCCGTCTTCAATTGTGGCTGAGCCGTTCGCGGAACTGGCCGTGCCGGTGAGCTTGCCGCCCTCCACCTTGAACTCGTAGGTGTACTTTTAGACGCCGATCTGGGTATCGAACTCAGCCGTCCATTTGCCGGCGACATCGGCGGCAAACGCCGCGCCGGCGACGGCGGCCATCCCCAGAACAAGCACGATGAGCGTAGTTCGTAGCTTCATGGAATCGATCCTACCTCCGGGGGCGCACTGGGCGATGGTATAATCTTTTCGTACACACGCGTCGGGGCGTGGCTCAGCCTGGCTAGAGCGCCTGGTTCGGGACCAGGAGGTCGGTGGTTCGAATCCACTCGCCCCGACCATTCAAACGCAATCTTATTTGGGCTCTACGCCAAAGACGGTGGCAGGGCCCAATCCCAAGACAATTTAACCACAGGCTCTACGCCAAGAACGGGGGCTCTACGGCAAGAACCGGTCGCAACCCCAAGAAACCCGAACCGTTTAACAGCCCGGCGCGGTGCGGCGCGCCAACTGGCCCATCCGGCATTCGGCGTGGACCGCCTGGACGGCCTTCTCCAGGCCCGAGCGGTGCACAACGACGGCGATCGTCAGTTCACTCGATCCCTGGGCGATGGCGATGATGTTGATCCGTTCCCGTGAGATCGCCGTGAAGATGCGGCCGGCCAGTCCCGGTGTTCCGCGCATGCCCTCGCCCACCACGGCCAGCAACCCGACGTTCTCGTCCACCTCGATGGGCGGGAGGTAGCCGTGGGCCAGTTCCAGGGCCAGCGCCGACTCCAACGCCGACAGCGCCGCAGCGAGTTCCTCCTTGCGAACCAAAAAACAGAAGTTCTGACGGTAGCTCGAACTGGAAAGTATCAGGATCTCGACGTTGACGCGTGCCATGGCGTCCAGGGCGCGCGCCACGAGTTGCGTGGCTTTGATCTCGGCCGCCGGCTCCAATGACACCAACGCCACGCCCGCCATGGAGGTGACCGCACGGGGGCCGCCGGGGACTTTGACCCGGGGGACGATACGCGTGCCGGGCTTGTCCAGGGCGAAGCTGTTCTTGCTCCAGACGGGGATCTTTTTTTCAATCAGGGGCGCGAGCGTGCGCGGGTGCAGGACTTTGGCCCCATTGTAGGCAAGTTCGGCGGCCTCGTTGTAGGTCACCTCGTCGAGTACGGCGGCGTCGGGAACCAGGCGCGGATCGGCGGTCATGATCCCGTCGACGTCGGTCCAGATCCACAACTCGGCGGCGTCCAGGGCGGAGGCCAGAATCGACGCGGAGAAATCCGAGCCGCCCCGTCCGAGCGTCGTTGGGCGGCCGTCGGATGTCGCACCGTTGAAACCGGTGACGATGGGGAGCACTCCCTGGTCGAGAAGTGGAACCAGAACGGCCCTGGCCTTATCGCGTGTGGGCCGCATCAGCGGACTGGCGTTGCCGAAGACGGCGTCGGTGACCACGATTCCGGCGGCGTTCAGGTCGCGGGCCCGGACGCCCTGGGTTTCGAGATAAGAGGCGATCAGCAGGGCCGAGAGGCGCTCGCCGATGGCCACGGCCTCGTCCACCGAGCGCGGCGGGCGCTCGCCGAGTAGGTGAATGCCGCCAGTGATGCGGGCGAAATCGGCGACCAGGGCCTCTATGGCCGCAAGAACGCCGTCCTGCCTGCCCGGCGGCAGCAACTCGCAGCAGGATTCGATGTGGCGGCTGCGCAACTTGTCCAGGTTGGCGTTGAGGCCCGCCTGGTCGCCCGCCTCCGCCCGGCGAAGGGTATCCAACAACATGTCGGTCACCTTGGACATCGCCGAAACCACGGCCACCACCGGCCGCGTGCGCGCTTCGGAGGCCAGGATGCCGGCCGCCACGCGGATGCGTTCGGCCGATCCCATGCTGGTTCCGCCGAACTTCATGACAAGCAGGTTCGTCAAGTTGCAGCTTCCTTTCCGTTACTGGTGCGGTCGCGCACGATCTTCAAGAGCCGTTCCTCGACCTCGTCGATCGAAAGACCGGTGGAATCGAAGTAAACGGCATCGGGCGCTTGCAGGAGAGGCGCTTCGGCGCGGCCGCGGTCACGGGCGTCGCGCTCCCGAATCTGGCGGGCCATCTCCCCGTGGTCGACGGTCTCGCCCCTTTCGGCCAGCTCTTTGACGCGGCGATCGGCACGAACCGCGGGGTCGGCATCGAGGAAGATCTTGATGCCGGCATCGGGGAAGACGACGGTGCCGATGTCGCGGCCCTCCATGACGACGCTGGTCCGTTGGGCCATGGCGCGCTGTTGATTGACCAAGGCGCGCCGTACGCCGGGGAATGTGGACACGCGGGAAGCGGCTTCCGAGACCTCCGGAGTGCGGATGGCCTCGCTGACATCCTCTCCGTTCAGCCGAACCGTAGCGCCGCCGCCGAGCTCGATGGCGGCCTCGCGGGCGAGGACCGCCAGGCGTTCGGAATCGTCCAGGGCGACGCCGGTGCGCAACGCCCACAAACCGACGGCGCGGTACATGGCGCCGCTGTCGATATACAGAAAGCCGAGCCGCGCGGCCAGGCGGCGGGCGATGGTGCTCTTTCCGGAGCCGGCCGGTCCGTCGATTGCCACCACAAGGCGCTTGGTCATTTCCGCGTTGCCGTCCGTCTAAAATGGAGTCGAATGTCGTCCGAGGAGTTTGACCGATTGGTGGAGAAGGCCGTGCGTGCGATCCCGCCGCGCTTCCGAAGGCGGCTCCACAACGTTGCGTTCGTAGTGGAGCGGGAACCGCCCCAGCCCGGCCTTCTGGGACTGTACCAGGGGCACCCGCTGCCCGTGCGAAGCGTGGGGCTGGGCTTCACGATGCCCGACAAGATCACCATCTACCAGGGTCCGCACGAACGCATGGCGCGCAGCCGTCTCCACCTTGAAATACTCCTGAGAGATACAGTATGGCACGAGGTCGCCCACTACTTCGGCATGGACGAGCGCCGGGTGCGCCTGGCGGAGCGGCGGCGGGCACGGGCCCGGGGTGAGGGCGGAGCGCCGGGCACGGTGTGAACGAAGCCCGGCGGGTGCTCCATGGCGGCTCCCGGACAAGCGCAAAAACAGCCCGGTCTGCCTCTTGCCCCTCGGTGGGTTTAGGGCGACACTTAAATTTTCAGGAGGTGAGTTGAACCCGAAACTCTCAGAGGGAAATCTAGTCCGCGAGCCGGCGGACCGCTGGACGGTGGCCGACGCCGCCGAACTGTACGACGTGGCGCGCTGGGGCAAGTCGTACTTTTCGGTCAGCGAGCGGGGCCACCTGTTGGTGCATCCCACCAAGGAGCCGGGGCGCTCTATCGACCTGAAGGAACTGGCCGACAACCTAGTGCTGCGCGGCATCTCGCTGCCCATCCTGATTCGCTTTGCGGAGATCCTCAAGCACAGCCTGGAAGAGATTCACGAGGCGTTTCAACGCGCCATCGTGGACCACGGCTACAAGGGCGGCTACTGCTGCGCCTATCCGATCAAGGTCAATCAACAGCGGCAGGTGGTGGAGGAGGTTTTCCAGTTCGGGCGGCCGTACCGGTTCGGCCTGGAAGCCGGCAGTAAGCCGGAGCTTCTCGCCGTTCTGGCCATCGCCGATAACGAGACGCCGATCCTGTGCAACGGTTTCAAAGACGACGAGTACATCGAGATGGTAATGCTGGCGCGGAAGATCGGCCGCCAGATCATCCCGGTGGTGGAAAAGTTCACGGAACTGGATCTGATCCTGGAGCACGCGCACCGGGTGGGGGTGCGGCCGGTGATTGGGATGCGCTTGAAACTGGCCAGCCGCGGTTCCGGGCGCTGGAGATCCTCCGGCGGCTACCGTTCCAAGTTCGGCCTGACGGCGATGGAAGCCCTGCGCGCGCTGGAGCAGTTGAAAGCGCTAGGCATGGAGGATTGCCTCCAGTTGTTGCACTTCCACCTAGGCAGCCAGATCACCAATATCCGGCAGATCAAAGGCGCCGTGACCGAGGCGGCGCGCATGTACGTAGAACTGCGGCGGGCCGGGGCGGGGCTGCAATACCTGGACGTGGGCGGCGGCTTGGGCGTGGACTACGACGGGTCGCAGACCGATTTCGAATCCAGCGTCAACTACACGCTCCAGGAATACGCCAACGACCTTGTGTACCACGTGCAAAGCGTTTGCGACGAAGCGGAAGTGCCGCACCCGACGATCGTGAGCGAGAGCGGCCGGGCGGTGGCCGCCTACCACAGCGTGCTGGTGTTCAACGTTTTGGGAGTCAGCGGTTTCGGTGAAGAAGACGTGCCGCGCGAACTGCCCGAGGATAGCGAGCAGCCGGTGGTCGATCTGCTGGAGACGTTCCGTTCACTCAGCTCGAGGAACCTGTTGGAGGCATTCCACGACGCCCAACAATCGCTCGATTCAGCCTTGAACCTGTTCAGCCTGGGGTATTTGCCATTGGCGCAGCGCTGCCTGGCGGAGAACCTGTATTGGGCGATCTGCAGGCGGGTGCAGAAGCTGGCCAAGGACGCCGGGGAGTTTCCCGAGGAACTGGAGCCGCTGGACGCGATGTTGTCGGATACCTATTTCTGCAACTTCTCGTTGTTCCAGAGCCTCCCGGATAGCTGGGCGGTCAAGCAGTTGTTTCCGATCATGCCGATACACCGGCTGGAGGAACGGCCCTCACGCCATGGCGTGATCGGCGATGTCAGTTGCGACTCGGACGGCAAGATCGACCAGTTCATTGACCGCCGCGACGTGAAGCGCACGCTCCCGCTGCATCCCTTCAATGGGTCGCCCTATTACTTGGGCGCATTTCTGGTGGGAGCCTACCAGGAGATTCTGGGGGACCTGCACAACCTTTTCGGCGACACCAACGCCGTGCACGTAAGCCTGGGCGAAAACGGCGAAGTGATTCTGGAGACGCTCATCAAAGGCGATACGGTGCGCGAGGTACTGGACTACGTCGAGTTCAACTCGGAGAGTCTGCTGGCGGCCTTCCGGCGGGATGTGGAAGCGGCGCTGCGCGAAGGGCGGATCGGCTACGAGGAGTCCGGCAACCTGTTGCGTTTCTACGAAGAC
>CAZVIK010000227.1:0-6129 GCA_964627045.1 uncultured Solibacteraceae bacterium | reverse complement strand
CGCCACGAATTCGACCAGGTCGACCAGACGGACCGAGTAGCCCCATTCGTTGTCGTACCAGGCGACAATCTTCAGCAGGTTCCCGTCGAGGACCTTGGTCATCTGCGCGTCGACGATCGAGCTGTTCGGGTTGTGCAGCATGTCGGAGGAGACCACCGGATCTTCGGTGTATCCCAGAATGCCCTTCAGCGCGCCTTCGCTGGCGGCCTTCAGCGCCGCGTTGACTTCCTCGGCGGTGGCGTTGTTCGCCAGCACCGCAACCAGGTCCACCACCGACACGTTCGGCGTGGGAACGCGCATGGAGTAGCCGTCCAACTTGCCCTTCAACTCGGGCATGACCAGGCCGATGGCCTTGGCGGCGCCGGTGGTCGTCGGGATCATGTTGATGGCGGCGGCGCGGGCGCGGCGCAGGTCTTTGTGGGGGAAGTCCAGCGTCTTCTGGTCGTTGGTATAGCTGTGAATGGTGGTCATTGAACCCTTGACCAGCCCGAATTTCTGGTGAACCACCTTGACCACCGGCGCCAGGCAATTCGTGGTGCACGAGGCGTTCGAAATGACGTTGTGCTTGGCCGGATCGTACTTGTCTTCGTTGACGCCCAGCACGACGGTGAGGTCCTCGTTCTTGGCGGGCGCCGAGATGATGACCTTCTTCACGCTGCCCTTCAGGTGCGCCGCAGCGGCCTTGGCGTCCGTGAACTTGCCGGTCGATTCGATGACGACCTGCGCGCCCAGGCTGCTCCAATCGAGCAAAGCGGGATCCTTCTCGGCGAAAACCTTGATCGACTTGCCGCCGACGGTGATGCTGTCGGCTTCCGCCTTCACCGGCTGCTCGAACTGCCCCAGAACGCTGTCGTACTTCAGCAAGTGCGCCAGTGTCTTGGTGTCGGTCAGGTCGTTGACCGCGACGAACTCCACGTTGGGGTTACCCGCCGCCGCCCGGATGACATTTCGCCCGATGCGGCCGAAGCCGTTGATCGCTACCTTGATTGCCATACTGAGGAATCTCCTACTTTCTGTGTGGGGATGGGACCGCTAAACCTCAATCTTATCAGAGACGGCCACCAAGGGTGGAAATCTGGGCGCGCGAAAACTCACCGGGGGTCGGGCAGCGGGTCGGCCATCGCTCCCCCCAGCCCGGCGTAGGACTCCTTGACCCGCAGCACCGTCTCGCCCTGAAAGGTGACGAAGGTGATCCGTCCGGGCGGCCGCCCGTAGACCCAATCCTCGACTTCCTCACCGTCCACGGTCTCACGGACTTTCCGTTCGGGCTTCCCCATCGCCAGAACCACCTGGTCTCGATTCATACCTTCGATCGCTTTTTTATCGCGAATCGCCTGCTTGATCGGCTCCGGCAACGTGTCGATGTAGGACTGCTGTGGATCGCCGCGCTTGAACTTCAGCACAGGAGCCAGCATCTCCTTAACCTCCCCCGACGTCAGTTTCGCAGTCTCGGACGGCAGCACCAGCGCGATGCTGGTACCGCCGGGAGCGGGCCTACCCATGGCCTCGGCCCCTCCGATCGGCGTCGTGCGCGTGCCGGTTCCCAATTCGATTCGCTCGTACCACTTGGCGCCACCTTTGGAGCCGTGGTTCAGTTCGATCGTAAGGCGGTCGTCCTTGATATCGAGCTTGGTGATCTGCACGGCGTCACCGGCGCGCGCCGCGGGACCGTACTCCCGGCCGGCGCTGTCCCACTGCCGCTTGTCGAATCCGCCGTCGCTTTGCACGACGAGCGGCCTTTTCGACCGGGGAATCGGGATGGCCGCAGTGGCGAACTCGGCCATCAGCCCGCGTATCAACTCAATCCTCTGCTGCTTGGTCAGTTTGCGCTGAGGCGCCTGGGGCGCGGCGAGGCCCGTCACGGTGGCCAAGACCAACCAGCACGCCAGACGGTGCACCTAGCCCTCCTTCGGACTCCGCAGCAGCCACGCTTCTTGCGGCAAAACAGGGGCTTTCCACAAGTAAAAGAACAAGAGGATCACAACGCCCGTGGTCAGTATGCCCCCCTCAGGGCCATAAGCACCGCCGCTCCAAACCGGCCCAATCTTCCAGTCCAGTGCGTAGCCCGTTAGGTCCATTGTAAACCCGCTCAGATTGACGCCGAAGATGGGCAGCATCCAATTCCAGCCCAGGTGCAGCCCGATGGCCAGCCACAGATCGCCGCTTCGCACGAAAGCGTAACCGAGCAGTACGCCCCAAAGGCTCGTATTGATCAAGCTCAGATTCGTGGCGGAAGGATTGGAGGCGTGCATCAATCCGAACAGCACGCCCACCGGCAGGATTGTCGCATAAGCGCCGGCCTGTCCCACAAGGCACTGGAAAGCGTAGCCGCGAAACAGCATCTCCTCGCCGATGGCGCCAAACAGCAGGATGACCATCACGAAGATGAACGTCCGAAAGTGCGGCTCCGCGCCGGGGACCGCCTGAAACCTCGCCAAACCGGTGAGCACCGGTACGCCGAGGATCAGCGCCGCCGCGCCCCCTCCGCCCGCCAACCCGACCAGCAGGTTGCGCGTCGATTCGCGTCCCCACCCCAGGCCGATCCCTACCAGGTTCCCGCGTTCGAAGAACCGCATGGCCAGTTCGTTGGCCAAGGCCGCGGCCAGAAACCCGCCCAGAGCGGACACCACCAGAGGACTACCAAGCGGGCTCAACGACCAGCCGAACAAGGTGAGCCCTGCCCCGGCCAAGAAGATGTATACTCCCACCCGCAGGGCGAGGCCCACCAGCTTGGTGATCTTCTCCTTGGAAGTCACAGACACTATTGTGTCACGCCCGAGACGCGCAGCCCTCTCCGCGCCACGCGCGCGGGGATTACTCGAACTCCGGCGTCCTGAACCGCCCGTTCCACGCGCCGGCGCGAGCCTGGTTCGACCAGAAACACCAGGCAACCCCCTCCGCCCGCTCCGCAGGCCTTCGCACCGAGCGCTCCCGCCCTCCGCGCCACGGCGACCAAATGGTCGATCAGCGGCGTACTGATCCCCGGCGAGTTGCGCCGCCGGTGCGTCCATTCTTCACGGAGCAGCCTGCCGGCCTCATTCCAATCGGCACGTTCCACGGCGTCGGCCATCGAGCGGGCGATGGCGGCGATGCGATCGAAGTTCTCGTGCACCCGGCGCACCCCGTCGATATGCGCCTTCATGACTTCCCAGTTGTTGATGCCGCTGGCGCGCGGAGCGCCCGTGTAGGCCAGCACAAGACGTTCATTCAACTCCGCCGCCTTCACGTCCAACTTTCGCCGCCGGATTCCGTCGGGGCCCATCTCGACGGCGTTGACGCCTCCGTATAGCGCCGGGTAGTAGTCCTGGCAGCCGGTGGGAACGCCGATGACCCGGGCCTCGATGTTCTGCACCAACTGGCGAAGCTGCGTTTTCGGGCGCCGCGTTCCCAGCCATCGCTCCAGCGCGCCCGCCACCGCGACAAGCAGCGTCGACGATCCAGCCAGACCCGCGCCGGCTGGGGACTCCGAGTGGGTGGCCAGCCTCAGCCCGCGTGCCGGAGCGTAGAAATCGAGCAACTTCGCCGCCAGCGGCAACCCGCGGCCGCCACGCCGTCGCAAGGCATCCAGCGACGAAAAGGCCCGCTCGGTCGCAAGATCCTCGCTTCGCAGCAGGATTCGCCCGTCCCTGCGTGGCTCGATCGTGCAACTCGCGTACACGTCCACGGCAAAGTTCACGGTAACCGCGCCCGGATGGAACAGGTACAGCGGCCAGATGTCGAGTGTGCCGCCGGCCAGATCGACGCGGCAAGGGGCCTTTGAGATGATCTTCATTGTTGTTCTCGAGAAACCAGAGGAAAACGATAGCACACAGCCTCTGCCCTGACCGCGTGACCGTCTACCCGCCCCAAAACGGCTCGGCATTGACTACGCCACGTGAAAGTCCTTGCGGCAGCGGAATCGCTGAATAGGCGTCACTTCCTCGGTGCCCGGCAAGGGTTGGCTTGAGAATGACTTTGTTCGGCACCGTCCCGCTCCCGGCGCCGGCAATCACGCTTGCGGCGAACGCTTCGCGAGCGTCACCCGGCGCACCCATCACCGCCGTCGCGCCGGCACAAGTCATCATCCTCGAAGACGAGGAACCACCAGACGACCTCAAAGAGAGCATCGCGTTCCCTGGCTTCACGAAGAACCGCTCGATCGGACGGTATGGTCTTTTCCCACGAGTCACCGACTGACGCGTCCCATCGGGACGAATGGAGTCACGCAGTGTCGCGGGATTTCGCCTGACGGATGGATTGCGCCTAACGGACAGATGTTGACGGTGTTATGGAGCGGGAGACGGGACTCGAACCCGCGACGTCCAGCTTGGGAAATCGACCGTAGATTGAAAATACAGAATTTGGCGTTTACGGCGCGAAATCCTGGCGACAGCAAGTCACCCAGTTTCCACATCTTGGCTCCAGGCTCCTCTTAATGGAGCCAAAATGGAGCCACCACCTTCCTTGGGTGATCCGGACACTGCCTAACGAGGTTGACGCGTTTGGTCCTGCGATTCACCGGGCGTGGCGCACTCGGGAATGTCGCGGGCCTCCGGCATCGAAGCGGCCGCTTGGCAGGCGGCCTCACGCACCCGGAGGTCCATCGCGGAGGCGTACAGGCGCATGGCCAACCGTTTCTGTCCGGCTGTGGCAGGCTTGCTGGGATCGGAGCTGTAGTAAGGCCAATCGTACATGCGAAGCCAGCCGATCGTGTCATTCTCCCCGCCTACGCACCGGGCAAAGGAGCCAAACACAGCGTCCGCCTCCACTCCGGCCGTATCGGCCTGGAGTGCTAAGTGATAGGCCTTGCAGCGGCCGTAAAACGTTTGTGCCGTTAATGTGCAGGCGGCGAATCGCCCGAACCGGTTACCAAAATTACGGCACATGGAATCCAGGTGGCTGGCGACGAAGAACGGACTGGTCAGTTCGATCAGGACTGGAAAATCGAGAGGCTCGCCGCCCAAGGCGATTGTGTTTACCTCTTCGGCTGGCACATCGAGGAGAACCGTCACGAGTCGTTCGAATGGGCCCGTGCCGTCTTGCGAGGACTGTAAGCGGGAGATCATCGCCGGCAGCCAACTGCGATCGACGCGTAGGTCGTGGGCGGGGTAGTCGCCGACGGTGTGCAGATAGCCGCCCTCCCAGCGCAGAAACAGGACGTGAATGTAGCCGGGCTGGTAGTTGAAGAGCCTTCCTCCTCCGTGCATGCCCGAAGCCCATACCCAGGAGTAGAACTCGATGGGGCCGCCGGTGTGGCCCCGCAGCGGAAGCAGGACGTTGGCCGAAATCTGCGCCAGACGCAAAGGAACCTTGCTCCCCGCGCGGACCAAAGGGTTAGGCGGCCTTGCCACCTGCCGGAACCCGCTTATCAGCTTGTAGCTGGTGACTTCCGCGATCACGACGACGGGCGCCGACTTCATGGCCTGGTATCGGTCGTGGTCGGAGTCATGAATCACGGGGCGGATGGTCCAGGATGGGGAGTGGCAACTGGCTGCGAGGAGAAGCGCGGCGATCAGCCCGGCGCCCACGGGCACGTTCGAGCCCATTCCTGAGTAGTGACACCGAAACAGCCGAGAGAGTTCCACAGATCCAGGTTGAGCCGCCGTCATTGCCCGGCAACCGGAACCCTGCTACGCTCGTCGGTGTCACAACCCGGTATGGAAGCACAACGGAGCGGTGCCCCCGCGCGAAAGTTCACGTTGTTTCTGAACGCAGGTTTGCTCAACGCCCTGTTGGTGACTGCGATGTCAGCCTTCATGATCGCGCTGGCGAGCGGCGCCGGGACGGAGTACGAGTTGGGGAATAGCCAAGTTTCGAGCCGCAGCCTGCTGCCGGACCCGTGGGAGCTTAGCAAGACCGCCGTTCTTTTGTGCCCTATCACGGCTGTGTCCTACGGCTCTTTCGGCCTCCTGGCGGGGAGTCTGGGGTGCGCGTTGGTGTTCTGGCGCCGGCGGCGAATCCACTCACTGCGGCGATTGCTGGCCGAGGCGGCGGTTGTGGGCCTCCTGCTGGGGGTATTCTTTCCCTTGCTTCACCAACCAATACAACAACTACGACCACTACATCGAGAAGAGAATCAAGGTAAACAAAACCCACACCAGGACGCACAAAACCGACCACTCCGACAGCAAAAGCATCAAACAGTTGAAT
>CAZVIK010000226.1:5870-6167 GCA_964627045.1 uncultured Solibacteraceae bacterium | reverse complement strand
GCCTGGTTCAACCAGGGGCGCGTCGACATCATCATGGACAACTTGATCGCGGACAAGAAGGCCAAGCCGATGATCATCGTCATGGACAACCTGAACGCGGTCCGGCCCGGCCAGAGCGCGGCGACGTTCGCGGCCCGGGGTCTGGTGCCAGACCCGAGCGACCGCCCGGCACCGCCACCGGCGCCTCGCGCGCCGCGGGCAGCCGCGGGCGCTCCCGGAGCCGCACCGCCCGCCGGAGCAGCTCGCGGGGCGATGCCGGCCCGCGCCGGCGGGATGCTGGGCAATTAGGCCTTCACA
>CAZVIK010000226.1:0-5860 GCA_964627045.1 uncultured Solibacteraceae bacterium | reverse complement strand
ATTCCGGAGAAGACTCAAGCCGGTTTCCACGGTCGACCTGGTCCCCATGATCGAGAAGACCTACCGCGCGCTTCCCGGCGCCGCCAACCGCGCGATGGCCGGGCTCTCGATGGGCGGCATGCAAACCCGCACGACCACCATGGCGAACCTGGACAAGTTCGCCTACATCGGCCTGTTCAGCGGCGGCAATATCCCCCTGGCGGATATCAAAGACCCGGCCGCGTTCAAGAAACAGATCAAGGCCGTGTTCTTCGGCAACGGGCAAGCCGAGGGCGGCACGGCGGCGAGCAAACCGGCTGCCGAAGAGCTGAAGAAGGCGGGGATCAACGCCGTTTTCTACGAATCCCCACGGACCGCTCACGAGTTCCTGACCTGGCGGCGTTGCCTGCGCGAATTCGCGCCCATGCTGTTCAAGTAAGACGGGTCATGGGTTTCGGAGTTTCTTTGGGGTGACCCATGTGGCAGTCCGGCGTCCTGCCGGACTGCCACGCGCCGGCATGTCTTCCGAGGCATCGCCGGCAGGCAGAATCCGGCCTTCCACACACCCGCCTTCGACAAGACGCGGCGACAATCCCGGGTTGATCTGGAATCTCAGGTTACGGCAGGCTTGACCGGCTTGGGCTTCGGCGGCGGCGCAGCGTACCTCGCGGCGCGCGTTCGGACTCTCCGGGCGAGCTTCGCCTTACGCAAACGGTGATGTCTGGCTTTGTCGCCGTTCTTGGCTGACATGGTTGCCCCAAGCATAGCAGAGTGGCCGCTCGAAAACCCGATCGGCGTTGAGGGATGGAGCGGGTCGAAGCGGCCGCGCGCCGCGGCTGTAGGCGGGCCCTGCGCCAATCGCGGGGGCGACCCCCGATCCTCGGGCATGGTGGAAGGCGCCGGGCGTCAACGTCCGGCGCGGTGAGCCACCGCGATGGCGTGTCGCAGGCGGTTCCAATCGGTGTCCTCCGGGACCGTGCAATCGGCGCCGACGATGAACTGCCGCGGGGCGCTCTTCACGAGCCGCTGGATTTCGGCCTCCACCTGAGCCGGTGTTCCCTTCACGAGGATGCCGTGGCGGTCCAGGCCGCCCATACAGGGCCGTCCGAAAAACGTGGAGATCTCCTGCATCGACATCTCGCGTCCCTTGAGGCGGGTGTTGCAGTTGACCACTTGTCCGGGATAGTCGCGCACGGCGCCGTAGTCGGCGTAAGGCGCCACGTAGTCGCACACGTGGAGGATGTTGAAGGGGCACGCCGCGACGGCTTCCTTCATCGCGATGAGGTCGAAGGGCTTCACGTGTTCCATGAAGATCCGCGGGTTGGCAAACCGGCCGGCTTCGGAACCCTGCGTGGACATGTAGAAACCGTCCACTCCGGCCTGTATGCAGGCGCGAACGAAGATGAGCTGGCTCTCGGAGAGAATCTCCAGGCCGCGACGGACGGCGGCGGGGTTCTCTTCCAGGTGGCGGATCAGGACGGGCTCCGTGGCGCACTGGCCGGCGCTCATGAAGGGGGAGTACAACGTCATGAGGACCAATGCGTCTTTCTTGGCGGATTTGACCAGTTCGCGCACGGCTTCGAGAAGCGGCTCGTAGAAGTCGATTTTGCGGAGCGTCAGTTTGGCCCAGTCCGAGGGGGTCTTGAGGAACTCCTGACGTTCGTAGGTCTGCTCAAACTGGATCTTCACGAAGTCCATGTCCGTATGCCGGAAGTACTCCAGGTGACGGCTGGCCGCGGCGGAGCCGGTTCTGTACTGCGGAGCGAAATGGAGGAAAAAGGCGGCCGGAGTGTAGTTGGGGTCGGTCTTGCCCGCGAGCCACTGGAGCATGCGCTCCCGCTTGTTGGCCGGACCTCGGCTGGGTGCGGCGCCCAGAGGGGACCTGCCGGCCATCGCGGCGCCACCGCCGAGAGAGGAGAGTTGTACGAACGCCCGTCTGTTCATGTAGCCAGGATAAGCCCGCGGGAACTGGGACACCACTCCACAGCGGCCTCTGGCACGTAAAAAACAACGCCGGTCGAAATGGAAGCCGAGCCAGGCTGACGCGCCGGGCGGGCGCTCACCGGCTGGCCTGTGGAGGGCGGGGGATCGCCTTGTGGCGGCGCGAGGGTGGTGATAGGCTTTCCGTAGTCCGGCCCTCGGCGCGGCCGGCAGAGACAGGTTCTCCTGTCCGCGAAAGGAAGCCACCGGCGATGTCGGACACCAGACGGGTGTTTCTCCAGGCGACGACGGGCATGGCGGCCGGACTCGCCGCGGGTTCAGGCCCGATGCAGGGGCAGCAGCCTCTTCCGGATTCGGCCAAGCCGCCGGGCCGGGGGGGCAGTCCTGCCGACGGCGTGCCCGATTCCAGCATCCAAGTGCCCAGGGTGAAGTTTGGTAACGCCGAAATCAGTCGGCTGGTGGTGGGGTGCAACACGCTGTACGGTTACGCGCACTTCAACCAGATTCTAGGCGCCGTGATGCGCGACTACTTCACCCCGTCCAAGGTGATCGAACTCCTGGCACGTTGCAGCCAGCTCGGGATTAACGCGTTCAACTACCTGCAACAGGGGCGCGGTCTCGCCGATTACGAGCGGTTCGTGGCCGAGGGCGGCAAGATGCACCTGATCTGCCAGGGAAACATCGATCCGGCGGAGATCGTGGCGTCGGTGAAACCGCTGGCCATCTACCACCACGGGGAAAACACCGACAACGCCTACCGCGCCGGCAATCTGGAACCAGTCAAGGAGTATTGCAAGAAGGCGCGGCAGCAGGGCGTGCTGGTCGGCGTGGGGAGCCACATGCCGGAGGTGCTCGCCAGGGTGGAGGACGAGGGGTGGGACGTCGATTTCTACGCCGGAAGCGTCTACAACCGGCGACGGACGCCCGAGGAGCTTCGCAAATTGCTGGGCGGGGAATTGCCCGAGATGCCGGGCGAAGTCTATCTTCAGGACGACCCGGCGCGCATGTATAAATTCATGCGCGAGACCCGCAAGACGTGCTTCGCGTTCAAGATCCTGGCCGCCGGGCGCGTGAGCAGCCCGGAACAGGCCTTCAAGCAGGCGTTTCAGAGCATCAAGCCCAGCGACGGCGTGTTCGTGGGCCTGTTCCCGCGCCTCAAGGACGAGGCGAAGGAGAACGCCTACTGGACGATGCGCTACGGCGCTGCGGCCTCCTGAGCGGCAGGCGGGATGCGAGCCGCCCGCGCGCCGGGCCTACTTGCCGGCAACCTCCGCCAACGCCCTTCCGGTTGCGGCCAGCAGCGCTTCCGGGCCGACCGGAGAGCCGGTGGCGCCCAGACACACCACTCCGCAAATCGCCCCCGGCGCGGGAACGGCGACGGGGGCCGCGGAAGTCGAGTCAGGGCACTTCCGCAGTCTGGGAGCACGGGCAGGCTGGAGGCCTTTCGCGCCCACCATTCCGGCACTCCGCTCCTGAACGGCCCCTGGTATCATTTCTTCGAGAGGATTCATGACGCTCGATCAGTTGCGCGCTCAGAAGCGTGCCGCGATCTTCGAAATCGCCCGGCGGCATGGCGTGACGGGGATCCGCGTGTTCGGCTCTTTTGCCAGGGGCGAGGCGCGAGAGGATAGCGACCTGGACCTGCTAATCGACGCAGGTGAGACACGGACGCCGTTTTTCCCAGGGGGCTTCCTGGCCGATATGGAAGACGCGTTGGACCGGCGCGTGGACGTGGTGGAGGAGAGCGGACTGCACTGGACGATTCGGGATCGCGTGCTGCGGGAGGCCGTGCCGCTGTGAAGGACGACCGCCTTTACGTTGAGCACATCCTCGAGTGCATCGATCGGATCGGCGAGTACTGCTCAGACGGCGAGGCTGCCTTCTTCGCAAGCCACATCACTCAGGACGCAGTCCTGCGGAACCTCCAGATCCTGACCGAGTCGGCCGGCCGGCTCGACCCGAGTGTGAAGGCCGGCCATCCGGAAGTCGATTGGCGCGGCGTTGCCGGCTTCAGGAATGTGCTGGTTCACGACTACCTGGGCATCAACCTGCGGCGGGTATGGGATATCGTACAGCTCGATCTACCCACCCTTCAGGCGCAGGTGAAGGCGATCCGGGCTTCGTTGGCGCAAGCCGACTAAATCCCGGGCCTGCTTCACGCCCAGGAGTTCACAACTTCAAGCCCTTTCGCGCCCGCCATTCGCCAATCACTTTCCCTCCACCTCTTTCAATGCCCTTTCGGCAGCGGCCAGCAGCGCTTCCGGGCCGACCGGAGAGCCGGTGGCGCCTTTCATCCATAGATCCGGCGTCAAGCGGCCCTGGCGGGTGACGCGCTCCACCTCGGGGCCGATCTTGCCCGCCTTCTTCATGTGCTCTTCCAATTGATGCGCGATCAGATGGCCGATGGGGTAGTCGGGCAGGTAGAGTTGCGAATCGATCATGTGCGAATAGATGCCGAGAAGCACCACGTCGCGCTTCTTGAACACCGGTGCGTAGTAGAGGTTCCAGGTATCGGCGGCGATCTGAAGCACGGCGGCCTTCAACTGGGCGGGCGTGGCGTCGGGATGATCATACATCCAGTGCCACACGGCCATGTCCACCAGGGCGACTCCGGCGATTTCAAAGGTGGCCCAGTAGTCGTTTAGAACCGTCAGGGCCTCGTCGCCCGGGGCGGCGCTAGCGAGGCCGAGCAAGCCCAGATCGTTGGCCTGGAAGACGAAGGCGACGGCCTCGGTGAACGCGGTGTTGGGCACGCCGGTCATCGAGTAATAGTCCACGTCCTTCAAGGAGAACGTCTGCTCGACGTTGTGGCCCATCTCGTGGACCGCGATGTTGTAGCCCTTGTAGTCCATGCCGCCGGCGCCGACCCGCGTGCGCAGCCGCGCCGGGGCTTCCCGCATGAGCGCTCCGGCGGCGTGGCCCGAACCGCGCGCCGGTTCGACGACGATGTTGGCGGCCAGGTATTTCGCGCGCTCCGGCGAGAAGCCGAGCCACTGGAACATGCGCGGCATATCCTGGCGGTAGGCCGCCGCGCCGGGGTACTTCTTCCGCGTGATCTCGTCGAGTTGCGATTCGGTGTACTTGCCGCGAGGTTTGAAACCGTTGTACCAGATGTCGAAGGGCTCCAGCGGACGCCCGAGCCGCTTTTCGATCAAAGCGGCCACCTGCGGCGCCACCGGCGAGGTCAGCACGTCTTCGAACATCTTCTTGACGCGCTCCTCAGGGAGTTCGCGGTCTTCGTTGAAGCGGCGCGCGCTGTGTGTGGGCGCCGACGGAGAGTAAGGGTCGATGCGCTTCAGAGCACGGAATACGCCTAGTAGCGTTGCGTAGCGCGTGTCGGGCTCGGCGGCGTTGGTAGGGGAAAGGACGGCCGAGGGTGCGCGGTCGCTGTCCTTGACGCCGGAGACGCGGACGGCGTTCGTCGCGGGGTCCCAATCCACGAGCGGGTTGTCGATGACGTCCTTGGGGATGGTCTGCCGGACGATGTGTTCCATCACCTGCGCGATCATACGCTGCCGGGGCAGTCCGTCTTTCTCGGCGTAGTCGGCTTTGAGTTGGTCGCGAAGGTTCCAGTGGGAGAGCAGACGCATGCCGGCCGGAAACAGGCGTTGCCCGCTCTCGCCGGTGAGGTGGTGCATCCAGATGTTGTAGCTGGAGATGTACTGCTCGGCGCGCGCGCCCGCTTCGCGAACCGCGAGGTTCACTTCGGCGGGGATGCGGCGGTCGAAACGCTCGGCCAGGCGCGTTTCGGCCCACTGGCGGCGGGTCCAGTTGGGCCCCTGGGCCAGCTTCTCTTCGAGCGTGGTGAGCGGAAAGTTCAGAAGGATGGTGAAGGCCAGCTTGTTCTTGAAAAGGTCGTCGGTGGCGTGGGCCGAGGGGTCGTAGCCGGCGAGAGTCTCGTCGAAAGGCAGAAGCGGGCCCAGATCGAGATCCGCCTGGA
>CAZVIK010000225.1:0-6181 GCA_964627045.1 uncultured Solibacteraceae bacterium | reverse complement strand
CTAGGGGGCCGGCCCGATTCCGGGAGTGAGGGTGTTGGGGCAGGATTGAGAGGCAGGCACTCTACACGGCAGGAGGTGGCCCGGTGAAGCACAAGACGGCCGAGGTCCTGGTGCAGGAATTCCTACGCGATGAAGCGGGTCAGGATCTCATCGAGTACGCGCTTCTGGCCGGAATGGTGGCCGTGGCAGCGGGCGCCGTGATTCCTCCGGTGGCACCCTCGGTCTATCAGATCTACTCCAAGGCGATTTCCGTATTGGGACGGTTTTCCTAATAAATCGTCGCGAATCTCACCACGCGGGCGGTCTCCCCACGCGCGCCGCGCACCTTATCTTGCGAACGAACGTGGCTAATCCCTCCGGAGCGCGGCGGCCGGGTCCACGCGCATGGCACGGCGCGCGGGGAGGTAGGCGGCCAGCGTGGCGGCCGCGAGCAACGCCAGAGCCGCGGCGGCCCAAGTCGCCGGGTCGGTGGGCGTCACCCCGAACAGGAAAGCGGTCAACAGGCGCGAGAGCGCCAGGGCAGCAACCGCACCGGCGGCCAGGCCCAACAGCGTGAGCATCAGCCCCTGCCCCACCACGTGCGCCAGCACGGCCGCGGGCGAAGCGCCGAGCGCCATTCGCACGCCGAACTCCGTCGAACGCAATCCCACCGAATGAGCCAGGACGCCGTAGAGTCCGATGGCGGCCAGCAAGAGCGCAAGCCCGGCGAAGGCGGTGAGCAACATTCCTTGAATTCTGCGCTGCGAGACTTCCTGATCGAGAATCTGATCCATGGTCAGAACGTCGGTGACGGGCTGTTCGGGATCGACGGCCCAGACGGCTTGCCGCACGGCGCCAGCGACGCTCGCCGGATCGACCTTGGTGCGTATGGCCAGCTCCCCGGGGTAGAAACCCGCCTGGAGCGACGAGATGTAGAACTCGGGCCTCGGCGCCACGTCGAGCGCCTCCTGCCGGATGTCGCGCGATACTCCCACCACACTGGCGAAGACGTTGCGCTGGAAGAGCAGACGACGCCCGATGGGATCGACCCCCGGCCAGAGTTCCCGGGCAAGGGCTTCATTCACCACCACCACAAGCGGCGCGCCGTCGCGATCCGATTCCAGAATGTCACGGCCCCGAACGATGGGAATGCCCATGGTTGCCAGGTATCCGGGACCGGCGACGCGCGAGCGGCACTGAACGCTGTCTCTTTCACCGCGACCTTCCGCGTTGACGCCGGATATGTCGCCCTTGAAGGCGATGGGGACGTGGTTGGTGAAGCCGGCCGATGCCACGCCGGGAATCGCCTGGACGCGCCGGAGGATCTCCCGTTGCCAGGAGGCGATGGCGGCGGGCTCGGGGCGCGACGCGCCGAACCTGGGCAGGCTGAGCGTCAGGAGATTCTGCGTGCGGAAGCCGGGGTCCACGTCCCGCAGCCGGAGAAACGTCTGGATCAACAGCGACGCTCCCACGGCGAGCATGAAAGCCAGGGCCACCTGCGAGGCGACCAATACGGCGCGGGTGCGGCCGGAGTGCGATGCGGCCAAGGTACGAGCGCTGTGCTTCAGCGAATCGACCAGGTCTAGACGGCGCACATGCAGGATGGGAATCAGGCTGAAGGCCATCGCCACGGCGATCGAGACGGCCGAGGTGAAGGCCAAGACGCGAAGGTCCAGGGAAAGAGAGTTCAGGCCGGTCAGATTTCCCGGGGCGAAGTGCGCGAGGAAACGGAACGTCGCCGCGGCGAGCAGGAGGCCGAGCAGGCCGCCCGCGGACGTGAGCAGCAGGCTCTCACAGAAGAAGCGGCGCGCGACGTGCCAGGTGGAGGCGCCGAGGGCGGCGCGAACGACGACCTCCTTCCGGCGCGCTGCGGCGCGCGAGAGAAGCAGATTGGCCAGGTTCGAACAGGCAATCAGAAGCACGAAGGCGACGGTGCAAGCGAGAAGCGCCAGGATGCGGCGGCTGCCGCGCACGAAGTGATCGCGCAGCGGCGCGACAAACGCACCGACTTTTTCGTTGGTCGCCGGGTACTCGCGGGCTAGCGCCTGGCCGATGGAGCGCATCTCGGCGTCGGCCTGCGCAAGGGTGACGCCGGATTTCAGGCGCGCGACTACCATCCAGTTGTGACGGCCGCGCTCGTTCCACTGCTCGAGCGTGTAGGCAGCGCCGAGCGGCGTCCAGATCTCGCCCAAGCGGGGCACGTACTGCGAGGGCGGCTCTGTCCCGGCGGCGATCACTCCGACAATGGTATGCGTCTCCTCACCGAGACGAACGGTTTTGCCGACGATGCCGGGGTCCGCGGCGAAGCGGCGGCGCCAGAGGGATTCACTGAGGATGGCGGTTTTGGAGGCGCCGGGGCGGTCGTCGTCGTCCTGGAAGATGCGCCCCAGGAGGGGGCGCGTGCCAAGGGCGCGGAACAGGCCGGAGGTCACGTTGGCGCCGAGCAGCATCTCCGGCTGACCCTCGCCGGCCAGCCGGTAACCGGCTATCTCCAGAGCCCCCATTTCTTCAAACGACCGGGCGCGCCGCTTCCAGTCGGCATAGTTGGCGGGAGAGACCGGGCTGTCATCGAGGCCGAAGAACGGTGCGCTTTCCCAGACCAAGACCAGGCGCGCCGGATCCGGGTACGGCAGCGGCCGGAGTAATACCGCGTTCAATAACGAGAACACCGCCGTATTCGCGCCAATACCCAAGGCGAGCGTCAGAACGGCCACGGCTGTGAAGGCGGGCGACTTCCACAGGGAACGGGCGGCGTAACGAAGTTCGGAGACAAAGACGGCCATGTCTATTCAGACGAGGAAGCCTGAAAATCGTTCGTCAAAAAAGCCGCGCGGGAGTGTGGGCGTCACGCCCGAAATGCATGCACTCAGACCCGCGTCACGCCCGTGCACCGATGGGTTTCCTGCAAAGCGGCGGGCCGCCCGAAGGACGCGCCGAGAATCCCCCGCGCTAAGGCGGCTCAGGCGAGGTACTTTCCGTACCACTCGAAGATGCGTTTCCAGCCCTCGACAGCGGCGGCCTGGCGGTAGTTGGGGCTGTCGGGCGAGAAGAATCCGTGGCCGGTGTTGTCGTAGGAGTGGAACTCGTAGGTCTTGCCCCATCTCTTGAGTTCCGCTTCCATCTTGGCGACCAGGTCGGGCGACGGACTCTTGTCGTCCTTGCCGAAAAGGCCGAGCAGGGGGCAACTCATGTTCTTGGTCAGGTCGAACGGATCGACCGGCTGGCGCGGGGTCGTGTTCCCGGTTCCGACGCCGCCGCCGTAGCAATCCACCGCGGCGTTAATACCCTTGAGCGTACAAGCAGCGAGGTAGACCTGGCGGCCACCGGAGCAGTAGCCGATGATGCCGACCTTTCCGTTAAGGTAGGGCAGCGCGCGGAGATACCGGATGGCGCCGTCAACATCGCCCATCGTGCGGTCGTCGGGCATGCCGCCGGCGGTGCGCACACTGGCGCTGTTTTCCTCGGGCGTGGCCTTGCCCTCGCGGAAGTGCAGGTTCGGGCTGATGGCCACATAGCCGCCATGGGCGAACCGGCGCGTGATTTCCATGGTGGATTCGTCCCAGCCGGGCATGTGATGGATGACGACAACCCCGCCGTACTTGCCGGGCGCGGTGGGGCGCGCCAGGTAGGCGTCGATCGTGCCGTTTTGGTGCCCGCGCATCTGCACCATATCCGCCGACATGGCGCGGTAGGTCACACGTCCCGGTGCGGTGGGCGGCGGCTGCGCGGCGCCGGACGCACGAGCGGCCAATCCACCCATAGCGCCGGCGGCCGTCGCGGCGAAGAGGCTGCGGCGGGTGACGACATTTCCCTTTTTGTAAGCGTCTTGCATGCGGCTTCTCCTTCCAGGTTTGGCGTACCCAAAGGCTCGCGGACTTGGCGGTACGACACTATTGTGACCGAACGCCGGGCGAAACGGTTACCCCCGCAGGCAACACTTCTTGTACTTCCGGCCGCTGCCGCAGGGGCAGGGATCGTTGCGCCCGGCCTTGGGAACGGCGGCCGCCGCCGCGCGCCGTTCCTCCATGATGAGCTCGGAGGGTTGCCCGATGCGGCGCAGTTCCGCCATCCGTTCCAAAGTTGGGCGGCAGTGGTTGAAGAAGCGGCGGTAGCCGGCGCACAGGTAGTTGAGGCCGGCTTCGCCACCCGGCGTGGAAGCGATACGGTCCTTGGGACAGCCGCCGTAACACATGTCGAGGACTTCGCACTCCCGGCAGTAGCGCGGAAGGGCGTCCCACTTGGCGCTACCGAAGGCCTGCTGCGCGGGGCTCTCCAGGAGATCGACGAGCGGGGTCTCGCGGATGTTGCCAAGGCGATGTGCCGGGTTGACGAAGTGATCGCACTGGTAGAAGTCGCCGTTGTGCTCGATGACGGGTACGTCGCCGCAGGTGGGCCGGAAGATGCAGAGCGAGTGGCCCAAGCCAAGGGACGGGCGGGCGGCCTCCTCGAAGATCTGGACGATGAGGCGGCCGACGTCATGGCGAACCCACTCGTCGAAGATGGCGCATAGGAAGGCGCCGAAGGCTTCGGCCGGGGCCGTGCGCGGGCTCACGCCGGTGGGTGAGGCGGAATCCGGTTCGACCAGGGGGATGAAGCTGATGTACTGCGCTCCGATCTCTTTGAAGAAGCGGTACACCTCCAGGGCGCGGCGGACGTTCTGCGCGTGAACCACGCAGAGGATATCCACGGGGACCTTGTGGCGGCGCAGGAGACGGTAGCCGCGCAGCGCCTGGCGGTGCGTGGCCCTGCGGTCCTTACTGAGGCGGAAAGCGTCGTGGAGTTCGGCGGGACCGTCCAGGCTGAGGCCGACGGCGAAGTTCTCTTCGGCGAAGAAACGGCACCAATCGTCGTCGAGCAGAATGCCGTTGGTCTGGATGCTGTTGGCGATGCGTTTGGCGGCCGACCGGTGGGCGCGCTGGAGTTCCACGACCCGGCGGAACCAGTCCAGACCGAGGATGGTGGGCTCGCCGCCGTGCCAGGAGAAGAGAACCTCCGGTCCGGCGGTGACGGCGATCTGCTGGGCGATGTAGTCCTCCAGTAGGTCGCCGGACATCTGGAAAGAACGGGTTTCCGGGTAGAGAGCTTCTTTTTGGAGGTAATAGCAGTAGTCACAGTCGAGGTTGCAGACGGCTCCGGCCGGTTTGGCGAAGATCTGAAACTCGCGGGATGCGGTGCGCGCGGTTTGCATGCGTCAGCTTGGGCGCGAACGCCGCGCCATGGAGAACATCATCGGTCCTGGGGCCCTGGGAGTTCAAGGGGAGCGCGGTCCGGCCAGCGGACAAGCGGAGCGAGCGCGATGGGAAGAAGCCGGCCGACGGGATTGCACGCCGATGTGAGCGGGGGGTTCCGGCTTGGGGCGCTATGGATGGGTGAATTCGCCCGCGCGGGGGATGAGATCGCGGTATGTCGCGGCGGGGATGTCCGTGTGCCAGTGGCCGCTCCAACGGGCCCAGGCAGTGACGCCAAAGAAGACGGCGGCGATGCCGGCGGCCATTAGCCAAGCGGGGATGCGGCGCTTCGGTCCCGCGGCAAGCCATAGCGTATCGGCGGCGGGGCAGACGGCGATGCACTCCAGACAGCCGGTACATTCGGGTGAACGCACAGTGACGAGCTTGTCCACTGGAAGCAGCGAAGGGCACGCCTTGGCGCACTTGGCGCAATCGATGCAGGTGACCGGGTCGCGGCGGATCCGCGCGGGGCTGAATCGCGCCACCAAGCCGAACAACGCCCCGTAGGGGCACAGGTAGCGGCACCAGAAGTTCTTAACGAGGATCGAGAGGACGGCCAACGCCGCCAGCACGACGGCCGCCGTGACGCCGAGGTAGCGGAAGAAGTTCAGCATCTTCACGTCGGCGATGACGCCGTAGGGGCCTTCGAGAAACGCGCGTATGGCGCCGGCGCTCATCGAGCCCACCGCGTAAAGGAACAAGCCAAGCAGGATGTACTTGAGGCCGCGCAGCGCGATGTCGGCCCACCGGGGAAGAACGAAGCCGCGGCGGAAAGTGCGGCGGCCGAAGCGCCAGAGCCACTCCGAGACGGTGCCCACCGGGCACAGCCAGCTACAGAAAGCCTTCCGCCAAAAGAAAGAGATGGCCAGGAACGCGATGAGCAGAAGGACGCCGGCGGGGTGGAGCGCCGGAAGCTCGCCGGTAAGGAGCAGCGCCTTCAGGTTCATCAGAGACGCGATGGGAAGCCAGCCCTC
>CAZVIK010000224.1:0-6234 GCA_964627045.1 uncultured Solibacteraceae bacterium | reverse complement strand
TCCCGGCCGGGTCCGGGCCACGCGCGACTTGCTCGGCACCAGGCAGACCAGCGTGCCGCCTACCAGGACCAGGAAGCCGATCCAGATCCACGTCACCAGCGGGAAAACGTAGGCCTGAATCACCGCTCTGGAATTGTCCTCCGTCATGCCCGCAAAATTCAAGTAGAGGTCTTCGTTCAGGCGGCGGCGGATGGCCACCTCCGAGGTGCTCTGCTGGCTGGAGATGTACAGCCGGCGCTCCGGTTCCAGGCTCCCCAGGGCGCTGCCGCCGCTGGAGACGTCGACGACGGCGTGATCCCAGGCGTAGTTCGCCGTGTTGCCCTGCCGCAACTCCCTGATCCGCAGGTCGTACTTGCCGATCTGGAACGAATCCCCGATCTTGACCTCGGCCGTCGTGGACTTGTTGAACGCCGCCCCGGCGAATCCTACGAACATCAGGACCACGCCCATATGCACGGTGTACCCGCCGTAGCGGCGGGTGTTCCGGTGCGTCAACTCGATCACCGCCGCCGGCAGGTTCTGCCCGGTACGCGCCGAGATGGCCCGCGCGCCCTTGTAGAATTCCGCCGCGATGGTCCAGGCGACGAACAGGCACAGCCCGAAGCACACAAGCGCATAGGCATGCCGGACTCCCGCCACCAGCAGACCCGCCATCAACACGACGGCCCCGGCCAGCGGCCACTGGAAATTCCGCTTGAGGCTGGCGGCCGAAGTCCGGCGCCAGGCGAACAGCGGCGCCACCCCGGTCAGCAGCAGGAGAAACAGCCCGATCGGGACGTTCACGCGATTGAAGAACGGGGCGTCCACGCTGATCTTCTCACCGGAGACGGCTTCCGAGATCAGCGGGAACAACGTTCCCCACAGCACCGCGAAGCAGGCGGCCAGCAGCAGCAGGTTGTTGAACAGGAAACTGGATTCGCGCGAGACGACGCTCTCCAGGTGGTTCTTGCTGCGCAGATAATCCAGGCGGTTCAGGATGACGTAAACCACCACCGCCGCGATGAGCGCCAGGTAGGCGCCGAACCACTTACCGATGGGCGACTGCGCGAAGGCGTGCACCGAACTGACCACGCCGCTGCGGGTCAGGAACGTTCCGAAGATGCAGAGCCAGAATGTGATCGAGATGAGGGCCACGTTCCAGACCTTCATCATTCCCTTCTTTTCCTGCATCATCACCGAGTGCAGAAACGCGGTGGCCGTAATCCAGGGCAGCAGCGAGGCGTTCTCCACCGGGTCCCACGCCCAGTAGCCGCCCCAGCCGAGCACGGCGTACGCCCATCCCGCGCCCAGCAAAATCCCACAGCTTTGAAACAGCCACGTGACCAGCGTCCAGCGCCGCGTGGTCTTCAGCCACGAGTCGCTCTTTTCCTTGGTGATGAGCGCGCCCACGGCGAAGGCGAACGGCACCGCGAAGCCGACATAGCCGAGATACAGTGTCGGCGGGTGGATGGCCATGGCCCAGTACTGCAACAGCGGGTTCAAGCCGCGCCCGTCGCCCGCGCTGGTAATCTCGCGGCCCACGGCCAGCACGCGGAACGGGCTTGCGACGAAGGCGTTCAGGATCAGGAAGAACACCTGGGTCGCCATCAGCGTCGCCGTCACGTAGGGCATCATCGGGCGATGCCGTTTCCGGTTGGTGGCGACCACCACGGCCGCGTAACCCGCCAGCAGCCAGGTCCACAGCAGCAGCGAGCCTTCCTGTCCGCCCCACCAGGCCGCGAACTTGAATAGTCCGGGCATGTCGCGGTTGGTGTGGCTGGCGACGTACACCATCCGGAAGTCCCCCGTCATCAGGGCGTGCACCAGAATGCCGGAGGCCAGGGTCACCAACCCGAACAGCGAATAGACGGCGCGCTCGCCGCTCACGATCAGGTAGGGATTCTTCCGCCAGCCTCCCACGGCCGAGGCGAGAAACGCGTACACGGCCAGACAGAAGGCGATCAGTACGGCAACCGCTCCCAGGTTTTCCATAGAACCCCGCTAGAGGCCCGCGCGCTTCACCGAGTCCGGATGCGGGCCGGGCGCCGCCTCGTACTTCGAGGCGCACTTGGCCTGGATCTTGTTGGCGCGGAAGACGCCGTCGGCTCCCATGCGGCCATCGGCCAGGGCCTGCGCGCTGTCTTTGAAGGTGTCGGGCAGCGGGTCGGCTCCGTCGTAGATCACCTTGAGTTTGCGGCTTTCCTGGTGCAGCGTGAAGGCCACTTCCTTGCCCAGCCGCACGATGGAGCCGGGTTCCACATCCCCGGCTACGCGCAGCCGCCGGTCCATGGCCGTGTCGCCCATCTGCTGGAGTTCCGACACGGTCTTATAGTAGGTCTTGCTCTCGCTGATCCCCCCAGCCGCCAGCCACACCAGGGTGCCGGCGATGACCAGAATGAGAGCGGCAAACTTGCCGTAGGTTTTCATAGCGCCCTTTGGTCTCAGTATAGCGCGTCAAATCCGGGGGGCCGGACGCTGCAAAAAGTAGTTATGCCGCTTTTCGTGGGCCATGGTCGTGGTGGGGCCGTGGCCCGGGATCACCAGCGTTTCCTCGGGCAGGGGCAGGAACTTCTCCCGGATCGAAACCAGGATCTTGCGGGGATCGCCGCCCGGCAGGTCCGTGCGGCCGATGCTCTCGCGGAAAAGCGTATCGCCGGCGGCCAGGATCTTCTCCGAGGCGATCCACAGCCCCACGCTTCCCGGCGTGTGTCCCGGCGTGTGGAGCACGGCGAATTCCGTCCCGCCCAGGTGCAGCGTATCTCCGTCGCGCAGCGGCGCGTTGACATCGGCGAACTCAGGCGCGTCCATGCCGAGCCACGCGGCCTGCATCCCGACCTGGCTGTAAGTGGGGAAATCGTGTTCGTTCAGATACACCGGCGCCCCGGTGGCCCGCTGCAGCGTGGCCGCCGCGCCCACGTGATCGATGTGGCCGTGCGTGATGACGATACCCTTGACCTTCAGGCCGTGCTTCTCCACTCGCCGCAAAATCGTTTCGCCGTCGTCGCCGGGATCGACGACGAACGCTTCGCGAGTCTGTTCGTCGCCGAAGATCACACAATTGCAGGCCAGCGGCCCCACCGCGAGAATCTCGTGAATCATCGCTATACTCTGGTTGTAGCACGCGCCCGGCGGCGGTCATGACTCCCGGATACCAGGCACTTCGCGATAACGTTGCATGGCTTGACCTTAGCGGGCGAGGTAAAATCCTCGTCCGCGGCGAGGACCGGGTCCGCCTGCTGCACGCCCTCACAACCAACCACATCGAGCAACTCCGGCCCGGGGAAGGCTGCTACGCGTTTTTCCTGGATGCCCAGGGACACATCCTTGGCGATGTATATTTATACATAAAAACTTTGGATTTATTCATCGATTCGGAGCCCGAAACGGCCTTCGGGCTCCTCGCGCACATCGACCGGCACATCATCGCCGACGACGTCACGTTGGAAGACTTGACGGCGACGACCGCCACTGTCGCCCTCGAAGGACCCCGATCGGCCGGACTTTTGGCATCGCTCGGCGCCCCGGTTCCGGCCGAACCATGCGGTCACGCCGAGTGGGGAGCGATGATGGTGGCGCGCGTGAGCGCCGCCGGCGGAGACGGCTACATGGTTTTTTTGCCGGCGGACGATAAAGCCCGCTTTTTGAGCGAGTTGTCGGCCGCCGGCGCCTTCGCGGCCACCGAAGCCGACGCGCTCGTGGCGCGGATCGAGAACGGCAAGCCGCTTTACGGAAAGGACTTTTCTGCCGCCAACCTGCCCCAGGAAACGCAGTTGCTCCATGCCATGCACTTCAACAAAGGCTGCTACCTCGGCCAGGAGATCGTCGAGCGGATTCGCGCGCGCGGCCACGTGAACCGGCTGTTGGTGCGGGTCGCCTTCCAGGGAGAAGTTGCTCCAAACACAGGGGTTACGAGCGCCGTGTTCTCGCACGCGCTCGGCAAGACCATCGCGTTCGCCTACCTCAGACCCGAACAGGTGAGGCCCGGGAGCAAGGTCGAGATCGGCGGGATCGAGGGCGAGGTGCTAGCGCCGGGGCCGGTGATTCACTGAATCTCTAAGATTTTCAAGCACTTCGCGCGAAACGGTGAGGTTCCCTTTGTACCCTGTGCCGAGTTCGACGCCGGGCTTGGCATCTCCGTGAAAATCCGACCCGCCCGTGACGGCCAGTCCGTAGGAGTCCGCCAGCCCCAGCAAACGGCGTGTGTCCTCAGGCGTGTGGTCGCTGTGATAGACCTCGAGGCCGCCCAGGCCCAGCTTGGCCAGGCCAGCGACGAGGCCGTCCAGAATCTCCGGCGTGTCTCTGGTGAGCCGCCCGGCGTGCGCGAGCACGGGCAGTGCGCCGGCCGCGAGCAAGCGTCCGATGGCCTCAGCCGTCGAAGGTTCTTTGCGGGGCACGTAGCCGGAGGCGTTGTTTCCAAGGTACTTGTCGAAGGCCTCCTGGCTATCGGCGGCGAAACCCTTCCGGACCAGCAGTTTAGCGAAGTGGGGGCGGCCGGTGACGCTGCGGCCGAGCGCTTCGGCTTCCTCGACGGCGACCGGCAAACCCATCGCCTGGAGCCGCTCGGCGAGCGCCACGTTCCGGCGCCGGCGGTCGGCGTGGATGTCCGCGAGCCAGTCGCGGAATGCGGCCTGCGGCGGCTCGCCCAGAAAGTAGCCAAGCACGTGGACATGGCGCAGAGGCGGGTCGGCCAGCGTCGTCCCCACCTCGATGGCGCAAACCAGGTCCAAGCCGAGTGCGGCGGCCGGCGCTACGGCGCGGTCGTATCCGTTCAGCGTGTCGTGGTCGGCGATGGCCAACGCTTCCAGTCCGGCGCGCGCGGCGGCTTCCACCAGCAGCGGCGGGCTGAGGCTTCCGTCGGATTCGTCGGAATGAGTGTGGAGGTCGATCACGGCTTGATGGGATTGAACTCGAACGACTGGCTGATGACGGTGGTGCGAAGGATGGACCCGGCCAGCGGGACGTTCCGGACGGGGAAGAACACCGCGCCGTCGGTCGATTCGCCGGGTTTGAGCTTCAACTCCACGAAGGCGATCGCCGAAGCCGCGGCGGCGGCGCGCAGTTTGGTCGATGTCATCTCCGCGAGCGCGGCCTGCCGCCGCGCCTCGTAGCCGCTGGTGGACCGGAAACGTGTGAGCCCGTAAAGCCCCATTTCATAAGTGGTAACCAGGCGGATGACGTCGTTGCGTCCGGCGTTGCGCAGGAAACTGCTCACCACGGTGTCGGCCGCTCCCGCGCGCACATCGCGGCCGTTAGGGAGGCGGACGATGAAATCCTCGGGCCGCACCGGGCAGACCATGCTGGAGCCGTTGGTGACGGTCATCTGGAGGATGGCGTACTCGCGCACCTGCACGGGAAGGTAGGCGAACATGATGGTGACGCCGTTGCGGGACAGCGTCTGGTAGTTCAGCCCCCCGGACTCAAACTCGATCACCTGCGCGGAAACGCACGCGCCCGCCGCGAACGCCGCCGCCAGGAGCCACCGGAGGGGAAGAGCGAATGCCAACTTTCATGATAGTTGTATAATCGCTCCGAAGTCTCGGAGCCGAAATGCGCAAGATCGATTTGAAAAAAGAATGGAAAGCTCTCTATACGGCCTCCGCGCGGAAGCCCGCGCTGGTGGACGTGCCCAGGCTCAAGTACCTGATGATCGACGGCGAGGGGAACCCCGAGTCGAATCCCGTGTTCCAGGAAGCGATTCAGGCCCTGTTCAGCGTGGCCTACACCATGAAGATGACGCTGAAGATGGGACCGGCGAAGATCGACTATCCGGTGATGGGGCTGGAAGGACTGTGGTGGGCGGTTTCCGGCCCGATGGAGAAGGCCAAACCGAAGGACTGGCGCTGGACGCTTATGATTCCGCTGCCGGAGTTGATCACGTCGGCTATGGTCCGCGCCATCAAGAAGACCGTCAAGGAAAAGAAGGGGCTTGCGGCGGTGGACCGGGTCCGGCTGGAGAGTTGGCGCGAGGGCAAGGTGGTCCAGATGCTGCACGTGGGGCCGTACGCAGAGGAGCCGGCGACGATTACGAAGATGATCGAGTTCGCGGCTGAGTGCGGGTTGAAGACCGAGGGGAAACATCACGAAATCTACCTGTCCGATCCGGGGCGGACCAAGCCGGAGAAGCTGAAGACGATTCTGCGGTTGCAGGTGAAGAAGTAGGGGTGCAAAGGGGCAGGGCTGGAAAGCCCTGCCGCAGCCCGGAAGGGCTGCCCCACAAGGGCGGCAACGAAGGGGGCCTGGGGAGGGCTGCCCTAC
>CAZVIK010000223.1:0-6280 GCA_964627045.1 uncultured Solibacteraceae bacterium | reverse complement strand
CTCGACTTCGCCAAGTTGATGGAGACGTTCGACCGGTGCGGCGTCAGCTTCGTGTCCGTCACGCAGCAGTTCAACACGACGAGTTCCCTTGGCCGGCTGACACTGAACATCCTGCTCTCCTTCGCGCAATTTGAACGCGAACTCATCTCAGAGCGCACGCGCGACAAGATGTCGGCGGCACGGAAGAAGGGCAAGTGGGTCGGCGGGCACCCGGTGATCGGGTACGACATCGATCCGAACGGCGGCCGCTTGGTCGTGAACAATGGCGAGGCCCGGCAGGTAAAGGACATCTTCGACTTGTACCTGCGGCACCACTCCCTGATGCCGGTGGTGCACGAACTCGAACGCCTCGGATGGCGCACCAAGCAGTGGAAGACGGAAGCCGGGCGTGAACGAGGCGGCAAGCCGTTCATCAAGAAGTCCGTCTACATGCTCCTCACCAATCCGCTGTACACGGGCTTCGTCAATCACAAGGGAAAACTGTACGCGGGCGAGCACGAGGCGCTGGTGGACGAGGCGACGTGGAATCTGGTTCAGTCCAATCTGCACCACAACGGCCACACGAACGGCGGCGGAAACAAGAACAAGTACGGCGCCCTGCTGCGTGGTCTCCTGTTCTGCACCCCCTGCGGCACGCCGATGGTCCACACTTACACGGCGCGCGAGCCGAAGCTGTACCGCTACTACGTCTGCTACAACGCCCAGCAGAAGGGATGGAAGTCGTGCGAGACGAAATCGGTGTCGGCGCCGGTCATCGAGACGGCGGTCCTGGACAGCATTCGGGTACTGGGCCGCGACGGAAAACTCCGGGCGCAGGTCGTGGCCGGCGTAGAGGCCGACGATCGCAGCCGGCGCGCCCATATCGAGGCGGAGCAGGAGGAACTGCGTAAGAAACTGCAGAAGCTGAACGGTGGCCTCGCACGCCAGGCGGCCGACAAGAAGAGCGATTCCGCAGCGCGGTTCGACCGGATTGCCGGCCTCCAGCAAGAGATCGAAGCTTCGGAGCGCAATCTCGTCGAACTGGCTGTGAAGATGAAGGCCGCAGAAGAAGCCGCTGCCGATCCGGACGACATCCAGCGGACTCTTGAAAGGTTTGAGCCAGTTTGGGAATCGCTTACCACGCGCGAGCGGGAGAAGCTCATCCGAACCCTCGTCACCAAGGTGGGCTACGATGGCCGCACCGGTAAGGTGACCATCGGGTTCCGGCACGCCCAAGGGAGAGATCTATGCCACGCAAACACGAACAACCAGTAACCACATGCCCACCCGCAGTGGCAGATTCGGGTCTGCACGTCGAGACCGTCCTGCCGCGTCGAACCCGCAGCGGACGTCCAGTGGCCGCCTCTAGACCTCGGGTTGGCCCAGAACCGCATCGTCTGCGCCGAGTCACCCGACTGATGGCCCTCGCCATCAAGTTTCAAGATATGGTGGATCGGGGTGAAATCCGGGACTACGCTGACATTGCGAGGCTCGGGTACGTTAGCCGAGCGCGCCTTACACAGATCATGAACTTGTCCCTCCTCGCGCCGAGCATCCAAGAGCGCCTGCTGGCTGACGAGCTGTCTAATTGGCTCGCGGTCACGGAGCGGGACCTTCGATCACTTGCCGGGCGAGTATGCTGGGCAGACCAGGAGGCTGCGCTTGACCAAATGCAGAGAGCAGAAGTGGTAGGTTCGTCTCGCCGTGGGACTCTCGGCGCCAGGCGGAGGTGACCAGGCTTGGGCACCTCGATTGTTCGCTTTTTCTTCGCTATGCTGTACTCTGAACCAATGGCGACTGGCGAGCTCGTGGTAGTACGGCCTCCCCAAGACTTTTGCGCGCATCAGGGACAGAGAGTCCGTGCCTATAATAGATCTTTACAAAGTACTGCATTTTGCAGCTATAATACAGTACACATCAGGACCGATGCGATGCCACGGGGGAAGCCAAAGACGAAGACGGCGGTGATGACTTTGAGGGTGTCCCCCCAGGTCAAGGCTGCAGCAGAGCTGGCTGCGGAACGCGACCATCGCAGCGTGACAAGTCTGATTGAGGTCCTGATCCTCGATCATTGCAGAAGGTTGGACATTCGCCCCGAAACCACTAGTCCAAAGGAGACCAACGATGAAAACAGCCACGCCGCGCCCGACGAAATACCAGGTCGTCGATGAGCACGGGCAGGACGGAGCGAAGGAGATCCGGTTCTATCGTGCGAACGAGAAACCGTATGGCGCGTTCAGCAACCTGTTTCAAAGGCAGGTCGTGTTCGAGGACCGTGTTTTTCCTACCGCCGAGCATGCCTACCAAGCCGGGAAAGCCCGGAAAGAAGAGGTCAAGGAGTGGATTTTGAGCGCGCCCAGCCCCGGCCTCGTCGCAATGGCCGCCCATGGCCTTTACACGTGGGACATTGTCCCGAACTGGTCACAGATCAAGTTCGACCGGATGCGCGCAGTTCTGCGCGCCAAGTTCACCCAGCACAAGGATTTAGCTGATCTTCTAATCTCGACCGGCGATGCGCGAATCGTCGAGGTCGGGCGCGTCAACAACGGCGTTAATCGGACGTGGGGAGAAGTCAACGGAAAAGGGCTGAATATGCTCGGTGTGCTGCTGATGGAACTGCGCGCGGAACTCAAACAAGGGGAGACTGACAATCGCAAGACGCGGAGCAATGGCGCTCGTAACGGTCGAGTGAAGACAGCCATCAGGGGCTCGGCCGCAATCTGGTCGAAGGCGGACTCGGCGAGGGCATGACGGCAAGCGTATACGATACGGAACTGGAACGGCTCGGCGACACCTATGGGCGCGCGCTGAAAGCCGACATCGTTCGTGTGAAGACGGCAATCGCCGGTGCCAGCGAGTTCAGCGTGATAGGCGTCGGCTCCGGTGGCTCTTTCACAGTGGCCGCGCTTCTGTGCAACCTCCATGAAACCTACACAGGCCGCGTGTCCAGGCCGTCGACACCGCTCGAAATTATCTGTAATCCAACCCTCGCATCTGCGAGCCCGGTGTTCCTGATTTCAGCTGAAGGCAAGAACCCCGACATCATCGAAGCGCTCCAGCGAGCGCGCATGCATAGCGCCCGCCCGGTCCACATCATTACGAACCGCCAGCAGAGCCCGCTTGTGGACGGTGCCGCGCACCTGACCGATATCAGCGTGCATGCTTTCGATCTCCCCGAAAAGGATGGCTATCTGGCAACTAACAGCCTCCTTTTTGACGCGACGCTGATAGCGCGCGCCTACGGGGAGCTTGACCAGGGCCAGGCGCAAATGCCAGCGGCGCTCGACGACTTACGCCTAGGGGAAGAGCCTATCGATGTGTGGCTCAGCGGGACTGAACCGTTCATCGAGGAAGCAGTGGGACGAGGCGCCGTAATCGTGACGTTCTCGCCGTTGTTGCGTCCCGTCGCCGCTGATCTCGAATCGAAGCTCGCCGAAAGCGCGTTACTGCACTGCCAGTTGGCGGATCTTCGGTCGTTCGCGCACGGGAGGCATCTCTGGCTGGCGGATCGCCCCACAGACTGCGCGATCATCGCGTTGATTGAGCCGTCGATGGAAAAGCTGTGGGAGCGCACGCAAGCGGAGATGCCGCCGATAATTCCCACCTTGACGATGCGATTCGGTGGCGCTCGGCCCCCGGATCTCTTGGCAGGGCTGGTTGCCCAGATGAAACTCGTCTCGGCAGTTGGACGCCGTGTAGGTCGCGATCCGGGTCGGCCCGATGTTCCAGCTTTCGGACGCAATCTTCACTACATGAAGATCTCTGAGCTGATACCGCCACCGACTGAGGTACCGGACCATGGCGAGCAGTCGAAATATGAAGTACTCGGCGCGCGCTGGCCGTCTGTGGAGCGTCGCGGCTCGATGCGGCGTTCTCTGGAAAGCTTCCGGTCGGCGCTGGACCAGCAAACCTTCCGCGCTATCATTTTCGACTACGATGGGACGCTATGCACATCGCAGCGGTCCGATAATCCACCGCCGGAGGCGGTCATCGGTCACCTCCGTACACTGATTGAAGCCGGTGTTTTCGTCGGGATTGCCTCCGGCCGGGGCGGATCGATTCAGGAACAACTACAGAAATCACTGCCGGAGAGCGTCTGGCCGAAGATCCGGGTCGGATTGTATAACGCAGGCTACATCGCTGACCTTGCCACGCCGCCGCCGGAGCCGCGTCCCACCAGTGAGTTTCTCAGCCATGTGACGCGCATAGTGAGGCGTCTGAAGGTCCTGGGCGTGCCGATCGAGAAGATCCGGACCACGCACCCGTATCAAGTCAGCGTCCGCTTCCGCGAAGGCGTCCAGACCGAGAACAACTGGTTTGTCATCGCGGACGCTCTGCGGCAGGCCGGTCTTGGCCTGTCTGGCGTCGTCAGGAGCAAACACTCGGTTGACATCCTGAGCGCGAGTGTCGATAAGTCACATCTGGTCGCCCACGTGATTCAGGACTTCAGGATCGACCCGTACCAGATCCTCACAATCGGTGATCAGGGGGCTTGGCCCGGAAACGATTCTTCCCTGCTCGAACATCGTTATTCATTGAGTGTCGATGTACCTTCCCGGAGGCTTGATCGCGGCTGGAAGCTAGCGCCGGCACACAAGCGAGACGTCGATGCGACGCTGTGGTATCTCGACCGCATCCGCCTCATCGGCGGCGGAGGATTCCAGTTGCGCCTGAGGCAGGAGCCTGAGGAGCTATGAAAGACCAGAACGCCCAGCAACTGCTAGCGCGGGTGATGGAATGGCAGGATCCGGAGATTGTCAGTCGCTATGTGCCCTCGCTGCAATTGATGGCGGACTACAAATATGACCATTACCAGCGTTTTGGGCCTGGCAAGCGGTTCGTCGAGAGCCTGGCACTATGGCTTAATCAATTCGAGAAAGGCGATCGGGCACCGGCCCTCGACCTCGTTTCGGAGCGCCTAGTCTATTTCTCCGAGGCTGAATTGTCCCACCTAGTCGAAACGGCCTACCCTGATCTCATTGTGCAGGAACGGATGCAGCTTGTTGCCGAAGAGCAAGATATCCCGACCTACCGGCTCGGAGCCATTCGTCGGCACCCGCGCTTTAATGAGCTGCAGCTGAAGTCACTGTATCTTGGCCTGAGCGACGGTGCCCGCACCAACGAGCTGCGCCGAGCGAGCGACGGCGAGATCGGCAATGAGCAGATCTGGCAGGCCTATGAGTTGGGGGAGGAGAAGGCCGCCGATATGGGCTCTGAGCTGGCAGACAAACTCAAGCAGTCGGGCTTCGCATCAAGTGAGCCCCGCTTTAATCTGGTTTGGCTGCTCGACGATTTCTCAGGCAGCGGAAATACTTACATCCGCTTCGACAGCAAGCAGGGGAAGTACAAAGGCAAGCTCAAGAGAGTCTACGAGCGGCTCCACCGTGGCGACCTGGTGGATACGACGCATTACGAAGTCTTCCTGCTGCTATATGTGGCGACGCGAAAGGCGATCGACCATATCACGTACTGGGCTGAACGCTTCACGTCGGAGCAGGGCTACAAGCCTCTTCAGGTGCGCGTTCTGTGCACAATTGAGGACAGCGAGACGCTCACACGGGACTGGACAGCGCCACTCAAGTCCATCCTTACCAACCCTTCCTATTACGACACCAAAGCCTCGGATAAGCACATCCAGGTCGGCGGCACTCCCGACGCGCAACTTGGGTTTGCGGGGTGCGCGCTGCCGGTTGTCTTGTCACACAACACACCGAACAATTCGGTCTATATCCTGTGGGGCCCAGAAACTTACCGTTTCTTTGGTCTCTTCCCGAGGGTTAGCCGTCACCGGGAGTTCTGATGGCCTACCGAGCGAACCCATTTCTTGAGCGGATGTCCGAGCGCACCTCGGACCAAGAATTCGTCAGATTGTTCTCACCGAAGATCCTGGAGCGGCTTGCGGAGGACGCCTTCGACGGCGCCGTTCACATTTTTCGCAGTCCGCCGGGCGGTGGCAAAACAACACTGTTGCGGGCATTCACACCGACGGCACTGCGAGCATTCTGGAATGCGCGGCACGTTCAGGAGATGGCTGAGTCCTATCAGCGTCTCGTCGCGAGTGAGATTCTCGATGAGCATAGTGGGCCGAAACTTCTCGGCGTGCTCATCTCCTCCGCGGCAGGTTATGCCGATCTACCACCAGGTGCAACGCCGACCGAGGCCGGCCTTTTCAGAGCTTTGCTCGATTGTCGCGTAGTACTGCGGTCATTGCGCAGCCTTGCCACTTTGCTTGGGTTCACGTCACCTGCGCAGCTGGAAGAGGTCAGTCTTGAGTATGAGGAGATCGGCAGCGATCTCTAGT
>CAZVIK010000222.1:0-6314 GCA_964627045.1 uncultured Solibacteraceae bacterium | reverse complement strand
TACCTCAGTCTCATTGTGCTTGTGCCGTTGAGTTCCATCTTCCTGAAGTCGGCGACCGCAAGCTGGTCGCACTTCTGGCAAGCCATCACCGCTCCGGCCGTGGTGGCTTCCTACCGGGTCAGCTTCGGCATCTCGCTGGCCGCCGCGGCCATCAACGCGGTGTTCGGATTCCTGGTGGCCTGGGTGCTGGTCCGTTACCGCTTTCCGGGGAAACGCGTGGTGGACGCCCTGGTGGATCTTCCCTTCGCCTTGCCCACGGCCGTGGCGGGCATCGCCTTGACCGCGCTCTACGCCGAAAACGGCTGGATCGGCGGCCTCTTCGCGCGCTGGGGCGTCCACATCGCCTTCACCCGTCTTGGAATCCTGGTGGCGTTGGTCTTCATCGGCCTGCCCTTTGTCGTGCGCAGCGTGCAGCCGGTGCTCGAAGACATCGATCGGGAAGTGGAAGAAGCCGCCGCCACTCTGGGTGCCTCCCGCTGGCGGGCGTTGGTCTCCGTGGTGTTTCCGCTGGTTCGACCGGCCCTGCTCACCGGCTTCGCCATGGCGTTCGCGCGGGGGCTGGGCGAGTACGGCTCGGTGGTCTTCATCTCCGGCAACATGCCGATGCGCACCGAGATCACCCCGCTACTGATCGTCACCCGGCTTGAGCAGTACGACTACGCCGGAGCCACCGCCATCGCCCTGGTGATGCTAGTCGCGTCGTTCGTCATGCTGCTGGCGATCAACCTCCTCCAGTGGTACAGCCGCCGGTTCGCGGAGGCGCGATGACCACGGCCACGCCCCGCATTCACGCCGAACCGGCGCTGTGGCGCTGGACACTGACCGCCGTGGCGCTCTTGTTCATGGCGTTGTTCATCGTGCTGCCGCTGGTCACGGTGTTTTCGCAGGCGCTGGAGAAAGGCTGGGCGGCCTATTGGGCCGCCATTCGGGAGCCCGACGCGCTTGCCGCCGTCCGCCTGACGCTGCTGGCGGCCGGCATCGCCGTTCCGCTGAATCTGGTTTTCGGGCTGGCGGCGGCCTGGGCCATCGCCAAGTTCCATTTTCGCGGGAAGAACCTTCTGCTCACGTTGATCGACCTGCCTTTCGCGGTCTCTCCGGTCGTCTCCGGCCTCATCTTTGTCCTGGTTTTCGGTTCGCAGGGATGGTGGGGCGAGTGGCTGGCGGATCACGACATCCGGATCATCTTCGCCGTTCCGGGAATCGTGCTGGCCACCGTCTTTGTGACGTTCCCCTTCGTGGCGCGGGAACTCATCCCGCTGATGCAGGCGCAGGGGACCGACGAAGAAGAAGCCGCGCTGGTGCTAGGAGCTAGAGGCTGGCAGATGTTCTTTCGCGTCACGCTCCCCAACATCAAGTGGAGCCTGATGTACGGCGTCGTCCTGTGCACCGCCCGTGCGATGGGCGAGTTCGGCGCCGTCTCGGTGGTGTCGGGCCACATTCGCGGCGAAACCAACACCATGCCCCTGCACGTGGAGATCCTCTACAACGAGTACAGCTTCGCCGCCGCCTTCTCGGTGGCCAGCCTGCTCGCGATGCTGGCCCTGGTCACGCTGGTGGCGAAGCGGCTGATCGAATGGAAGATGCAGCGGGACCGGGCGAGCGTCGCCGCCGCGCCGGAGGCACGGGAGGCATAGCATGGCCATCGAGGCGCGCCACATCAGCAAGACCTTCGGCCGGTTCACCGCCCTGCGGGACGTGAGCCTCGTGGTCAACGACGGCGAGCTGGTCGCGTTGCTGGGGCCCTCGGGCTCGGGCAAGACCACGCTGCTGCGCATCATCGCCGGCCTCGAACAACCCGACCCGGTGCCGGGCAGCGCAGTTCTCTTCGCCGGCCGGGACGTCACCCGGCAGGATGCCGGCGACCGCCGCGTGGGTTTCGTCTTCCAGCACTACGCGCTGTTCCGCAACATGACCGTCTTCGACAACATCGCCTTCGGCCTGCGGGTGCGTCCTCGTGCGTTGCGCCGTTCCGAGCCCGAAATTCGCGACCGCGTCCGCGAGTTGTTGTCGCTCATCCACCTGGAGAGTCTTGCCGGCCGCTACCCGTCGCAGCTTTCCGGCGGCCAGCGGCAGCGGGTCGCGCTGGCGCGGGCTCTGGCCATTGAACCGAAGGTGCTTCTGCTCGACGAACCCTTCGGCGCGCTCGACGCCAAGGTGCGGCAGGGCCTGCGCCGCTGGCTGCGCCGGCTCCACGACGAGGTGCACGTGACCAGCCTGCTGGTCACCCACGATCAGGAGGAGGCCCTCGAGGTGGCCGACCGCGTCGTCGTGATGAACGAGGCCCGCATCGAGCAGGCCGGAACCCCCGAGGAGGTCTTCCATCGTCCCGCCTCGGAGTTTGTGATGGATTTCCTCGGCAACGTCAACCTGTTCCGCGGGCGCATCGAGAGCGGCAAGGCGGTCTTCGGGCCACTGGTGCTGGATTCTCCGAACGCCGCCGGCGCCGACGGACAGGCCGCCCGCCTCTTCGTGAGGCCCTACGAACTGGACATCGGCCTTCAGAACAACGGAAGACCCGGGCTGAGGGCCAAAGTCCTCCGCATCCAATCGGCCGGCCCCCAGGTGCGCGTCGAGTTGACCGCCGAAACCGGCGAGTCCCTCATGGTCGAAATGCCGCACGAGCGCTTCCGGGCCAGCCAGGTGAGCGCCAACGACCACGTCTACGTCAGCCTGCGCGACGCTCGGATCTTCACCGAAGACTACGCGATCTGATCCGTGTCCCAGTCGCGCCGCCCGGTCGTTCCAGTACCGCGGGCCTTCGTTGCTGGTGGCCTGCGCTCCGGCAGACGGCAGGCCATGATCGTCCGCCCCATTTAACCGCGCGCCCATCCGGGCCGGAATGGGTTCGTTTTGCGGCGCGTAAGTTGTTTTAATGCATGGGGTTTGGCCCCCAAAATGGGTTCGTTTGGCAAAAACCGCCTCGCACCCGCACGCCCGCCCGCGCACGCAGGCTGCGGGGCTTTGAAGCGCGTGGCCGCCTCCGTTTCCAGGTATAGCAGAGAGACGGCGCCGTCCACGCCGCGTGACGGGCGGAAGCGGCAGGAAACGCGTGGGTTGCGCTACTGCCGGAAGTCGTGACTGCACGGGCCGGGAGTCCCGGTTCCGGTCACCGGGACTGACCCTGGTCGGCGGCGAGAAACGCGGTGGTCTTAACTCCGGAAATGTCGAACCGCTTCCGGCAGCGCACGTTCCGGCACATCACCTTGTCGTCCAGCAGGACCATGTAGCCCTGGGCCTTCTTGAACACGGCCTTGTCCCGTTCGTCGGCGCCGGGCGGGATGGACGGCTTCTTTTTGCGCACCAGCCAGCGCAACTCGTAGGACTCCGTCGTCCGGCAGTAGGGACATTGCAGGCTGGCGGCCTTGGTGGTTTGCGACTCGTTGTAGAATTTGCGCTCGTCCATGGCTGCAGTCTACGTCTTCCAGAGGAGCCACTCCTGAGGCCCGGTGGGCTGCCAGTCGATCTCGGGGACCTCCCCGACGGCTTCGTGTTTGATTTCGGCGAGATAGGTCTTGGCCAGCATCCACGCGTGTTCCTTGGCCTTGGCCGCGCTGAACTGGCGTTGCCCCTGCATGACCGTATCGGGCGTGAATGCAACCACCCGCCATTCGTCGAACTCGGAGACCACAATCAACGTGATGCCCAGAACCTGCGCCTTGAATCCCGAAAGCGGCCGGAACATGTTAGCCTCCCGATTTGGCTTGTCTGAGCATACCCTCAAGCGGGCGTGCATACAAGACCCTTGCGCCGGGATCCGGCGATTTAATACAAGGCGTCTGCCGCCCGTCTATTTTAGGTTCACGGTGGCTCCTGCCTGGGATGACGCTTCGCCGATGGTGACCACTACGGCGGCGTTTCCCGTGGGTGCGGACGCCGGCACCTTGAAGTTCACCTGCAAGACTCCCTGATAGGTCAATCCCGCCCAAATGTCCCCCGAGGGTACGGCTACGCCCCCAACCGCGATCTGAAGCGGCGTATTGGGAGCGGGGAACGTGGGTCCGGTGATTAGTACCCCGTCGCCCACCGGCGGGTTCACCGCTCCTTGCCCGGTCAGGAAGACGGTCATCCACTGCCCGCGCGTCGCCGGAGCCGCCGAGCCGTTAAACGTCCAGTCCTCGGCGTTCACCGCCACAATCTGCCCGGTACCCCCGGCATACGTAAACAGCCCCGGCATGGTCGGGGCCACGGTCAGGTCGAACGAGTTGGTCTTGGTCGAGCCACGCTGCACTTCCAGTTTCGCCGTTCCCGAAATGCCGTAGGGCATGATCCCCGCGTTGAAGCTTTCGGAGACGAAGATCAGAGGTACGGGCGACCCATTCACCAGCACCTGCGTGTCGCCCACGTTGCGCGCCAGGTTCCCATCGCCGCCGTAGGTCGCCGATACCAGCGAGCCCAGCCCGATCTCCTCTCCGTAGAAGGCGAAGCACTCTCCGGGCGCCACAGGCCCGTTGACGAAGCTGGCGCAGTTGTACACCCAATTCGAGAAAAGCCGCGCCGGGTCCATGCGGAGCAGCCTGGAGTTGTCGTTGAGCCACAGGCGTCCGCCTGGCTCGAGGTGCAGCGACGTGGTGTTGGTGTCGCCGCTGGTGATGGTGCTGACCCCGGTAGCCTCGGCCTGGTCCTGGAAGCCCGTCCCGCCGCCCGCCGCGACGTGGATCACCCCGTCGCTGCCAACCCGCAGTACCTGGTTCGGCGTCAGCGTGACGATGTAGAGGTTCCCGGCTCCATCCACGCCCACATCACGCGGATTCAATAGAACCGTGGTCGCCGGGAGCCCTTCCAGCGGGAATACTTGGCCCTTGTTCAGGACGCTTTGGACCGCGAATCTGGCCCCGTTGACGGCCGGAATCAGCCCGGCTGCCCACAAGAGAGCAACAAGAAGCCCTGCTTTTTGAAACATCGGCCGCTCCCTCCCCCAAAAAACCGGCTTCGACCTCAACCAGGGACGATTACTACAGATTTTCCGATCCGGAAAGAGTTTTCGGCGTGGCCCCGCGCCGCCGCCGCCGGGCGGGAGTCACCCGTTCCGCCAAGGTCCAGTGGGTCCCGCCGGGGTTGTGATGCGCGGTTGCGCGTCGCGGGGTGCTCCGGTGTCCTAAGAGCTTGTTGAAAAAGCCCAAAGCAAGCCGTGAAGACCACGCAGGCTGAAGCCTACGCCACACGGGATCATGGGCCCACGGCTCCGAGTGGCGCGGACTTCAGTCTGCGATGGGCCTTTTTCAACAAGCTCCTACCGGTTCCTCAGGTTGTGCGCCCCGGCGCTGATCATCATTCCGGCCGAAGTGAAGTTGGCCACCTTGAAGGCGCGCTCCAGCCAGGGATGCTTTTTGCCCCACTTCTTGACCACCAGGACTTCCACCACCGAGACCCCTGCGAGCACGCCGGCCTTCTTGTACACGCTGGACGCCCCAAACCGTCCGTTGTCGGCCAGGAAGCCGTTCCGCTCCAGTTTGTTCCAACTCGTCCAGGAATCGAAGCCCGAGGCTCCGGCGTGCGCGGCGATGGAAACCGCCAGCCCCTTCCAGTCGGCCCGGGTGTCCATCATCTGGGGCAAAGCGGGCCCGGTCTGGCCGAGCGGCATCTCCGCCTTGCACACCTGGCACCACACCGCCACCGTCAACGCCAGCCACAGGAAAGGACGAATCATTCTCATACCAGCAGTTTTACTTATGAACCTTACTGGCGTAAGAACATTCCCCCGGACTTGTACTAATCCCGCCCCAGGTGTTGTACCGGCGGGCCTTAGAACAGGTGTACTCAGGTGTTTCGGGGGAGGGGATCGCTTGAGATCTTCTCTTGTGAGAATTACTATAGAAACAGGTTATGAACTCGCTCCGGGCAGAGATCCGCGAGTCCTTCCGCCGGGAGGCCGTGCGCTGCACCTCGCAGCGGTACGCCATTCTGGAACACCTGCGGAACCACCCCACCCACCCCACCGCCGAAGAGATCCACCGCGCCATCAACCGTCGCGATCCCCGGGCGTCGCTGGCGACCGTCTACAAGGCGCTCCATGCCATGGCCGGAGCCGGGTTGATCCGCGAGTTGAACCTGGGCGGCGGCGCGG
This sequence comes from uncultured Solibacteraceae bacterium, assembly GCA_964627045.1. Lineage (GTDB taxonomy): Bacteria > Acidobacteriota > Terriglobia > Bryobacterales > Bryobacteraceae > CAZVIK01. The sequence continues at coordinate 250 of CAZVIK010000222.1, read as the reverse complement.
CGCAATTTGAATCCGCCATCGCCCCGCATCATCACTTCCGCTGCGAGAAGTGCGGGTGCACCGAGGACATCCCCTGGTTCGACATCCCGGGCGAGGCGCTGCACGCGTCGCTCGGGGCCCGTTCGCTGAGCGGCTGGGACCTGGTGGTCCGCGGCCTGTGCGAACGCTGCCGGGTGCATTGACCTCTTCCGGCGCGCGGCCTGACGGTCTACACTGGGGCTGGGAGGTCTTCCCGTGCAGGCTCGCAAGC
>CAZVIK010000221.1:0-6314 GCA_964627045.1 uncultured Solibacteraceae bacterium | reverse complement strand
CGGACTGACCCCGTAGATCTCGTCGACTTTGTTGCGCCACCACTCGATCACTCCGGGGTCCAGCGGATCGAACGTCTCCAGCCCGCCGATGCTGCGCGGACTGCTGAAGTCCACCGCCACCGAAAGCCGGACCCCCCAGGGGCGAAAGACGGCGGCAATTCGAGCCAATTGCGGTAGAAACTCGGTGGTAATGACGCGCGGATTGGCGTTCACGTTGTTGACGGTGCATCCGTTGATACCCACCGAGGCGAGCAGCCGGGCGTAGTCGCGGGCGCGCGTCAGGTCGGCCCGAACGTTGCCGGCTTCGAAAAACACGGATGGCCCGGCGTATCCCCTCTCGATCGAACCATCCAGGTTGTTCCACTCGTTGGTCCAGCGGACCGGGCTGTAGGGTTCCTCCTTTTCATCCAGCGATGTGACCGGTTCGTTAAGCGCGATCTTGCGGAGCAAGGCGAACACGCCGTAAAGCACGCCGCGGTCGTTGGGCCCCACGACAAGAAGCGCCGGTCGCCCGCCAAGCGACACCGTCTTGAGCCAGAATCCGTCCTCGACGAGAGGCGGGATCGTACCCGCGGCCGGAATCCGTGCCCGCACTGCGGCGGCGGTTCCCAGCACCACGGCAGCCTCCGCCGGCATGTCGCGTTCCACGCGCAGGGTCCGCCCCAGCATGCCGCGGACGCCACGGATCAACTCGGAGCGCGCCGAGCCCATGACCTCGGTGTCGTTCAAGACCACCACCGACGCAGGGAACTCGCGGTATTGAGAGAGGCTGGCCGGCGCGTGGCGCAACCACGCCTCGTAGCCGGTTTCCGCTGGCGCTACGGCTGCCGCCAGCACGCCCAAAAACACCAGAAGCTGAAGTCTCGGTTTCACGGATGCATCTCCAGAGAATGTACATCGAGAATACCTCAACTCGAAACACGGCGGCTCGACGCGGGCACACATGGGCGATGTTAACTAAAGTTATGGGAACTCGCATAACCAAATGCTCTATTGACTAAGAATGGTCTCACCGATACGCTTGCCCTAGAGATCGAGGTGGCTCTGGAAGCCGGCCGTCGAATAGCTGAAGCCGCCAGGCCCGAAGCCGCCGATCCAATATCCAGTCTGGAGAGTGAACGAAAATGATCCGCAACTTCCTGAGAGACGAACAAGGCCAGGACCTGATCGAGTACACGCTGCTTCTGGCTTTCGTAGCCCTTGCTTCCGCCGCGCTGTTCATCGCCGCCGGCGGCTCGGTCAGCAGCATCTGGACCCAGGCCTCCACGCGTTTGAGCGCGGCCGCCACGTCCGCGTCGTAGGCTTTTAAGCGCAGCCATCCTCGGGAGCGCCGGCATAGGCGCTCCCGTTGATCCTCCAAAACCCTCCTCGCCCTAAGTCCTGAACCAGCCCGCATTGTGGCTTTCCACGGCGGGACCCTTGGCCCTGTTAACCAAAGTTATGAGAAGTCAGGCGGCTTGGTACCGAACCAATACGTAGCTGTGCCCTGCCTGGACTGGATTACGCCCCCATCGCCGCATCAGCTCCGTCTTCACAAGCGGGGCTGGAACTCATTCTCTTGTCCGGGCGGCGGGTGCGAGTAACGAGCGAGCTCGCGGGTCGCATCGAGCACGTGTTGGCTGGAGCTTGTGGGATCCGGATACCCGGCACGTCGTCCAGTTTCGCTGGCGCCGCACGCGGCTTCTTTGTTTTCCCAAGTCCCACGCCTTCGGGGGCGCCGCGTGAGCGCCGCCATCTCCGCCTACCGCCCCGGCCCCGGCTCCGCATGGACACTAGTGTAGTGCGTCACACAGAGTGCCCATTATCCGGGGCGCTTGCGCGACTCCTGATCGCCGCTGGTAACGTCCACAATCACATCAAAGACACATCGCCGGCGTAGGGGCTTGCCGCCGGCAAGCCCTCGCGGGAATGGCAAGTGCGTTCTGCTTTGGGCTTGGCAGCGCCAAGCCCCTACGAGGAAGGCCTGCTATGAACCGGACATAACCCCATCATTTCTGCCGCACTACACTAGCAGCAGCCGGCGGAGGCCCTTGAATCTACCCCGTGGTGGGATGTAGCCTTTTCCCATGCGTATTCTGCTCGTTGGTTCTGCGTTCGCGATCTCGTTGATGGGAGCCGATGTCACCGGAACATGGAACGGGAAGGTGGAGACCGACATGGGCTCCGGTGAGCCGGTTCTCGTGCTAAAGCAGAGCGGCGAAAAACTGTCCGGAACCTATTCGGGCGCCCTTGGGGAGGCAAGCCTGACCGGAACGGTGAAGGGAGACGATGTCGAGATGGCGATCGAGGTCCAGGGCGCCAAGATCGTCTACACGGCCAAAGTGGCGGCCGACGGCAAGTCGATGCAAGGCAAGGTGGACTTGGCGGGGATGGCGAGCGGGACGTTCACGGCATCGAAGAAGGAGTAGCCCGGACTCGGATTCCCTACCCGCTCACGGAGCGCCGGGCGAAGCGCGTTCGCCTCGAAACGCGTAGGATATAAAGGAGGTCATACCGGGGGCCGAACCAGGTGCCAGCCGGTCCAATGTCGAGCACAACCGTCGAGATCCTTGCCATCCTGCTTCTTATCCTCGCGAATGGTGTTTTCGCGCTGTCGGAAATCGCCATCGCGTCATCGCGTAAGCCTCGGCTCCGCCAGCACGCCGACGAGGGCAATCGAAAAGCGCCGATCGCGCTGGACCTTTCGAACAACCCCAACCAGTTTCTGTCGACCGCCCAGATCGGCATCACGCTGATCGGTACGCTGGCCGGCGCTTTCGGCGGAATTACGCTGGCCGGGAAGCTCGCCGCCGTGCTTAGCCGCATCCCGGCAGTGGCTGTCTATAGTGAGTCCATCGCGGTAGGGATTGTGGTTGTCTCGATTAGCTACGTGTCGTTGATCCTGGGGGAACTGGTCCCCAAACGGATCGCGCTGTCCAACCCCGAGCGGTTTGCCATGGCAGTGGCCCCTCCCATGCGATTTCTTTCCAGGGCAGCCAGCCCCGCGGTGAGATTTCTGAGCGGCTCGACAGAACTGGTGCTCAGGGTCTTTCGAATTCGCCACGCCTCCGAACCGCCGGTAACCGAGGAAGAAATCAAACAGATGATCGAAGAGGGCACCGAGGCAGGTGCGTTCGAAGAGGCCGAGCAGGAGATGATCGAAGGCGTATTCGGTCTGGGCGACCGCCGCGCGGCCGAGTTGATGCGCCCCCGCATGGAGATCGTCTGGTTGGACATCCAGGATTCGCCGGAATCGATCTGGGCGACCATCGGCAAAAACACGTACTCGCGCTTTCCGGTGGGCGACGGAAGCCTTGATCAGGTGATCGGGTGGGTCCACGTGAAGGATCTGCTCGGGCTGTGTATCGACGGCCGCCCGCTGAATCTGAACAGTTGCCTGCGTCCGCTTCCGCCCGTGCCGGAAACCATGCGCGCCCTGAACGTCCTTGAGGTGTTCAAGCAGTCGCGGACGCACATCGCGCTGGTGGTCAACGAGCACGGTGCGGCCGAGGGCCTCATCACCATGCACGACATCCTGGAGGCGGTCGTCGGCGACCTACCCTCTCCGGGTGAGCCTGCCGAAAACAGGGCAACGCGCCGGGAAGACGGGTCGTGGCTGGTGGACGGCGCTACGCCCGTCTTCGAGTTCAAGGAATTGCTGGACCTCCGGGAGCTTCCCGGAGAAGAGGAAGGCATCTTTACGACGCTCGCCGGGTTCGTCGTGTCCCATCTGGGGCGCATGCCGGTGGCCGGCGACTACTTCGAAATTGGCTCAAAACGCTACGAGGTTGTGGACATGGACCGCAACCGCGTGGACAAGATCCTGGTCTCCGACGTTCCGCCGCCGCCCGGCGAAGGCGAAGAAGCCTAATCCGCGGGCCCGCGCCGCCTAGGCCGGGTTCGTGGAGGCGAAACGCGCGATCTCGTCGATCTCCTCTTCGCTGAGCCGAAAATCCGCCGCGGCGCGAATCCCTTCGAATTGGGCCCGTGAGCGCAGCCCAACAATCGCCGCCGTCACCGCCGGGTGCCGGAGCGTCCAGGCGATGGCCACCTCGCCCGGCGACACGCCGTGCCTGGATCCAACCTCCCGCAGCAACTCGACCAGCTTCAAGTTACGGGTGAGCCGCGGCTCCTGGAAGTGCGGCGTACGAGGGCGGAAGTCGTCGGCGGGCATCTGCGCGATCCGCTCCCGGGTCATCGTGCCGCTCAGCAACCCCGACTTCATGGGGGAGTAGACGATGACGCCGATCCCCTGCTCCAGGCAGTAGGGAAGTTCCGCCGCTTCGATCTCAGGCGAGACGATGGAATAGGGCGGTTGGAGCGAGGTGATGGGCGCGATCGCAGCCGCTCTCTCCATCTGGGCCCGGCTGAAATTGGATACCCCGATCCAGCGGACCTTGCCTTGACGCTGCAAATCGGCCATCGCCTGCCAGCCCTCTTCGATTTCCTCATCCGGCTGCGGCCAGTGGACCTGGTAGAGGTCGATCACGTCCACCTTCAAGCGGCGCAGGCTGTCTTCGGCCTCGCGAAGAACCGACTCGCGCTTGAGCGAGCCGCCGATCTTCCCGTCCTGGTCCCAAACTCGCTCGCACTTGGTGAAGATGAAGGGTCTTTGTGAGCGCCCCGCGAGGGCGCGCGCCACCACCTCTTCTGAGTGCCCGAGGCCGTAAACCGCGGCGGTGTCGATCCAGTTGATGCCGGCGTCCAAGGCGGCATGGATTGCGTCGATGGACTCCCGGTCGTCCTGCGGCCCCCAGGCGAACTGCCAGCCTCCTCCGCCCATCGCCCAGGCCCCGACGCCAAGGGGCGTAATCCACATATCGCTGTTGCCGAGTCGCTTCTTCTCCATCGCCGGTGCGGTCTCCGTTCCCTATTGTACATGCGCCGCAAAAATGCCTTGCGATCTCGCGAAGGGATGCGTCATAGTGGGGTTAGCAGTCCAGAGTCATGTAGAGCGCACCGCAGCCGGCCGCCTGATCGAAGACGCCCCGGGTGTGCTCCGAACACCCGAGGGAAGGGAACGTTTTCGATGCCGGAAAGCCTGATCTATCTCACCGAGTTGATCGGGCTCAAAGTGTGCGATGTCCGAGGCCGTAAGATCGGCCGGGTGAAGGACGCCGCGCTGGTTCCTCTCATTGACGCATCCAGGGTGGACCGGTACCTGGTGGGCGGCGGCTGGGCCTGGCTCACCGTCCGGCACGATCAAGTCCGCTCCATCTCATTGGACGGGATTTATCTCCGCGACGAAAAGCTCACGCCGTACCATGCCGACGAATACATGCTTCGCCTGGTTCGGGACCTGCTGGACCAGCAGATCATCGACGTGTCGGGCCGGAAGGTGGTGCGCGTCACCGACGTCACCTTCGCCGTGGCCGATGACGGCGGCCACGATGTGCTCAAGGTGCAGGAGGTCGATATCGGCCTGCGAAGCATCTTCCGGCGTCTTTCGCAAGGGCTTCTCCCCGCGCGTCTGGTGCGCCGGTTGCAGCGTCCCATCCCCCCGAACTCGATCCGTTGGGAGTTCTGCAACATCGTCGAGTCCGATCCGCAACGGCGCCTGCGGCTGAACATCTCCCACGCCCTGTTGGAGAAACTCCACCCGGCTGACCTGGCCGACATCGTCGAGGAACTCGGCCCAGAGGACCGCGAAGCCATCATCAGCGCCATCGACAGCGAGGTCGCCGCCGAGGCCCTCTCCGAAGTCGACCCCAAGATGCAGGCGAGCATCCTGGAGGGGTTGGACGCCGAGAAGGCCGCCGACATCGTCGAAGAGATGTCCCCCGACGAAGCCGCCGACGCGTTGGCCGAACTCGAAGAGGCGACTTCGGAGGAGATTCTGGAGGAGATGGAGACCGAGCCTAAAGCCGAGGTCCAGGAACTGCTCGAATTCGAGGAGGACACCGCTGGCGGTCTGATGAACACCGAGTACATCCCCCTCCACGAGCACGCCACGGTGGCCGACGCCGTCGCCGCCCTGAAGGGAAACGAGGATCTCCTTGAACTCCTGAACACGCTGTTCCTGATCGACGCCGACGGCCGCCTGTTAGGTGCGATACCTCTGGCGAAGCTGTTTGTGGCGGCGCCGGGTACGGAACTGAACGAACTGTGCACGGAACCGCTCATCAGCGTGCCGGTCGAGGAGCGTCAGAAGAAGGTGGTGGAGTTGTTCGACAAGTACAACCTGCTCACGCTTCCGGTTGTGGACGATGAGGGACGGTTGGCTGGGGTCATCACGGCCGACGACGTCATATCGGTGTTGCGAGAGAAATGAGCGCTGAGGGCGATGCTGAAACGATTCCGCTACCACATAGCCGTCTTTTTCTCCGTGATCGGCC
>CAZVIK010000220.1:0-6318 GCA_964627045.1 uncultured Solibacteraceae bacterium | reverse complement strand
CGCACGGACCCAGCCCGGCCAGACCGATTCCGGCCGCGCGGTGAGGATCAACCCGCCGATCGTCCGGGAGCGGCCAAGCCGCGCCGAGGCGGGCGGAAACGCCGCGCCGCCCCGCGAGACCCGCCAGCCCGCATTCGGCGGCGGAAACACCCCGCCGCAGAGGTCCGCCCCGGCTTATTCCAGCCCTGGAGGAGAACGACGGAGCAATCCCGGTTCCCTCCGGGATTCCCGCCCAACCTATTCGGCCCCCAGCGGGGGAAGCTCAGGCTCTATGCGCAACGCGCGGCCGGCTGCCCCCAGTGGCGGCGGTTCGATGCGCGCTCCCAGCGCACCGCCATCGGGCGGTGGCCGGGTATCCGGTGGAGGCGGCGCGAGACCCTCGGGTGGCGGTGGCGGCGCGCGGCCTTCGGGCGGCGGACGCAACAGGTAGAGGTATCGGGTTTAGCTTGTTCCCTGCGCGGCCCGCCCCGGGAAACCGGGACGGGCCCATTTTTTTGCGACGCCGGTTCGGGCGCGGCCAACTCCCAATCGACGGGGATTCGCACACGCGAAGTGATTGTTTATGCATAGGAATGCATAATTATTCATCCCGGACGTCTTTTTGGCGGCCCGCGAGACCTCGCGGTGGCGTGACCGGAGGCGACTCCCGAACCGCCCCGGGCGCAAACGGAGCCGTCACGCCTGACAGCGTCATGCGGCGAGCCTCCCAGGCCCCAACGCGGCGATAGGCGACCGGACACTCCGAGACCTGTCCGCGTGGGTTTGTCATTGTATACAGAAGTCGGTACTTTGCTCGAAACAAAAACCTCCTTGTGGCGAATTCTATTGCGCTTTGCATGCAGGTGGGGGTAGGATAGTTCGGCTGGCTCGGCCTATTTGTTTGTCATTCGGCACGGGTGCGGTGCGGTCACACCCTGCGGCTGGAAGGCCAAGGGGACAACGAGGGAACTCATATGATGGACGCTCTCATGGGGATCGCCGGCGCGGAACACGTGACCCGCGATCCTGCGATTCTCGATCAATACTCCAAAGACGAAAGCTTTGTGGTGCCAATTGAGCCGGCGCTTGTGGTGCGGCCGGGATCGGCGGAGGAAGTTCAGAAGATCGTCCAGTGGGCGAATCAAACCGGCACGCCCTTGGTTCCGGCGAGCAGCGGCGCGCCGCACTTCCACGGCGGCACGGCGCCGAGCGTACCGGGGTCGGTGATCGTCGATCTGCGACGCATGAATCGCGTGTTGCGAGTGGACCGGCGGCACCGCATGGCGGTGATCGAGCCGGGGGTGAACTGGGGCCAGTTGGGCGAGGAACTGGCGAAGGAAGGCATGGAAGTGGTGCGGCCGCTACTCGGGCGGCGCAACAAGTCGGTGGTCGCGAGCCTGCTGGAGCGGCAGCCCACGACGATGCCGCGTTACCAGCCGTCGATGATCGAACCGCTGCGGAACTGCGGCGTGGTGTGGGGCAGCGGAGAGATCTCTTACACGGGCGAGGCGGGCGGAGGCTCCTATTCGCTCGAAGAACAGTGGGCGAAGGGCGAGCGCCAGCAGGACCCCAAAGGTCCGGCGCAGACCGATTTCGTTCGATTCGTCGCCGGCGCGCAGGGGTCCATGGGAATCGTCGTGTGGGCGTCGGTGCGCTGCCAGTTGATTCCGGAGCGCTACAAGCTGTTCAGCGTGGCGGGCGAGAAGCTGGAGGACCTGATCGACCTCACGTATTGGGTCCAGCGGCTGCGATTGGGCGACGAGGTGTTCCTGGTGAACCGCGCGCAGATGGCGGCGATGCTCGGCGGGAATGGAGCGGCGCCGCCGGAGCTTCCGCCGTGGCTCCTGGTGATTGGCGTGGGAGGTCGGGCCTTCCGCGCGGCCGAACGGGTCGAGGTGCAGGAGAAGGACTTGGGTGAACTGGCGCAAAAGCACGGCACGACGCTGCTCGCGGGGATTCCGGGCGTGGCGGCGGCGCAGGCGGTGGCGGTGACGCGAGGGCTTTCGCGCGAACCCTATTGGAAGCTAAACGGAAGCGGCGGCGCGGCGGAGATCTTCTTCCTGACCGAACTGGGGAAGACACCGGGGTTCGTGCAGACGATGGACGCACTGGCCGGGGAGGCCGGCTACGACGCGACGCGGATCGGCGTGTACATACAGCCGCAGCACCAGGGCGTGGAACATCATTGCGAGTTCACGTTGCCCTACAATCCGGCCTGCCGGCAGGAAACGGCGCAGGCGCGGAGCCTTTTCGCCAAGGCCAGCGAGGCGATGCTGGCCGGGGGCGCCTACTTCTCGCGGCCCTACGGGGCCTGGGCGGGGCCGGTCTTCAACCGGGACGCCCAGACCACGGCGGCGTTGCGCAAGATCAAAGGCATTTTCGATCCGAACAACGTAATGAATCGCGGGAAGCTCTGCTTCTGAACGAGGGCGAGAGGAGAGACAGGTCATGGCACTCGAAGAGATTCGCAAAGACGCGCTGCGTTGCACGCGCTGCTCCTACTGCAAGTGGATCCCGTTCGACCTCGTCAAGAGCGCGCGGTTCGCCAAGGGATGTTCCAGCGTGGAGTACGGGAAGTTTCATTCGTATTCGGCGGGCGGACGGCTGGTCACGGCGCTGTCGCTGCTGGAAGGGCGGTCGGAGATCACGGACCGCGTGGTCGATTCGGTTTTCAAGTGCACGATGTGCGGGTCGTGCGACGTCGCCTGCAAGATCTGCCGGTACGACATGTATCCGCTCGAAAAGATGCACGAACTGCGCTTCCACCTGGTCGAGCAGGGCAAGACCCCGGCCGCGCATGCGCCGGTGCTCGATCATCTTCGCCGGGAGTGGAACATGGCCGGCGGGAGCAAGGAGCGGCGCGGCGACTGGGCGCGCGGGCTGAAGGTGAAGAACCTCACCCAAGAGAAGGCGGAGGTCGTCTTCCACGCCGGATGCCGTTATTCCTTCGACGGCGATTTGCAGCAGGTGGCGCGGACTTCAGTGGGAGTCCTTCAGAACGCGGGGGTGGACTTCGGCATCCTGGGCGGCGAGGAGACCTGCTGCGGGGGGCGCGCCTACCACATGGGATACCGGCGCGAGTATTCCCAGGGCTATGAGCATACCGTCGCCAAGTGGGACAAGGCGGGCGTGAAGACCGTGGTAACTCCATGCGCCGATTGTTACCAGTGTTATAAGAGACTGTACCCGGAGACGGGGCGGCACTTTGAAGTGATCCATATGGTTGAGTATCTGGACCGGCTGTTACAGGCGGGGCAGTTGAAGTTCACGCGGGCGGTGAATCTGCGAGTGACCTATCACGATCCCTGCCAGCTTGGGCGGCAGGGCGAGCCGTTCGTCCCCTGGAACGGCGTCGAGAAGAAGATTTTCGGGCAGGCGGTGGTGTACGATCCTCCGCGCCCGCGCTACAACGGGGCGCAGGGCGTCTACGACGCGCCGCGTCGCGTGCTGCGGGCGATTCCCGGCGTCGAGTTGGTGGAAATGGAGCGCATACGCGAGGCCAGTTGGTGCTGCGGGGCCGGAGGAGGGGCGCGGGAAACGTATCCGGACTACTCGGCGGCGACGGCAGCCGAGCGCATTGAAGAGGCCAAGACGACGGGCGCCGACGCCATCGTGACGGCGTGCCCGTGGTGCGAGCGCAACTTCACCGATGCGGTGGGCGCCGGAAGCGCGCGCCTGAAGGTGATGGACGTGATGGACCTGGTAGGCCAGGCGCTCTAGGCGGAGGGGGAGCATGCCATATTCCAAAGAAACGTACCGCTTGATCGAAGCCATCGTCGGGGCGGACAACATCACCGACGATCCCGCGATGCTGGACGGTTATGCCTTCCAATGGCTGGCGGAGCTGGTGCGGCCCAACCAAAGCCACTTCATGCCGCGCCCGGTGGCGGTGGCGATGCCCGAGAACACCGAAGAGGTGGCCGCCATCGTGCGCGTGTGCAATGAGCACAAGGTGAAAGTGAAGCCGATCTCGACGGGCTGGTATCACTGGGCCGCGCCGTTGAAGGAGCCCGAAGAGGACCCCTGCATCCAACTGGACCTGCGGCGCATGAACCGCATCCTGGAGATCGACGAGAAGAACATGTACGCGGTGGTGGAGCCCTACGTGATCTGCGCGCAGCTCCAGGCCGAGGCGATGAAGCGAGGGCTGAACATCAACGTGATCGGCGCGGGGGCGTCCACATCGATTGTGGCGAGCGCGTGCGCGTACGCGGGGATGGGGCCGAGCACGTTCCACATGGGCACGAACTCGGACAACCTGCTGGGGCTCGAGTGGGTGACGCCGGAGGGCGAGATCATCCGCACCGGTTCGCTCGGAAGCGGCGACGGCTGGTTTTGCGGCGAAGGGCCGGGGCCGGGAGTGCGCGGCGTGGTACGCGGGTCGCTTGGGTCGCGCGGCGGGCTGGGCGTGTTCACCAAGTGCGCCATCAAGCTTTGCCATTGGCCGGGGCCGCCGGTGTTCGAGTTGGAGGGCACTCTACCGGCCTACAAGCTGCCGGTGGCGGAGAACTTCCGGGTGTATACGATCGCGGCCCCCAACTGGGACGCCTGGGCGGACATTTATTACCAGATCTACGACAACGAGATCGGCTACATCTTCCACAGGCAGTTCAACCTGGCCGGGGCCGATCTGGGGCCGTCGCTGTGGCTGACTTACATCGACCACACTAAGACGTTGAACCACGTCGAAGAGATGGTAAAGGACCCGGAAATTCAGAAACTGACCGAGGAACTGCGGATTTCGTTCCAATTCATCATGGCGGGCCGCAGCCTGCGGGACATCGAGTTACAGGACAGGATCCTGGACGACATCCTGGCCGCCACCGGCTGCTGGAAGGTGAAGCGGTTCTGCGAGAAGGACATGGCCGAGTTCACCAACGTGTACCTGCAACGGCTGGGGCACAAGCACATGAACTTCGTGTGGGTGGGCGGCTACATCGGAAGCTGGATGCAGACGGGCTCGCCCGATTGGGTGAAGGGATATGTCCCCATCGCCATCGCGGGGCTGTACCGCGACGCCAAAGACGGGAAGTTGGTGCAGTGCGGCGGCGACGCGCTGATGGGGTGCGGCGGCAGCCTGGCGGGCGGAGGGTTCATGGGGCTGGAGCAGTTCGTATCGTACGATCCGGCGGACGTGGATTCCACCGAGGCGGCGATCCAGCACATGCGCGACGCGGTCAAGGACGCGGTGGGCGGCGGCTACCCGCCGGGCAAAGAGGCGATCTACCTGGAGATCGGTTATACCGACGAGGAGATCTGGCAGAACCTGGCGAAGGCGCGCCAGCCGCACTTCCGGTTCCAGCACAGGATCAAACAGGCGTTCGATCCGAACCAGACCGGGGACCGCATGTATTGGACCCTGCCGGATCACGTAAAGTAAGTGTTCATAGAGAGGAAACGATACCGGTCATGGCGAAGGAGAATCGCTATTTTCGATCCGACAGCGGCTACCCGGCCGATCCGATCAGCGGCGAAAGGCCGCTCAAGCTGAAGTATCTCGCGGGCGGCGAGTGGAAGGAATCGAAGACGGCGAAGTACATGCCGTGCTACAACCCTTCGACCGGCGCGGTGATCGCCTACACGCCGCAGTGCACGGCGGACGAGGTGGAGGAGGCGATCCAGTCGGGGGTGAAGGCGTTCCCGGCGTGGTCGGATACGCCGGCGGGAAAGCGCGTGCAGGTGCTTTTCAAGATGAAAGCGCTGGTGGAGGCGAACCTCGACGAATTGACCTTTCTTCTGGCCAAGGAGATGGGCAAGAAGTGGGACGAAGCGATGGGCGACGTGCTCAAGGTGGTCGAGGTATGCGAGTTCGCCTGCGGCGCGCCGCACATCCTGAAGGGCGACGCGTCGATGAACGTGACTCCGGGATACGACACGACGCGCTACAACCACCCGGTGGGGGTCTTCACGGGAATCGTTCCCTGGAACTTTCCGGCCATGATCCCGCACGGCTGGATGGCGCCCATCTGCCTGGCGGCGGGCAATTGCATGGTGCTGAAGGCGGCCGGTTACGTCCCGCAATCGGCCATGCGCCTCGCGGAACTCTGGCGCGAAGCGGGGCTTCCCTCGGGCGTGCTCAACCTGGTGACCACCAGCGATAGCGACGCGGAGATTCTGCTGCGGCACCCGGCGATCAAGGGCGTGAGCTTCGTGGGTTCGACCAACGTCGGCAGGCATGTCTACCAAGTCGCGGCGGCGCACGGCAAGCGCGTACAGGCGCTGACCGAGGCAAAGAACCACGCGCTGGTGATGAGAGACTGCAAGCTGGACCGGACGGCGCAGGGAATCATGAATGCGTTCTGCGGATGTGCGGGACAGCGGTGCATGGCGCTGCCGGTG
>CAZVIK010000219.1:3146-6348 GCA_964627045.1 uncultured Solibacteraceae bacterium | reverse complement strand
GAACACGTGCTTCATCACGAACTCCTCGGCGGAGACGCGGCGCGATGCCTCGGCGCGCACGTAGAACGGGGGGACCATCGCGTTGAACTTGCCGAAATCGCCCTGCTGGGTCTTCAGGTTGTAGACCACCTCCTGGCCGCGCCAGACATACCCCTCGCGCTCGTACGTCACGGTCCCGATCGCGTGCGCCTCCTGCGTGTCCGTGCGGAGCGACATGAAGTCGCTCTTCAGGACGTCCGCCCCCTGCCGGATGACCACGTTCCCGCGGGCGGTCATCAGCTTGCGCGTGTCGTCGTACTCCATCTCGTCCGCCCGCACCTCCACGCCCAGCGCCCGCTCCGCCGCCGTGGGCGGCTGCGGCGTCCTCACCGGCGTGTACATCGGCACCGGCGCGTCCGCGCCCGGCGGGCGGACTTCCTGCGCGCGCGCCGCGGCCGGGAGGGTAAGGAGGACCAGCCCGACGGCCATCGGCAGGATCGTTCTCGCGTGCATCATGGGAACTGGTTTATCTCCGGGAAACGTGTGCGGAAACTAGCACAGCGGAGAGAAACCTGAAAGCGGAAACCTGAAACCTGAGTACTGCAGCGAAACCGTGGGATGTAGTACTCAGTTTCAGGTTTCCGGTTTCAGGTTTGCCGTTTGCATCGCCTCGTACGCTTCCTTGATCTTCTCCTTGAACCCTTCCAGGCTGTAGCGTGTGGCGACGCGCGCGCACGCCTCGCGGCCCAGCGCCGCGGCGAACAGCGGCTCGTTCAGCGCGCGCAGGATGCCGGCGGCGATGTCGTCGGGGTTCGACGCCACGAGCAGGGCGCACGAGTCGTCCAGCACCTGCGTGTGCGTCGCCAGCCGCGTCGCCACGATCGGGCGTCCGCTCTGCATGTAGGAGTAGACCTTCAGCGCCGTGTTGGTCCCCTTCGTGCGCGGCGAGACCAGGACCGACGCCAGCGTCATGAAGGCCCTCATCTGCTCCACCGGCCGCTTCCCGGTGAACACGCAGGCCTCGGCGAACCCCAGGCTGCGCGCGGCCTTCATCGCGCGCGCGACCTGCTCGGGCTCGCCGCCGACCAGCACGCCGCGCACCTCCGGCCGCTGCCGGTGGACCGTCGCCAGCGCGCGCAGCAGCAGGTCCAGGCCCTGGTAGCTCTCGAAGTTGCCCGTGTAGACGACCGCCGGCGCGTCGCCCAGCCCGAGCTCTTCGCGGAGCTTCCGCGCGCCTTCGAGGTCGTCCTGGAACTCCGCCTCCACCGGCGCGTCCTCGATCTGCACGACCCGCGCCGAGGGCTCGCGGCGGCGCACGTCGTCGGTCAGCGCCCGGCAGACCGTCAGCACGAAATCCGCCCTGCGCATCGCCCGGCGCTCCAGCCGCGCGACCAGGGCCAGGACCGGGCGGAACGGCATGAAGCCCGTGTAGCCGAGCTGGTCGGAGATCGAGGAATCCATGTCGTACACCAGCCGGCACCGGAACAGCCTCTTGAACAGCACCGCGAAGAACGCCGATTCCTCGACCGCGTGGATCACGTCGTAGCGGTTGCGGAGGCACATCCACAGCGCCTGCCAGAACATCAGGGAATCCATCACGGCCTTGGCGATGGACGGCCCCACCTTGATCTCGCGCAGGCCGGGGATCCGGACGACGCGGTGGATGGTCACGCCGGGGATCTCGACGTCCTCGCCCCACGGGAAACACAGCAAATCCACCTGGTGTCCGGCCTCGCTGAGCGCCGTAAGCACGTTGCGCACGTTCAGCGGGGTCCCGCGAACCCGGAAAAACGGCTGTGGCGCAAGGAAAAGGATCCTCATGACCCGCCGACTGTAGCCCAGACCCCCTCCCCCGACAAGGACCGCGAATTCGGCGCCCCGCCGGCTCCCGCCAACGTCCAACCACAAGGGGAACCACGAATGGACACGAACTTGTCCGCCGACCTTGGACTCACCCCCCTCTGCGCTCCTCTGTGTCCTCTGCGGTAGAGAAATCCCAACCACGGATGAACACCGATGAGAGGCCCTCCGTCGCCCCCATCTGCGTCGTTCTGTATGCTCTGTGGGCCCCCTCCTCGCCGTCCGCCGGCTCTCGCCCACGTCCGCTGATCGGCACCCCTCAGCCGCAAAGCGCGCGGGGGACGGGCCCGCGAAACACCCGCCTTCGCCTGCGGCTTCGGCGTGGCAAGCGCGAATAGACGCGAATGAAGCAATCCGGTATCCAGAAATCCGGCATCCGGCATCGAAGCAGGATATCAGCTCTGCTTGCGCTTCTGCTCGGCGGCGCAGGCGGCGGGCGTGTTGCGTCGGACGGCCTGCTGGGACTCGGCCCAGGCGACGGTGTCCTCGTAGACCCGCCACCGTTCCTCCGGCTTCCAGCACCGGTCCCGGCGGGCCTCCTCGGCCTTTTTGAGTTCGCTCAACCGGCTCACGCTCCGGCCTTGCCTTTCAGGAACTCGACGCGGTCCTTCCGGCGCCGGAGGGCGAAGTTCATCCTGCCGATCAGGATGTACTCTACCCCGCGCCCATTCATCGCGGCCAGTATGCGATCCACGTTCATGGCTGTATGCTACCACGCCGCCCGCCGCGGGTGAAGCGCGCCGAAGACGGGGAATCAGCCGCGAAAGACGCGCAAGAATCACAAGGAGCCACCCCACCCTCGTCCTCGTTCTCGTCCTCGTCCTCGAACCGCGGAGGATTGCCCGCGAATCACGCCAATGAACCCCGTAGCAGGGCCTCGCAGGCTCGGCGCGCCACGGGGCAGGCGCGAATGAAGACGGGGACTAGGGTGAACGGCAAAGCCGCTCCCTGCCGTTTACCTCTTCCCCTCCCCATTCGCGTGGATTCGCGTCATTCGCGGGCACCTCTTTCCGTTCACCTCATCCTCTGCGCCCCTCTGTGCCCTCTGCGGTGGAAGTCCTTCTTCACCACCGAGGACACAGAGGTTCACAGAGTTGGAGCGGCCGCCAAGAGGCGCAAGAGGCCCAACCGGTTTTCCAATGATTGGAAAATCTGACGGCCGTTTTTCCAACGCTTGGAAGATTTTCGGCGCCGTTTTCCAAGCATTGGAAAAAGCTCAGAAACGGGTACGATGGAAGCCTGCCGCATCGGCACAAGTGGGGGTGAGTATGGCTTCGAAGTGGCCTGCCGTCCGACGGATGCTCAAATGGGAACACATAAAGAAAAAAATGCCCTAAATGGGGTGGGCTATTAAATACCAAAA
>CAZVIK010000219.1:0-3136 GCA_964627045.1 uncultured Solibacteraceae bacterium | reverse complement strand
TGCTCAAATGGGAACTCATCAAGCTCATCATGGCCGTAATCGTGTGTGCGATTCTCTTCCTCTACATGCGAAGCGTTGTCGGGCCCAAACTGACAAAGGTCATGCACGACATGACCAACCCCAGCAAGGCCCCAGTTGAGCGGAAAAAGTGAGCGCAGAAGATTCCTGGTAGGCTCCGGGTCACCGTTCTACAATCCCCGCCATGAAGGGCGACGTGGATTCCAGGGTCCGGCTCGCCGCGTTCCAGTTTCTCGAGCGGCAAACCGCCATCCACGGCGAGGTCCTCCCCCGCAGTCTTCTCGAGAAGGGCTTTGAGTTCGAAGGGCATCGCGTTCCCCTTCTCGGTCCTCAGGGCATCTTCAAGCCCGCCATCATGGATTTGCCGCTCTCGTTCTGCACTGTCCCTCCCACGCTCAGGAAGCCGCCGCCGTATGCCGACGAAGTCGGGAAAGAGGGCCTGCTGCTGTACAGGTACCGGGGAACGGACCCGGAGCACCGGGACAACGTTGGCCTGCGTCGCGCCATGCAGAAAGGCGCTCCCCTCGTCTACCTGTACGGCCTCGTGCCCGGTCTCTACCGTCCTGTCTGGCCGGCCTATGTTGTCGGCGACAACCCGGAGCGGCTGACCTTCACGGTTGCCGTGGATGACCGCTCCGTTACGCCCGCCAGCGCCTGGGTCATGCGGCAGGGAGAGGATGAGTCACGCCGCAAGTACGTCACGGTCCAGATACAGCACCGCATGCATCAACGCAGTTTCCGAGAGCGAGTCCTGAGGGCTTATCGCTCAATGTGCGCCGTCTGCCTTCTACGGCATGCCGAGCTGCTGGAGGCGGCGCACATCCTTCCCGATGACCACCCCCAAGGCGAACCCGTCATTCCGAACGGTGTCGCCCTCTGCAAGCTCCACCATGCCGCTTTCGACGCGAACATCCTCGGCATCAGGCCGGACTACAAACTCGAGATCCGCGACGACGTCCTACACGAGCACGATGGCCCGATGCTCAAGGCCGGGCTCCAGGAGGTCCACGGACAAGCTCTGCACGTCCCGCGCGCAGAGGACTTCAAACCCAGCAAGCCGTTCCTGGAGATCCGGTACGAGCAGTTCCGCAAGGCGAGCTGACGCCCCGCGGCGACAACCGTCATTCCTAGCGGACCGACAATCCGAAAGGAGACGGCCGAGGCTGGGACTTTGGGATCCAGATGGCGCAAGTGTGATCCCCGAAGGGCTCTGCATTGCCGGCGAGGTACTCGATTCCGACCCACGCCGAGATCAACGCGTCTATAGCATCCTCGAATCGCTTCAGTGACGAGATGGAGGGCACCGAGGACGGTTCGGGCAGTTGTAGACCAATGGCAGCCACTCTATCCGACAGCGCGTCGATGATCTCCCTGTACTCGTCAACGAGAAGCTCTATGCGCTTGTCTGGGCTCGTGCCGGGCCAGTACTTCTGAGCCTTCCGGGCCTTGTACGGAACGCGGTATTCACGATGGAGAAGACGCAGCAGCGCCGGATGTGGATACACCTCCAGCAAATGCCTCCTCCCCCGTTTGCACGGAGTCGTTGTCCGAAGTCCGTAGCCAGCCGTCTCGAGCCCTTCGTGCAGGGCGAGTCCAATTGTGCCGGGTCTCGTGGCGCTCGGTGTGTGTGTGCCGCATCCCCTTGCGCCGAATGCTGCCGAAACGCTGTCAACGGCAACGGTTGGCCGCGAAGAGGCGTCCCGCTACGCTCTGCGAACCTCTGCCTGCCTCGCCGTAGGCTTCGCGGAGGCGGGTGCCCTCTGCGGTTCAGTTTCCCGTGCCGTCGCGGAGGCGGATGCCGGCGTGCGGGCTCCGCATCCGTCGGCGGAAGGGCGATGGTCAGGTCAGCCAGAGGGTGTTCACATCGCTCTCCAGCGGCTTGAACTCCCGGTCGCCGGTTACGAGATGGGCGCGATTCCGGCTGGCGAGCGCGGCGGCGAAGGCGTCGGCGTAGGAGAGCTTGTGGCGGGACTTGAAGCGCGCGGCCTCCCGGGCAAGGAGCCAGTCGGCGTCGACGAATTCCACGCCCCAGCCGCGGATGTCGCTGATGGCGGAATCGGCGGTGGCGGCTGAGATCTCGCGGGCGAGGACGTACCAGACCTCGCCGGCGTTGATCACGCTCATGTAGAGGGGAATCCTGCGCTCGATGGCGTCGGCGACGAGCTCGCCCATCTTCTCGGCGGCGGGTTCGCCCTGGAGGTAGGCCAGCGCGGCCCACGAGTCCAGCACCAGTGCGTGCGGCTTCTTCGCGGTCATCGCGCGCGCTCCGCCTTCTTCTCTTCAGCCAACGCTTTCAGGAGGTCCTTCCCCCGGTACTTCCCGAACTGGCTCCTGACCACCTCGCGGGTAATGGGTTTGATCAAGATGCCTTCGGCCACGGCCATGACGCGCGCCTTCGTGCCGTTCCTGATCTCGTACTCCTTGCGCAGACGGCTCGGGATCACGATCTGGCCCTTGACGCTGAACTGGGCGGTTTCCTCGCGGACCACGTTCTTCATGCTGGTAGTATTACCAATAGGGTGAAGTAAGTCAATACCGGCAAGGTAAGTCGACATGAAGTGCTCCGGGATCAGACCGTACAGCGTGTTTCGCGCGCGGCGGGTGAAGAACCCGGCAGGGCGCGTCGTCCAATGGTATAGTGGATGAACAAAGCGGGAGCCGTCGTATGAAACACAAGCTATTGAGTCTGGTATTGGCGATGGCGGCGGGTTCGTGGGGCATGGCCGCGGAGATCCAGGTTGGGGATTCGCTGACGACGGTGATCTCCGTTCTCGGCGAGCCGGAGGGGTATCTCCGGGCCGGCCCTCAAAGCCTGTTGGTGTACGAGCGCGGCCGAGTGGAACTGACGGATGGCATGGTGGTGTCCGTGGAGCTGATCTCGCCCGAGGCGGCCGGCGTGCGCCGGCTCGAGCGTCTGCGCCAGGAAGAGCTGGCGCGACAGGCGGCCGCCCGGCGGGCGGCGGAAGGGCTGGCGTTGCGCGACCTGAAACTGGCCGATCCGGCGTTTCTCGCCCTGCCGGCAAGTTCCCGGGTGGCGTACTGGAAGGCCTTCGTGCAGAGCTATCCCGGGGTGCCGGTGGGGATGGAGTACGAAGTGGCGCTGCGCGAGCTGGAGGCC
>CAZVIK010000218.1:0-6397 GCA_964627045.1 uncultured Solibacteraceae bacterium | reverse complement strand
CCCGTTGCAGTCCACAACCCGCAGCTTGCCGTCGTAGAAATTGACCCGGTTCTGATCGTCCACCAACCCCATCGAGTACGTCCGCTGGAAGTACGGGCCGTTAAGGATCAGGTCCACATACTCCTTGTTCGCCAGCACCACGTCATGGAGGATCTTGAGCGTGAGCTTTCCGAACTCGACCATGAACCGGCAGATCTCCTCGATCCGCGCGCGCTCCTCTGGGTTGAGCCCTTTGCTCATGCCGCCGGGAATGGCGTTGGCCGGGTTCACGGGCTTTCCCCCGAAGATCCCCGCCGCTTCGTGGCCCCAGCCGCGGCACTTCAGCACCTGCCCGGCGATCTCCAGGCCCACCTTCCCGATGACTCCGATCAGGTTGCGCGTGGCCGGGTCGCTCTTCGGCCCCATGACGAAATCCGGCCCGCCCAGCGCATAGAAATGCGTGGCGTGGTCCGTGACGAAAAAAATGTTGTACTGAAGCTCGCGCAGCAGGCGCGCCGTCAACGGCAACTCCGCTCCATAGACCGCGTCGCAGGCCTTGGCGCTGGCCATCATATGCGCTTCCGGGCAGACGCCGCAGATCCGCGGTGTGATGCGCGGCAGTTCCTCCACCGGCCGCCCCTGGCAGAACCTCTCGAACCCGCGCAGTTCAGGTACCTGGAAGTAGCAATCGGCGACATTGCCTTCCGCGTCGAGAAAGATGTCGATCTTGCCGTGCCCTTCCAGCCGCGTGACCGGATCGATGCTGATCCGGCGGTAGGATTGTCCGGTCGAAGCCATTGCCTCGCTCATTTCCGATCTCCTTGCCGCGACACTTTCATCAAGGACGACGACATGCTGAACCGGTACAGACTGCCCGCGGGATCGACAATCTCCGATACGATCTGTTGGGCGCGGTCTTCGGTGGCGGCGTCCAGCAGGCCGCCAAGCGCTCCGACCATCGCCGCGCCCTGATCCTCAACACCAGCCGCCGCGCCGTAACAGCCTTCGCAACGCATATCGGCCTTGATGCAAAGCGCGCCGCACCCGCTGCGCGTGGCCGGCCCCATGCACAGCACGCCCTGTTCCAGAAGGCACCATCCCGGTTCCGGACGGAACTCGTGATGCCGCCGGAACTGCTTGATCTTCACCATCCGCTTTTCGCGCGGGCACTCGTCGCAAACCGTCTTATCGGCGCAGCCGACCTTCACCGCGGAGTTGCGCGCCGGCACCGCGCCGGTCACCAGCGCCTGGATCGCCTCCCACACGCGATCGGCCTGCGGCGGGCATCCGGGCAACTGGTAATCGACCTCGACGACATCCGAGAGTTGCAGCACCGCCGGATAGAAACGCGGAATGTGGAGCGTCCCCACGGGGGTTTCCACCTCCGGCTGCGGTTCCACGCCCTCCGGGTTGTCAATCGAAGGATTGTCGTGATACGCGGCGCGGAAGATCTCCTTGACGGTGGTGAAGTTCGCCAGCGCCGGGATGCCGCCGTCGCAGGCGCAGGCGCCGTAGGCCACCAGCGTTTTACTCTTCTGGCGCAGCAGCCGCGCCACCTCCTCCTGCTCGCTGTTACGCACGCCGCCGTTGTAGAAGCAGGCGTCCATGTAGCCGTCCGGATACGCCGCCACATCTTTGTACTTGAAATCCGCCGCGCAGGGCCAGAAGACCACATCGGCGGCCTGCACCAGGTCCAGAATGCGCGCGCCGATCTCCAGCAGCGAGATGTCGCACCCGCCGCAACTGGAGGCCCAGTACACGCCGATCTTCAGCTTTCCGTTTGCGCTCATGCGTGACCTCCCGTCCAGGGTTGCAGGTCCGAGCCATGCCCCACGCCGCGCGAGCGCATCAGCTTCGGCCAGTCCAGCGGCCCCAGCGCCCGCACCTGTTCGGTCATCTCGGTGACCAGCTTGCTGAACTTCTCGCCTTCGGCCGCGCTCACCCATTCGTGCCGGAACCGCTCCGGCTCCACGCCCAGCTCTTCGAGCACGCGCTTCACCAGCGGCATCCGCACCATGGTCTTGTGATTGCCCGACGTGTAGTGGCAGTCGCCGATGTGGCAGCCGAGCACCATCACTCCGTCGGCGCCGCGTGCGAAGGCCGTCGCAATCAACTCCGGATCGATGCGGCCCGAGCACATCACCTTCACGATGTCCACGTTTGGCGCGTACTTCATGCGCGCCGTGCCCGCGCCGTCCGCCCCTGTGTAGGAGCACCAGTAGCACAGGAAGCCCACGATCCGCGGCTGCCACTCGGCGCTCCCGCCCTTCCCGTTTCCGTTGGTCTTTGCCGGTTCGGTCATGGTTGTTCTCCTAGAGCGCCGCCGCCAATTCGGCCGGCTCGCCGAGCAGCGCCAACAGTTCCGATTTCACCTGCACGTCCTCGAACCCGGCCTGCTGGATCGCGTTCGAAGGGCAGGTGGCGACGCAGGTTCCGCAGCCCATGCAGAGAGCCGCGTTGACGAACGCCTTCCCCTTTTCCTCGTTGCGCGAGATCGCATTGAAAGGGCACGCGGTCAGGCACACGCGGCATCCGCTGCAAAGCTCCTCGTGTACGTAGGCCACGAACGGATCCAGTTCGATTTGCCCGGAAGAGATCAGCCCGGAAGCCTTCGCCGCCGCCGCCGCCGCCGCGGCCGTCGATTCGGTGATGTCCATCGGCCCTTGAACCGAGCCCGCGAGGAAGAGCCCCGACGCCGCCAGTTCCACCGGCCGCAGCTTCGGATGGACCTCCATCAGAAATCTGTCGGCGCCCACCGAGCAGCGGTACAGGTCCACCAGCTTGCTCATGTCGCGGGCCACCAAGCCCTGCGCCAGCACCAGCACGTCGAGCGGAACCTCCAGTTCCTCGCCGAAGGTCAGCCGGTCGCGCGTCCGCACCACCAGCGGTGCATCGCCTCGGGGATCGTCCTCGACGCGCGGAGGATGCAGCGCATCGAATCGCACGAACACGACGCCCTGCTGCGACACGCGGTCGTAGTAGCCCTCGTGCCGCCGCCCGTAAGTGCGTATGTCCTCATGAAAGTCGTAGACCTGAATTTCCGGGAACCGCTCTTTGAGTTCCGCGGCGGTGTGCATCGTCGTCGTGCAGCAGACGCGGCTGCAATACTCGTTGATCTTGCCGTCGCGCATCGGCTTGTGGATGCCTTTGCGTTGCAGGCTGCCCACGCAGTGCATGAAGCCGATCCGCCGCACCGGCCGGCCGTTCACGACCATTTTGCCTTGCGTTGGTCCCGACGGGTCGAGCAACCGGTTCAACTGATGTAACGTGATGACCTCTGGGTACCGGCCGAAGCCGTATTCCTCGTGGCGCACCGGGTAGGTGTTCAGCCCCACGGCCAGCACAATCGCCCCGGAGCGTATCTCCACGCTTCGCGGCTGCTCGTCCAGTTCGATGCCCTTGCCGCCGGCCGCCTCGAAACAGGCTCCGCATTTCGTGCAGGTGCGCCAGTCGATGGCCGGAGTCTCGGGGTAGCAGCCCTCGTAGGGCCGGTAGATCGCCTTGCGTTTGGAAAGTCCCAGGTTGAAGGGATCGAGCGACTCCTCGGGGCACGCGTCGATCGCCGCCTGCGGATTCGCGCACGCTTCGGTCACCCCGCGCGGCGTGATCCGGATCGTCGTCCGGAAATCTCCGATGAACCCGCCCGCCGTCTCCAACTGGGCGTTGGTGTAGACCGTGATCTTCGGGTGTCCCGCCACTTCGCGGATCAGCGGGCTAAGCAGGTCGCGCGCGTTCTGCCCGGTCGGGTAGATCCGGTGCAACGACGCCATCCGCCCCCCAAGAAACGGGCTGGACTCCACGAGTGTCACCTCGATCCCGCGGCTGGCCAGGTCCCGCGCCGCCGTCAGGCCCGCCACACCGCCGCCGATCACCAGCGCCGAGGGATAGATGGGAATCCGCCGCTTCTCCAGCGGTACCAGGTGCGCCGACCGCGCCACGGCCGCCCGGATCAACCGGAGCGCCTTCTGCGTGGCGAGTTCCTTATCTTCGATCACCCACGATACCTGCTCCCGGATGTTGCAGTGCTCGTAGAGATAGGGGTTCAGCCCCGCACGCGCCACCGTCCGCCGGAAGGTCATCTCGTGGAGGCTTGGGGAACATGCCGCCACGATCACCCGGTTCAACTTGTGTTCTTTGATCTTCTGCTCGATGGCTCCCTGGCCCGGGTCCGAGCAGCAGAACATATGGGTGGCGGCGCACGCCACTCCCGGTAGCGCAGCGGCCTCTCTGGCCACTCTCTCGACATCGACAATGTCGGAGATGTTACCGCCGCAATAGCAGACAAACACCCCAACCCGCGGGCTTCGGCCGGTGCCGTTGCCTCCGGCGCCCGGTTCCGCCGCATCCACCTGGCCCATGGTCAGCGCTCCCCAGCGCCGGCGCATTCATCCCCTGCCAATACTTGCGAACTTTGCGAGCTTCAGGACGGTGCGCCGACGCTTATTTATATGAGTCCAGAGCCACCGAAACACAACCGTCTATGAATGAACTGCGCGCCCCATCTGGCCCGCCGCCGCCCGTTCGACTCGGAACCACGGCCGAAAACCGGGGTTCATTATAACAGGTTGTTTCAGAGCCGAAAAGCTTTTTTCGGCTCGCGTGCCCGCCGCATTCCGCACGGCGTCCGGCTCTGCCGGCCGCCGGTGGCCCGGCACTGCCGTCCGGTATAATCGTCGCGATGGACGTCCGCCTGCTCCACCTGCACACCTACTTCCTTTTTCCTTTCTCCATCGACGAGCAGGCCGTCATGGAGGCCCACCCCGATCTTTGGAACGGGAGCCGCCGCTGGATCGACGGCTTGGACGAATGGCTGGCCCAGCACGGCTCGCAGAACCCCATCTCCGCGCTCGGGGCGTGGCGTCGCGCCGCCTACACCCAATTCGACGCCGATTCGCCCGCCTACCAGGACATGGTGTTTTTTCACCCCGTGGTCCGGCGCGTCTTTTTCGATACCGCCGAACCCTCCGGCGGCCCCGCCGATCACGAATCCCTGCTGCGCTGTTATGAGATCCCGATTCCGGCCGATGCCGCCCTCTGGCTGGAGGCCGCCGACAGCAAGCAGCGCGGTGCTCGGGTCCGCATCACCGACCTGCGCCTGTTCCTTTTCGCCAACGGCATCGGCGTTCTTTCCATCGGAGTCGAGGCCACCGCCCTCAGCGCCGCCCACGCCCTTTGGATCAATGAAACCCTTCGGAAGGTCTACCCTTCCAGCGGCCGTCAGGTCCGTGAGGGCCGCTTCCCCTGCCGCCTCGCCCTCACCTTGGAGCGCGCCGGGACCCTTACCACGCTGGTCGAGGAGACCTTCTCGCACCCGGCGATGAAAAGCATGCTCCCGCCCCTGTCGCGCACGATCACTTCGCTGCTGCACTTCGCCGACTATTCCCGCGAAGAGTACGAGCCGGTTCTCGACGAACGGATGATCGTTTACAGCTACGCCGCCATCGATCCGGAAGGCTTGCCCCCGGACTTCCTGCGCAGCGAGGAGTACCAGGTCCTTCTAAGCCGTTTTCTATACGTGGACCGGTCCGGCAGCGACTTCCGCTACGACCCCTTGTTCACCCGCCGCCAGATGGCGCGCCAGATCTACCGCCGCTGGAGCCACCAGGGGACCAATTACGGCTTCACCAGCTACAGCAACATCACCGCCACCATCGGCACCTTCGACTGCGAGGAGCACCAGGAGCGCGAGGGCTTCCTGATCCATCGCATGTTCAACACGCGCTATTACCTGATGGCGCTGGTGGCCTTGTTCTACCGCGCGACGCTGCTCGATTTCTCCGAGCGGACCGCGTTGGTCTCCAAGCGCCTGTTTCTGGACCAGGACGACAACCGGTTCACCTTCGAGAACATCCAGCTTGCCAGCGAGCTTCGCGGCGACTTCCTGCACTTCTCCAACTACTGGCACTTCGACGAGTTGGCCAACAAAGACGAGGAGATCGACCACTTCGCCATGCAGTGCCGCGAATACCGCATCGGCGAGATGAAGGCGCAGATCGAAGAGGAGATCGAGAAGCTCAACGCCTCGCTGCACACCTTCTACCAGTTCCGCAACACCGAAGCCGTGAACCGCCTGGCCGTGTTGAGCCTGCTGCTCGGCGCCGGCGCCGTGGTCACCGGCTTCTTTGGGATGAACTTCGGCCGCGGCTTCACGCGCCTGTTCTTCGAGCCGGACCCCGCCTCCCCGTGGGCGCACTACCTGGCGGTCGGCTTCGTCGCGTTGACCGCCTTCGGCGCCATCGCCTTCGGCTTCTACGTGGTCGCCAGGAACTGGTCGGACTACTGGGAGACGCTGTCGGCGCGCCGCCGCACCGTCCACCGGATCGGCGAGGCGGGGCGCTTCCGCCGCGCGCCCGCCGGCCGGCGTTAGCTTCCGCGCCCGCCGCGGCGAAAGGTTCAGGCTCCGATGGCGCCGCGAATC
>CAZVIK010000217.1:6102-6459 GCA_964627045.1 uncultured Solibacteraceae bacterium | reverse complement strand
GGGTCACACCAAGCGTCCAAAGCGCCCAACTCGCCCAGGCCCTCGCCACGGCGAACTCCGGAATACGCCCCATTTTCGTGAGGGAGTAAAATCCAATACCCAGAATGAAGGTTCCGATCCAGCCGAAGATCTGGGCGTGACCGTGAGCCTGAATCCACGCCGGGTCGACCTGAGTGGCTGTGTGTTCGCCTGCGATCGTGATCAGATTCCAGAGGCCCAGGAACGTGCCGGGCAGGAGCATGAACGTCAGGCCGGTGATGATCCAAACTTGGAGCACCCGCTGCAGCCCGAGTTCTCGCTCTTTGAGCGTCAGATGATGAGAGTCATCCGCGTCCATGACAGCCCTCATGCCCGCCT
>CAZVIK010000217.1:0-6092 GCA_964627045.1 uncultured Solibacteraceae bacterium | reverse complement strand
TGCAAGAGGCGATCATGATGGTATTGCGCATGGCCATCCGCACGCCGTTCACGTTGATCGGCAGCATCAACATGGCCGTAAACACCACCCCGCAACTGCCAAAACTCCCGCATATTTTAACCCAAATAGACCTGGGGGGGTTTATGTGTGAAACCCACCCCTTATGTTCAGCATGGCTCGGAGACCACTCACCATCGCAGGCGGACCAGCGATGTAGTACACGGGGGAAACAACATCTTTCGAGTAGCGCGATAGCATGTCGGCGTTGATGAAGCCTGTCTCTCCCCGCCACGGATGGCGCGACTTCTCGGGTTCGGTGATCGTTCCCACGAACGTGTAGTTCGGGTTTTGGGCCTCGGTGTCCCTCAGTTCTTCTAGGAACGGCGCGTCTTCCGGCCTCCGGTTTGAGTAAAAGAGAAAAACACGATGGGGGAGTTTCTCCCGGGCAGCGCGCAAGACAATGCTGCGGAATGGCGTAATTCCGATGCCGCCCGCCAGGAGTACGGCCGTTCTGGCTGAGTTGTTGTGAAGAACCAGATCGCCGAACGGACCTTCGACTCGAACCGTGGCCCCCAACTTCATCGCCGCCAGCACGCGCTTGAACGCCGTATCCCGCATGCGAGTGGCCACTAGCAGGATGTCCTCGTGCGGAGCGCTCGCGATTGAGAACGCCCGCCCATTGCCCTCCGCATCCGTCTCCGGCGGATCGATCAGGGTCACCTCGACAAACTGTCCGGCCTTGAAGGTGAAGCCAGCCGGCTTCTCGAACTCAAAGGCCATGCTGCGCTCGGCCACCTGATGCCGGCCTCGCAGTCTCACCTGGTAACCAGTTGGGGTCGCAGTTGTGCTCATCTTCGCCTCCTTTGGCGCACTACTTTTGGCACACGTTGTGGCTCTTGGGCCACGCTACTTTGTCATCGTTCCGGTGACGGCTAAAACTCAAATCCCTTCTCCACATAGCAGCTCAGGCAGGCCACTCCGAGGGAAAGCATTCTGGACACTGATGGTCGATGAACGCGAGCCAGTCCAGAAGTTCTTTGATCTCCGGCTCGGACTCCTCGTCGGTTGCCCGGGAGGCAAAAAACACCTCAGCCCAACGATCTGTGATGTAGACAGCCGTTCCAGTCACGCCCATCTGGTCCTCGGCTCCCAATCCGCGGTGGAGCGCGCCCGCCATGTCCACCGCCACATCGAACGGCCAGTGCCGGGCGGTTCTGGCGCGGATTGCCTCCTCCCGGTCGCATTTCAGGATCGCGATGACCCGTGCCTCCAGCTGTTGAACTTCCGAGTAAGCCTGAGCGACATCGTCCAGAAGCCCATTGTCGGGACCGCCGGTCAAAATCAACACGAGGTTGTTGCGGCCCTTGAAGTCCGAGAGTCGTCTCTCGTCGCCGTCAACCGTCACATACCGAAAGTCTCGCAGGCACTCTCCGCGTTCGGGTAACTGCCCGAAATCCTTGGTCACGTACGCCATCTCGCCCGTCCTTTCGGTCTTCGCCCGGTCTCGCAAGGCGCCTCAGGCACACTTGCCTCCAGGCATGTCAATGCTCAACAAGGACCGGAGCTTCTTCGGATTCCGGAGGAGGTCGGCCAGAGTGTAGCTGTCCAGTACATCGAGAAAAGCCTGGGTCGCCTGTTCCAGAACCTGTTGTAGCCGGCAGGCAGGATTGATTACGCAATCGTGGCGTCGCTGCGCGTCGAAGCAGTCTACAATCGCGAAATCGGGCTCAGTCTGGCGCACGACCCGCCCCAAGTTGATCTGTTCCGGCTTTCCGGCCAGCTTCATGCCTCCGCCGCGTCCCCGGACGGTCTCGATGTAGCCCAGCGTGCCCAACGTGTGGATGATTTTCATCAGGTGGTTCTCGGACAATCCATAGGTGTCGGAGATCTCCCGAATCGTCGTCAGCCGGTCCGTTTGCAGGCCGAGATAGGTCAGTACCCGCAGGCTGTAGTCGGTGAAAGAAGTGAGGCGCATGAAGAACCCCTTGACGGAGTGAAGATGTATTTCATATACTAGTTATACAAGATCTGCGGAACCGTTGCAAGGGCCTTCAACTGGGAAGGGGTTCCGCACTGGGAGGCGCCATGGCAACCATCACAGTGGCAGAGCAACGGCAGGCCGTCACGATTGTGCCCCACGAGTTGACTCTGGATCTGTACCGGAAGATGCTTACGGCCCACTACGTAGACGAGCGAATGAAGGTGTTCGCGCGCCAGGGGAAATGCACGTTTCATGCGTCGGCAAGAGGTCACGAGAAACTGCAGATCGGCATGACCCTGCTCCTCAAGCCGCGCCACGACTGGTTTTTCACCTATTACCGTGAAAAGGCCATCCCGATCGGCCTGGGAATGCCCCTGCGCGACATCTTTCTGGCAATGCTGAGCCGCGGTGGCGACCCAAACTCGAACGGGCGCAACATGCCAGAGCAATTCTCCTCGCGCGAACTCAACCTGGTGGGGCAAACGGCATGCACGGGGACGCAGTTTCTCCCGGCAGTCGGAATGGCACGCGCGCTCCAGAAGGACGGATCTGACGCAGTTGTCTACGTTTCGTCAGGCGAAGGCGCGACCAGCGAAGGAGAGTTTTTTGAGGCCCTGAACTGGGCAGCACGGGAGCGGCTTCCGGTATTGTTTGTGATCCAGAACAACGGGTATGCCATCAGCGTTCCCCAGGCCAGCCAGACCGCGTCCGAGATCCACCGGATTGCCCGCGGATTTGGAATGCCCACATTCGATGTAGACGGTACCTGGTTTGAACCGATGTACCAGATGCTGCCGCCGGTTATCGCCCGGATACGCGAAGGCGGTGGCCCGGCTCTGGTGGAAGGCCGGGTCATTCGAATGGACTCGCACTCTTCGTCGGATGACCAGCGAAAGTACCGGAGTGAAGAGGAACTCGCTGATCTCACCCGCCAGGACCCGATCTACCAGACAGAGCAATACCTGCTACGCCACAAAGTCCTCCGGAAGGAGAATCTCGACGAAATTCGAGCGGGGATCAAGGCCGAAGTCGACCGGGCGGCCGACGAAGCCGACCAGGCCCCAGCGCCGCCCGAACACGACCTGCTTGCGCACATCCACTCCGGAAATGCGCTCGCCACTTCTGATCAGACGCATCCGCGGTACGTCTCCGAGGAGCCGATCGCCATGATCGACGCCATCAACCATGGCCTGCGGGAAGAGATGGTCAGAAATCCCAAGATCGTAATGTGGGGCGAGGATATTGCGGATCCAAAAGGCGGCGTTTTCGGCGTCACCCGAGGTCTCACCGATGCGTTCCCTGCCCAGGTTCAGAACTCACCGCTGGCCGAGGCAAGTATCGTCGGCGTGGCCGGTGGCATGGCGATCGCCGGCTACAAACCCATCGTCGAAATTCAGTTCGCCGACTACCTGTGGCCCGCCTTCATGCAACTGCGCGACGAGATCGCCACGGTTCGGTGGCGCAGCCACGGGCAGTGGACTTGCCCGGTCGTGGTGCGGATCGCGGTGGGCGGTTACATCAAAGGAGGTCCGTGGCACTCCGCGTGCGTGGAGTCCACATTTGCGCACATCCCAGGATGGTATGTTGTGTTTCCGAGCTGTGCGGAGGACGCCAAGGGGCTCATCAAGAGCGCGGCACGCTCGGAAGATCCGGTCATCTTCCTCGAGCATAAGGGCCTCTATCGCCGAGTTCAAGCGAAGTCCCCCGAGCCGGACGACAACTACCTGATTCCATTTGGGCGCGGCCGGGTTCGCCGGGAGGGGAGCGACGTGACCATCGTGACCTGGGGCAGCACCGTGTACCTGGCCCTGGAGCTGGCCAGACGGTGGGAGAGCAGTGGCCCGTCTATCGAAGTCGTGGATTTGAGGTCGATTGTCCCGCTGGACGAAGAGATCATCCTCCGAAGCGTCCGCAAGACCAGCCGCGTCGTTGTGGCGCACGAGGACACGCTCACGATGGGTTTCGGCGCGGAGGTGGCCGCCCGCATTTCAGAAAAGCTCTTCGAGTATCTGGATGCACCCGTAGTGCGCGTGGCGGCCAAAGACTCCTTCGTCCCAGCAGCGCCGAACCTGGAACTGGCAGTCTTGCCCTCGGTGGAGGACTTGGAGAGCGGGGTTGAGAAGACCCTTCGCTATTGACAGCGACCAAGAGAGGAGTCGGTGAATTGGCTGCTTCTGTCGATAAACACTCGTTCGCGGCTGACTGGAGCCTGCCGACACAGAGCTTGGACTCCGTGCAGACACAACAGGTTTTCGAGGCAACCACAACCTTCGGTTCGCATTTTGGCGGCGCTCTATATTCGGACTTTCTCACCCAGGGACTGAGCCATTTCTTTCCGGCCGCTCGCCTGGAGGCCTACGGCACCGCGGCTTCTACCCGCACCGAACTGGTGTGCGACTGCGAGGCTGACAGGAGGGACGGTGATCGGGTGAGGATCGAGTGGCTGGGCCAGCGCTATATCCTGCGACGTCCGGAACGTCCTTTTACCGAAGCTGAGCGAAGGCTGATCCACGCCATTGGCCGAGTTCTCGCCGCACGCTACCAGGCGCTGTTCAACCCTGACATCGCTACGAAGAATTTCCATCTGTTCCGGGGATTGCCAGAGGACAGGTACGTCTCTGCTTCTCTGGATCCAGCGCCATACGCCAACTTGGAGACGCTTGCCGCAAACCAAGATCGCATCGCCGATGCGATTGAGGCTTTGCGGGGCAGTTCTCTCACCACGTACGAGAATCGCCGCGTCTCAACCGGAGTGCTACTCCTTGGGAAGGATTCGCCCACCGCCGCGCTACGAACGGCCGATGACGGCGCGCTTAGGTATTCCTCCGCGCTGACTTTGATCCGTTCGTTCTTCCGCCTTTGTGACGGCTTACAGACTGTTGCGCTTGTGGACGCTCAAGGACGTTGGCTCGATATCGTCGACCTTGAGCGGTGGGCCGGGTCCGCACCAGCGGGCGTGCTTCCTCAGCTAAGCCCGTCCGCATACGCGGCCCATTGCCATGCTACCCTCGGCACCGACGGCCTATGTCTGGCGCTGACACCAAATGGCGAAATCAAGGCTTTCGGTCGAGGTGTTCAGTTGTTCTCCTTCTTGAACGGACGCTGGCGACTGACCGACATGGAATGGAAATACCGGCGGTGGGTGGACGCGGTTCGAAATGAAGGTCTCGCTAATCTGGTACTTCAGGTCGGGCTCGATCTGGCGGAGGCTCGGCACGGAGGCCTATTTGTTATCCTCGACAACGCAGAATCAGCGAGCCGCCTGGTGGCTCCGGGTGATCTTCTCGACCATCATGAACCCGCAGAGAGCGTGATAGCAGACGCCGATTCTAAGAGAAGTGTGTACTACCTGCTTCGCGGCAAGCGGACCGAAAACCTCACACCGGCGGTTTTGAGAACATTGGCCACAATCGACGGTGGGATTGTGCTGGACGGACGGGGCAGACTGTTGGCGTTTGGCGCGATCTTGCGCAACCACAACGACGCCCACATGGACAGCAGCCGTCCTCCGGAGGGCGGCAGATCGGCGGCAGCGATGGCGGCGTCCCATTTTGGCAGGGCACTCAAAGTCAGCGAGGACGGGATTATCACGTTCTTCGACAGAGGCAGACTGGTCTGGGAGATCTGAGGAATCCTGCTTCGCCGGACACGCAATTAGGGAGGACCCATGGCTTATGTCATTGCTGAACCCTGTATCGGAGTGAAAGACACCGCTTGCGTAGGTGCCTGTCCGGTGGACTGTATCCACCCGCGGAAGGACGAGGCGGGTTTCGATTCATCGGCCCAGCTCTATATCGACCCGCAGGAGTGCATCGATTGCGGAGCCTGTGTGCCCGTATGTCCCGTATCCGCGATCTTTGCCCTGGACGATCTTCCAGCGAAGTGGGCTCATTTCGCTCAGGTCAATGCAGACCATTACGACAACTGCGCCCGGGAAGCCAAATAGACGGAATTCTTGACACCGGCGACTGCAAGTTCGCCAGGCGCATTCCAGAACGGCTTCCGGGGACGTCCGCATCAAAGAGGGTCTGAAGCCTCAGGCCCGGCCTCTACAGCGAGTCCCCTACGAGCCCGCATCTCCCGCGAGAGTACTGAGAGTTCAGTTTCTCTC
>CAZVIK010000216.1:0-6524 GCA_964627045.1 uncultured Solibacteraceae bacterium | reverse complement strand
TGCCGGCGAGGATCATCAGGTCGGCCCAGGAGATCTTGCGGCCGTACTTCTGCTTAACCGGCCAAATCAGCCGGCGCGCCTTGTCGAGATTGACATTGTCGGGCCAACTGTTGAGGGGCGCGAACCGCTGGCTTCCGGTTCCGCCGCCACCGCGCCCGTCGCCGGTGCGGTAGGTGCCGGCGCTGTGCCAGGCCATGCGGATGAACAGCGGCCCGTAGTGGCCGAAGTCCGCCGGCCACCAGTCCTGGGACTTGGTCATCAGGTCGCGGAGGTCTCTCTTGACGGCCGCCAGGTCGAGGGTCTTGAACTCCTTCGCGTAATTGAACCCGGGGCCGAGCGGATTGGACTTGGACGAATGTTGGCGCAACAGGTCCAGCCTCAACTGGTTCGGCCACCAGTCGCGGTTGGACGCTCCGGCGCCGGCGCTGGAATGGAACGGGCACTTTGCTTCACTAGCCATTGGATCGGACTCCTTTCGGTGGATGGGAGAAGTGCAGGGGAACAACCGGCGATCGCCCAGTGGTAACGCCGCCCATGATGTGTTTAGAATACATCTAAAATAATACGCTGTCAACATCACCCCTTCGCCGGCCCGCGCGTGGAGAGCGTGTCAAGGTGGGGGCGCCCATGGCTTGCGCCCAAGGCCGCGCGACGGCGCGGACGTGCGCTATTCTGAGTCCTTGGGCATGGCCCGCAAAGGCGGGCGGAAACTAGGATGAGCGAAATCGAGACACCGGCTCCGGCGGCGCCGTCGCCAACCACCAGTCCGTTGCCTTGGCTGGCGGCGGCCTGGTTTGGCGCGCTGCTGGTTTTGGCGTACCTCCCCGTCCTGCAGCGCCTGATCACGCAGTGGCTCAACGACGAGGACATGGGGCACGGCTTCTTCGTTCCGGTGATCGCGGGCTACATCGCGTGGAAGACCCGCGACGAATGGCTGACGGAGCCGGCCGCGGCGAACTGGTGGGGTCTGTTGATTGTCGCTTGGGGCGCGCTGCAACTCACAGTGGCGACCCTCGGGGCCGAGTTGTTCCTGGCGCGAACGGCGTTCGTCGTCTCCCTGGCCGGCGTGGTGTTGACGCTCAACGGCTGGCGCGTATTCCGGTTACTGGCGTTCCCGCTCTTCCTGTTGTTCTTCATGGTTCCGATTCCCGCCGTAATATTCAACCAGATCACGTTCCCATTACAGTTGTTTGCCAGCCAGGTCGCCAGCGAGAGCCTGTCTCTATTGGGGATTCCGGTACTGCGCGAGGGCAACATCATTGAGTTGGCCAGCCAGAGGCTCAATGTGGTGGAAGCGTGCAGCGGCATCCGGTCGCTGCTGTCGCTCTCGTTCCTTTCCCTGGTGTACGGCTACTTTTTCGAGACCCGGACCTGGGTCCGGGCGGCACTCTTCGTGGCGACAGTCCCCATCGCGATTCTGGCGAATGCGGCGAGGGTGACCCTGACCGGAGTGGTGAGCGAATACGACGTCGAATTGGCGCGGGGCTTCTTCCACTTCGCTTCGGGATGGGTCGTTTTCATGATCGCGCTGGTCATTTTGGTGGCCTTCCACCAAGGGCTTCGATTCGTTCTGCGGAGATTCCATGCAAGTGCGTGACGGCAACGCGGCTTTTTGGCGGCGTCCGGCGGTGATTGTAGTGAGCCTGGCGCTGATCGCCCAGGCGGGGGTGCTGTTGGGCGTGTCGCGCAACGAAGCGGTCCCGGCGCTCCGGCCGCTGAAGCTGGTGCCCGTGCTCTTCGGCGATTGGCAGATGGTTCAGGAGAACGAGATCGAGAAAGAGGTGCTCGACGTTCTCCGAGCCGATGACACCATGACGCGGGTGTACCGCGCGGGGGATTCGGGACGCCTCGCGGGCCTGTTCGTCGCATACTTCAAGACACAGCGCACGGGCCAGGCGCCGCACTCGCCGAAGAACTGCCTGCCGGGCGCGGGTTGGGTGCCCACGACCTCCGACGTTTTGCGTATCGACGGCGTTCCGGGTGCGGAGCCGATCTCCGTGAACCGCTATGTCGTTTCGCGCGGGGACGAGAAGAGCCTGGTCCTGTATTGGTATCAGACCCCCAAGCGTGTGATCGCGAACGAGTTTCAGGCGAAGTTCTACCTTGTGGTGGATTCCGTGCGGTACAACCGGTCCGACACGGCGCTGGTCCGGGTGATCGTGCCGGTCGCGAATGGCGACGAAGCGGCGGCCAACGAAGCGGCCGTGGACTTCGTGCGGAGTTTCTTCATGCCACTGCGCCAGTTCCTGCCCTCCTAGCCGCCAGGAATGGTGCGCGGCCCGCCCTGGCCGGCGGCCGGCGGCCGGAGCTTGTTGAAAAGACCAATCGCAGAATCAAGTCTGCGCCAGACGGAGCCGTGAGCCCATGAACCTGAGCGGCGCAGGCTTCGGCCTGTCTTTCCTCCAGGGCTTACACCGGGCCTTTATTTAGAGCGGGAACACTCCGGTCCACACACAGACCAGCGTCATCAGCACAGAGGCGCCCAACAGGAACGGGAATGCGAACCTCTGGTGTTCTCCGAGTTCGACGCCGGTCAGCCCGACGATCAGGAACGTGGCCGGCGTAAGCGGGCTGACCGGAAACCCGGTGGTCATCTGCCCGAGCACGGCGGCCTGCGCCATCTGTACGGGGGGAACGCCGAAGGCCCCGGCGATCTCGGCGAGAACCGGCAGCACGCCGAAGTAAAACGAATCCGGGTCAAACAGCATGCTCAAG
The DNA here is from genome assembly GCA_964627045.1 of uncultured Solibacteraceae bacterium. Classification (GTDB taxonomy): domain Bacteria; phylum Acidobacteriota; class Terriglobia; order Bryobacterales; family Bryobacteraceae; genus CAZVIK01. The sequence goes on along the minus strand of CAZVIK010000216.1, from coordinate 3,809 downwards.
GGCATCGCCATCAAGCCAAGCGCGAAAGGCAGGTGGCGTGCCAGTTGGTCGGGCGCGGCGGCCACGGCGGCCTTCGCCATAGCGCCGAGCATCCCGGATTCGCGCATGATCCCTGTGAACGCGCCGGCGGCGAACAGAATTCCAGCCATCATCAGCGCGGCGCGCGCGTGCGCGTCGATTCGCTCGCGCTGCATTCGCAGATCGGGGTAGTTGATCTGAAGCGCGAGAACGACGCCTACCATGAAGACGGCGACGGGGTCGAGTCGCGCCGCGATCATGCCGGCGATCAGGACCAGTGTCAGCGACAGGTTAATCCACACGCGGTCCGGCCGCCGGAGCGCCAGTTGCTCCGGCGTGATGGCGCGCTCGATCACCTGGCCGGTTCCGCTCACATTCTTCAGTCCTAGCCGTTTAGCCTCGCGATGCCCCAGCCACCAGGCGCAGGCGAAAACGAAGGCCAGGCCCATCAACTGCGCGACGATCAGGGGGTTGAAGATCGAGGCGACCGGGATGCGCAGCGAGGCCGACGCGCGGATCATCGGGCCGGTCCACGGAAGGAAGTTCACGCCCGCGGCCATCGACACGGCGCAGGCGAGCACTCGCTTGTCCATGCCGAGACGCTGATAGAGAGGCAACATCACGGGGATGGTCACCAGGAAGGTCACCGCGCCGGAACCGTCCAGGTGAACGAGCAGAGCCAGGAGCGCCGATCCCACCACGATCCGCTCCGGCCGGCTGCCGACGGCGGCGAGAATCCGGTCGATGATCGGATCGAGCATCCCGGCATCGGTCATGATCCCGAAGTACAAGATGGCGAACACGAACATCCCGGCGACGCCCGACACGCTCTGGATCCCCTTCACCATGAAGCCGGCGGTCTGGAACCCGTGGCCTCCGGCCAACGAAGCGAGGATGGGAATCGCGATGAGCGCCGTGAGCGGCGTCATCCTCTTCAGTAGGATGGCCGCCAGCAACAGCGCTATCGTCAGGAACCCGAGGGCCGCCTGCATATCGTCTTTCCCGGACTAAGCGGATGGCACCGGCGTCTCCACGATTACGCCGCGCCGTAAAAGGTCGTCAACGCCGGCCTCGTCCAACAATAGTAGATCCACGAGCGCGTCCCGCGTGTGCTGCCCCAACAACGGCGCGGACGTAGTGGGCGACCCCGGGGTTTCCGACAGCTTCACCGGTGTTCCCGTGGCGCGGTGCGGCCCCGCGGTGGGGTGGTCCAGCGTGGGAAACATGTTGCGGACCGCCGTCTGCGGGTGCTCGGCGACCTCTCTGAAGTTGCGAACGGGGGAGCAGGGGATCCCGGCCGCGCGCAGGACCGCGACCCACTCGGCGACCGGGCGCTTCCCGAAGGCGTCGTGCAGCAGAGCGTCGAGCGCGTCGCGGTGCGCGATCCGGTCTTTGTTGGTGGCGTAGTCCGGATGCTTCTCCAACTCGGGCAGCCCCATGGCCCGGCAAAACACCGACCACAACTTTTCGCTCCCCACGGCGATGGCTAACCCGGCGTCCTGCGTCCGGTAGACGCGGTAGGGAACCACGGTCGGAAACGAGGTTCCCATCGGACGGGGCACCGCGCCCGATCCGAGGTAGTTCATGTAGTTCGAGCTCATCGTGGAGATCATGCCATCGAGCATCGCGACATCGACGTACTGCCCGCGGCCGGTGGTTTCCCTGGCGCGCAGGGCCAGCAGAATGCCGATGACCGAGAACAGCCCCGCCGTCGTATCGGTGACGCCGTAGCCGCAGCGCGTGGATTCTCCGGCCGGGGTGCCGGTCATGCTGAGCAGGCCGCTGGAACTCTGGACCACGAGGTCCATGGCGGCCTCGTCGCGGGAGGGCCCCTGCTGACCGTAGCCGGAAATCGAACAGTAGACCAGGCGCGGGTTGCGCTCGTGAACGGCGGCGTAGCCTAATCCGAGCCGGTCCATGGCGCCGGGCCGGAAGTTCTCGATGAGGACATCCATCTTGTCGATGAGCCTCAGGCAAAGGTCCATCCCATCGGCGTGTTTCAGGTCGATGGAAATTCCCTTCTTGCCCCGGTTCAGCCCCAGGAAGAAGTGCGAGATTCCTCCCGAGAACGGAGGCCCCCAGCCGCGTCCCATGTCGCCCTCGCGAGGTTCCAGCTTGTAGACCTCGGCGCCGTAATCGGCGAGCAGCAAAGAGCAGTATGGTCCGGCCAGGGCGTGCGAGAAGTCCAGGACGCGAATCCCATCCAGGGGGCGCATCGGCGACGTGGCAGACGGTGCGGGTGCTGGCATTGCGTATTTCCTTTTCCGGCTACTTGGACTCGACTTCGATTTCCATGCGCAGAAGGGCGCTGCTATAGGTCTTGCCCTGGGGGTCGGCGCGCAGGGCGAGCGTGCCGCCACCGTCCAGGCTGTCCCACAGCAGGAAATTGAGGGCGTGCAGGTTCGGCAACTCAAACCGCTCCACTTTGCCGAAGCAGACCTCGGCAAAATGGGCCTTCACGCGTTCGGCGGTGACCTTTTCGACGAGCAGCGGATAGTCCTCCGGCCTCTTGGCGATCAAGCCGATGTTGCACATGTTGCCCTTGTCGCCGCTGCGCGCGTGCGCCAACTCGATCAGTCTCAGCTTGCTCACAGGTTCACCTCCGGCGTGACTTCGCTCTTGGGGATCAACGTAGGCCAGTAGGCCACCACTTCCTCCACCTTGGGACGTCCGGCGCCCAGGCCCGTCACTGAGGGCGGCCCGCTGAGGACCAGCGGCGCGATCTCCTTCGCAAAGCGTTCCACGGCGGTCTTATCCGGCCCGCGCACGCCGAAGCGCAGGGCCACTTCGGGCAGATCTGCGCATAGCGCTGGGGAGGGCTCGGCCGAGGGGATGCCGTGGCAGGCGGTGGCGCCGACGTACTCGCTGCGGATGGAATCGAAACGCAACCCAAGACGATCCAGCCGCTGCCGGAGGATCTTGTCTCCGGCGCGGGCCTTTTCGTAGGCATCCGGCCACGCGTAAGCCACCCAACCGGTCGCCTTGAATCCAGCCGAATAGCTGGCGGAGACTTTGTAGGAATCCGTGGCGGGCCGTCCTTTGATGCCGCTGAACAGCACCCGGTCCTCGCCGTCCGGCGCCAGTTGGATGGTGGTGAAGTCGGCGATGCAATCCGGAGTCAGGTAAGACTTGGGATCGCCGAGTTCATAGAGGAGTTGTTCCTTGACGCCAGCCACGGTGACGCGCCCGCCCGTTCCCGCGTGCTTGGTGAGGACGAATGTGCCGTCCGATTCGACCTCCAGGATCGGGTAGCCGATGCCGGCCAGGTCCGGGATCGTTTGCCAGTCCACCTGGCAGTTGCCTCCGGTCGCCTGCGCGCCGCATTCGATGGCGTGGCCGCCGACGATTCCCGCGGCGAGGTTGTGCCAGTCATGCGAGCCCCAACCGAACTCGTGAATCATGGGCCCGAGCGCAAGTGCGGCGTCGGCGCAACGGCCGGTGATGACGATCTGCGCGCCTCCGGCGAGCGCCTCGGCGATCGGGAACGCCCCAAAGTAGGCGTTAGCGCTGCGGACCCGGCTGCGGACCTCGGCGAGAGGCGCGCCGGTATCCATATTCCGGAACTCGATGCCCTTGGCCATCAGTTCGTCCAGCCGGCCCAGGAGGTCGTCGCCGGTGACCGTGGCCACGCGGAGCGGGACGCCCTGTCTTTCGGCGGCGGCCTGCACCGCGCGGCGGCAAGCCTCAGGGTTCAGCCCGCCCGCGTTGGCGATCACTTTGATGTTGCGGTCAACGAGGTCCGGCAAGATCCGGCCGATCATCTCCACGAAATCTCGGGCATAACCGGATTG
>CAZVIK010000215.1:0-6585 GCA_964627045.1 uncultured Solibacteraceae bacterium | reverse complement strand
CTTCACCCAGGACGACGCCCACATCTTCTGCACCCCCGAGCAGATCGAAGACGAAATCGTCAATTGCCTCGGCTTCGCCACCGACGTCCTGGCTACCTACGGCTTCACCGAATATGAAGCGGAGCTTTCCACCTGGGACGGCGGCAAATCCGGCAAGTACGATGGAACTCCGGAACAGTGGGCGCTCGCCGAAGGTGCTCTCACCCGCGCCACGGATCGCCTCCAGATGAAGGTGAAGATGATGCCGGACGAAGCGGCTTTTTACGGGCCCAAGATCGACGTGAAGCTCGTCGATGCCATCGGCCGCCGCTGGCAGCTCTCCACCGTTCAGTTCGATTTCAATCTGCCCAAACGCTTCAACCTTGAATACGTCGCCGAAGACGGCAAGCCGCACCAGCCGCTCATGGTCCACCGCGCGCTCTACGGTTCGGTGGAACGCTTCTTCGGCATCCTGCTCGAACACTACGCCGGGGCGTTCCCCGTGTGGCTCGCCCCCGTGCAGGCCACCGTGCTGCCCATCACCGACCGCCACCTGGACTACGCCCGCAAGGTGGAAGCCCAGCTCAAAGAGGCCGGTATTCGCGTCACCGTGGACGACCGCAGCGAGAAGGTCAACCTCAAGATCCGCGAGGCCCAATTGCAGAAGGTTCCCTACATGCTCGTGGTCGGCGACCGGGAGGCGGAAAACAACGCCGTCTCGGTGCGCAACCGCAAGCACGGCGACCAGGGCGCCCAGCCCGTCGTGGATTTTCTGGCCAACATCCGCCGGCTCATCGATACCAAGGCCCCGGCCGAGTAAAACTGGATGGTGCTCCTGCCCGTCGTCGTGTTGGCGGCGCTGGTGGCAGGCGCCATCGCGTATTCATTGCTGGTGGTGGTCGCGGCGCGCCGGTATCTTTCGGTGAAGCCCGTCCTTGGCCCCGCCCCGCCGGTCAGTGTCCTTAAACCCCTGGCCGGCTTCGAAGAGAACCTCGAAGCGAACCTCCGTAGCTTCTTCGTGCAGGACTACCCGGACTTCGAGCTGCTCTTCGCGGTTCGCGATCCGGACGACCCGGCGGCGGCCGTCGTGGAACGGCTCCGAGCCGGGTTCCCCGGTGTGCCGTCCCGCTTGATCGTCACCGGCGAGCCGTCTTACCCCAATGCCAAGGTATTCTCGCTGGAACGCATGTTGGTTTCGGCCCGGCACGATCTCGTCGTGATGAGCGACAGCGACATCCGCGTGGGCCGCGACCTGCTGCGCACCCTGGCCGCCGAGTTCGACGACCCGCGCCTCGGTCTTGCGACCTGCCCCTACCGCGCCGTCCCGGGGCGTGGCGTCTGGTCCACGCTCGAAGCCATCGGGCTGAACACCGATTTCCTGGCGGGAGTCCTCGTCGCGCGCGTGCTGGAAGGAATGCGCTTCGCCGTCGGGCCCACCATCGCCGCCCGGAAGGCCGCGCTCAACTCCATCGGAGGCCTCCCGCGCGTGAAAGACTATCTCGCCGAGGACTTTATGCTCGGAAAGCTCGTCGCTGAGGCCGGATGGGGCGTCATCCTCTCAAGCTACGTCATTGAACACTACATCGGCGGGGGGCGCTGGCGGGAGACGTTCCGCCACCGCCTGCGCTGGGTTCGCAGCACCCGCCGCTCAAGGCCCTCCGGGTACCTCGGGCAGGTCTTTACGTACCCGGTGCCGCTCGCCCTCCTGCTACTCGCCGTCGCCCCGCACGCTTGGCCGCTGGCCCTGGCCGCGTTGGCAGCCAGGGCCGCCTCCGGTTGGGCCATGGCCCGCCGCGTCCTGCACGACCCCTTGACCGCACGACTCCCTTGGGCAGTCTTAATAGAGGACGTGGTATCGTTCCTGTTCTGGCTGGCCGGGTTCTTCGGAAGTACCATTGAATGGAGGGGCAGGACGTACTGCCTGCACCAGGACGGGCGGTTCGAGCCGCGCTAGGCGGCGGATTGACTCACCTTGTTATCTGCTTGTAAACACAACAGATAATTGCCGCGCAAGCACCGTTTCCAAAAACCGAAATTTTTTCCTTGATTTTCTGAATTCCATATACTAGAATCAGAATCAAGCCGGGGAGGCAACTCCCACCAAAAAAGCGAGACTAACCTCTAGTAAAAAAGACCCCTGAAGCAAATTTCCTCCCCGGCACCCCCTGAATAAAAAGCACCCCTCCCAAAACCGAAACCGAACCCGGAAGCAACCCGGTCTCGTCGATTGCCACCCGATTTGGCGAACCAGCTCAGTTTGTGCCGAGAAGTGAATAATTATTCATTCTGCCAAACGAAGCCAAACGCGGACGAAACGGCACCACGGCGGCCTTTCCGAACGAACCTGCGGCGCGCCCCGCTGTGAATACTTATTCAGATTGCCGAACGAACCCAATTCACCCGCGCGGGGCGGCTTTCGGGGCTCGGAAACGGCCCATCGGTGGTATGATGCTAGTGGACGCGCTCGCTACTCTATCTTAATGAAAACGATAACGATCCTTGGCTCCACCGGGTCCATCGGCAAGAACACGCTTGACGTGATCCGGCGCAGCCGCCATCTCTACAGGGTGTTTGCCCTGGTAGCCGGGCAGAACGTCGAGGAATTGGTGGCCCAGATCCTGGAGTTCCGGCCGCAAGTGGCCTGCGTCGCCACCGAAGAGGTTCGGAACCGGCTGGTGCAGCGGTTGAAGGAGAGCGGGTTGGCCAAGAAGGACTGGCCGCACCTGAGTTGCGGGCCCAGGGCGCGCGTCGAAGCGGCCGTGGCCGCGGGAGTGAGCTTCGTCATGGCCGCCGTGGTTGGCGTGGCGGGCCTGGAGGCCACCCACGCCGCCGTGCACAAGGGTACCGATATCGGCTTGGCAAACAAGGAGTTATTGGTCGCCAGCGGCGATCTGTTGATGGCCTCGGCGGCCCGCAGCGGCTCCACCCTGATTCCGGTCGACAGCGAGCACAACGGCGCGCACCAATGCCTTCGCGCCGGCCGTCGGGACGAAGTAGCCCGCCTGATTCTCACCGCCTCCGGGGGGCCCTTCTGGAACACCCCCGTTGAAAAACTGAGCACCGTGTCACCGGAACAGGCTCTCAACCATCCAACATGGAAGATGGGGCAGAGAATCAGCCTGGATTCGGCGACCATGATGAACAAAGGTTTCGAGGTGATGGAGGCCTGCTGGCTTTTCGGGTTCGCCCCGTCGGAGGTGGATGTGGTGATTCACCCCCAGTCCAAGGTTCACGCCATGATCGAGTATGTGGACGGCAGCGTACTGGCGCAGGTTGCCACCACCGACATGCGCATGCCCATCCAATACGCGCTGACGTACCCGGAACGCGCGGAGGCTCCGGTGCCGCGCCTGCGTTGGGACGAGTCCAGGAGTTGGGACTTCCACCCCCCCGACCTCCGGAAATTTCCCCTGCTTCAGATGGCCTACGACGCGCAAAAGGCAGGCGGCACCGCCGGGTGCACGCTAAACGCCGCCGATGAGGTAGCCGTGGAGAGTTTCCTCCGGGGGGAGATTTCCTTCCCCGGTATCGCTAGGATAGTGGGAGAGACCCTCGCGCGCGTGCCCAACCGGCACGCGGCGAGCGTGGATGAAGTGCTGGAGGTCGACCGGGAATCCCGCCGGGCGGCTCGCCAGGTTGTCGAAGAAGATCGGGTGATGGTTGCGAACGCCCCGGCCGCCGATGCCGTGGCGGCGGTGAAAACATGCTGATTTTTGAGAATGTCCTCTGGCTGCTGGTGCTGATCGGGGTCATGATCCTGATCCACGAGCTGGGCCATTATCTGGTCGCGCGGTGGTTCGACGTGCGGGTGGAGTCCTTCAGTTTCGGCTTCGGCCCGCGCCTGTTCGGGTTCAAGCGAGGCGAGACCGATTTCCGCGTCTCGGCGATTCCCTTCGGCGGTTACGTGAAGATGGCGGGCGAACAGCCCGGCGACGTGACCGAAGATCCGCGTTCCTTCTCCGCCAAGCCCCGCTGGCAGCGGCTCCTGATCGCCTTCGCCGGACCGTTCATGAACATCGTGCTGGCGGTGGCCCTGCTCGCCGGCCTGTTCCTCTATAAGTACCCGAAGCCGCTCCAGAGCGACCTGACGGCGGTCATAGGGCACGTGATCGCCGACAGCCCAGCGGCCAAGGCGGGACTGCGCGAAGCCGACCGCATCGTGGAACTGGACGGCGCCGCGAATCCCTCCTGGGAAGACATCACGATTAAGGAACTCTCCAGCGCCAACCGCCCGATGATGGTCGTTGTGGAACGCAACGGCCGCCGAATCGAGACCACCGTGACGCCCACCCTGGCCGAACGGGTCGGCGTCGGATACGCCGGGTGGGCGCAGCAGGCCGAGATTCAGGTGGCGGAGATCAGCCCCGGGATGGCGGCCGAAAAGGCGGGTTTGCGGCAGGGCGACCTCTTGCTCAGCGCGGACAAGACTCCGATCCGCTCGCGGTACAAACTCCAGGAGATCATCCGAGCCAGCGGCGGCAAGCCGGTGGATGTGGACGTGTTGCGCGACGGCGAGAGAATGACCTTCACCGTCCAGCCGGAGTTCAGCCAGGCGGAGAACCGCTGGATGATCGGCGTGGCGCCGGATCACCGCATCGTCTATGTGAGCCTATCGCTGCCCGAGGCGTTGCGCGAGTCGGTGCGGCAGAACCTGCGCGGCGCGACGCTCATCTATGAGTTTCTCCGCGGCATCGTGGCGCAGCGGATGAGCGCCAAGTCCATCGACGGGCCGATTCGCATCGCGCAGCTTTCGGGTGACGCCGCCAGGCAGGGCGCGTACTCCTATATCAACCTGATGGCGGCGGTGAGCCTGAACCTGGCGATCGTCAACCTGCTTCCCATCCCGATCCTGGACGGCGGCGTGATCCTGATGCTGTTGTTCGAGATGCTCATCAGGCGCGACCTCAGCATGCAGGTCAAGGAAACGGTCTTCAAGTTCGGCTTTGTGTTCCTTCTGATGGTGATGGCGTTTGTGATCTACAACGACATCACCAAGATGCTCCCCACCGGCTAAGGCGCTCCCCCAAGGAGCGGCGAGGAGGCTTGCCGTGTTGGCAAGGCCAATCCGGGAGGCGCTGCGCTAGGCGAGACGGCATGGCCACGCCGTGCCCCTGCGGGGGTCCCGCTAGCAGTGGCCACGCCGGCGGGGGCCGGCCTGCATCTGCTTCAGCACACCGATGGTCTTCTCCTCGGTGTAGCGGCTCTGCTCCATCTCGAAGCTCCGTTCCTTTCAGGAGCTTCTCAGTTGTTCCTCGTCGAGTTCACGGAGAGCAGGTCGGATCGAATTCGGTGCGGTGGGATAACTGCGCGGCAAGAAACGAAAACGCCGGCCTCGAACGCAAAGGACGAGGCCGGCGCGAATCGGGGATCGGCTAGACCGCAACCGCCCTGCGGGCGGCGTTGTCCCACCGGAACGACTTGCCCTGCTGAACGGCTATCAGGCCGGTCAGGCACGGCAGCGTGGAGTTGAAGCCCACCTCGATATCCGACACCGCTTTCTGGCGCGACTTGACGCAGTCCAGGAAGTTGCGAGCGTGAGCCGTGGTATCTGGATCGTTCTGGTAGTCTTCCTTCACGGGAACCTGCTTGGCCTCGATGGGGGCCGGCGGCGTCGGTCCGCCCGGCATGCCACGGCCGGCCACCGGGTAGATCTCGTAACCCGAGCGGTTGACGTGCAACACGCCGCGCGTGCCGAAGAACCAGTTGCCCTGGCCGGTATTCGTCGCGAATCCCGGAGGCACGATATTGGTGAAGGACATCACGAAATCGTCGTACTGCCAGGAGCAGGAGAAGGCATCCGGAATCTGCTCGAGGTCCTTGGGGAAATTCACGTACTGCGAGGTGGCGCTGGTGAGCAGCGGCTGTTTGTTGTCCGCCTTCATGTAGAACATCACGATGTCGGTGAGGTGCACGCCCCAATCGGTGATGAGGCCCCCGCCGTAATCGTAGAAAGCGCGCCAACGCAGGCGGCTGGGCGAATAGGGCTTTTTGGGTGCGGGTCCGAGGAACAGGTCCCAATTGAGGTCCGCCGGAGGCGCCTCGGCCGGCTGCATCACCTGGGTGTAGCCGCCCGGCTGCATCAGGACGCAGTGGTTGACCTTGCCGATGTAACCGTCCTGGACGAGCTTGCCGGCTTCCTTGAAGTGCGCTCCGCTGCGTTGTTGGGTGCCCAACTGGATGATGCGTTTGTACTTCTGGCCCGCATCGACCATCCGCAAACCGGCTTCGATGGTGTTGGTCAGCGGCTTCTCCACGTAGGAGTCCTTGCCGGATTCGGCGGCGGCCACCACGACGGGGCTGTGCAGGTGATCGGGGGTGGTGACGAGCAGCGCGTCGATGTCCTTGCGCTCCAGGATGCGCCGGTAATCCTCGTAGGTGTCTACTTTTCCGGGAAGGGTTTTCACCAGGGTTTCGAGCCGCGACTTACGGACGTCGCAGGCGGCGACGAATTCGCAGTCGGCGTGCTTGCGGAACAGCGAGTTGACAATGGTCCCACGCGACCCACAGCCGATCACGGCCATCCGGATCCGGTCGTTGGCGCCGATGACCCGATGCGAAACCACCGCTGCGGCGGCGGTCGCCTTTAGAAATTCACGTCTGTTGTTC
>CAZVIK010000214.1:3706-6595 GCA_964627045.1 uncultured Solibacteraceae bacterium | reverse complement strand
TGCGGCGTCGCGGTGTTTCTCCTTACGCCCCTCACCGGCGCGGCGGGCGCGGAGTTGGACTACGCGCCCGGCCCCGGACAGTGGAGCGTGCGCCAGATCTTGTGCCACATGGCAGACGCCGATATCGTCGCCGCCGCGCGTTTCCGCCGGATCGTCGCCGAACAGAAACCGGCGATCATGGCCTATGACCAAGATGCCTGGGCCGCGAATCTGGACTACGCGCACCGCAAGGTGGCCGAAGCTATGGAGACGTTTCGCCACATACGCGCCTGGAACTACGACCTGCTGAGCGGACTGCCGGAGGCTGCCTTCGAGCGCGTGGGCATTCACCAAGAGCGCGGGGAACTTAGCCTGCTCGCCATGCTCGGCATCTACGCGCGGCACGCCGAGAAGCACGCCGAACAGATTCGGCGCGTCCGCGCGGCGTTCAAGGAGTCGCGAGGGCGGTCATGAAGAGACGGTGGCGCCTGTTCCTTCTTCCGGCGGCGGCGCTGCTGGCGGCCGCCGCGAACCCCGCGGGCGAGCGCTGGTGGGGTTACGTCAAAGAACTGGCCGCCGACAAGTACGAGGGCCGCGCCGCCGGCTCCGAGGCCTACACGCGCGCGGCCGAGTACGTCGCAGGCGAATTCCAACGGCTGGGCTTGAAGCCCGGCGCGGGCGACGGCTATTTGCAGAAGATCCCGATGCGAATGCGTCGCATCCGGGAGGTGGATTCCAGCCTGATCCTGGCGCGGAGCGGCGTGCAGGAGTGGCTCCAGTTGGGCGAAGACGCCTACTTCAACGCCACTCCCAACGCGCGGGCCGCCGTCGAGGCGCCGGCCGTGTTTACCGGCTACGGCGTCACCGTCCCGGAAACCGGCTACGACGACCTGGCGGGATTGGACCTGAAAGGGAAGATCGCCGTGTACCTGCGCGGCGCGCCCGCCTCGGTCCCCGGCGCGTTGCGGGCGCACTATCAGGCGACGGCCGAGCGCTGGGCGTTCCTGCGAAAAGCGGGGGCTGCCGGCGTGGCGTCAATCTTGAATCCGCGGACGATGGAGGTTCCCTGGGAGCGTCTGTCGCCGATGCGGCTGGAGCCTTCCCTGTCGTTGGCGGGCGTGCAGTTCGACGAGACACCGGGGTTGCTCTTGTCGCTGACCGTGAACCCGGCCGCCGCCGAAAAGCTCTTCACCGGCTCGGCGCACACCTTCCAGGAGATTCTTGAACTGGACAAGGCCGGCGCGCCGCTGCCGCGCTTCCCGCTGGCGCACGCCATCCGCGCGTTCCAGGCGATCGACACCTCCGATGCGTCGTCGGAAAACGTGGCGGCGGTTCTGCCGGGGCGGGACGCGCGGTTGCGGGACGAGTACATCGTGATTTCGGCGCACCTGGATCACCTGGGCCGCGGCGCGGCCATCGACGGCGACTCCATCTACAACGGCGCCATCGATAACGCCGCGGGCGTGGCGTCCTTGCTGGAGATCGCCCGGATTCTGAAGGCGTCTCCGCCGCGGCGCAGCGTCTTGTTCCTGGCGCTGACCGGGGAAGAGCACGGTATGCTGGGCTCGAAGTTCGCAGCGGCCACGCCGGGCGTTCCCGGGCGCACGATCGTCTGCAATCTGAATATCGACATGTTCCAACCGCTGCACGCGCTGAAGCTGTTGACCGTGCTGGGGGTGGAGGAATCGACGCTGGGGGCCGACGCGCGCGCGGCGGGGCGCGACCTGGGCATCGCGGTCGAACCCGATCCCGAGCCGGATCGCAACCGGTTCATTCGCAGCGACCAATACAGCTTCGTCCGCGCCGGTATGCCGGCGCTGGCCTTCAAGTTCGGCTTCGAAAAGGGCTCGGCCGAAGAGAAGCTGCAACAAGAGTGGCTCGCAAAGCGGTACCACGCGCCCTCCGACGACGCGTTGCAGCCGGTGAACCTGGCCGGGGCGGCGCGCTTCAACCGGTTCGTGGCAGCGCTGGCCGCGCGCGCGGGCAACGCCGCCGAGCGGCCGCAGTGGAACCAGAACAGCTTCTTCCGGCGGTTTGTACGCTGACGCCATGCGCCTGCTGACGATCCAGTGCCCAGGCGCGGAGAAGGACCTGGTGCTCGCCGACCTCTGCGAGGCCGGCACGCTTGGCGTGTCCGAACAGGAACTGGGCGGCGGCCGCTGGCGTTTGGAGGCCTGTTTCGACGACGGGGCCGACGGCCTGGACCGCCTACTCTCACACTACGCCGCCGAGGTGAGCCGGCCCGAAGCCGTGGATTGGGTGGCCGTGTCGCGGGCGCAGTGGAACCCGTTCCCCGTGGGCACCCGGTTCTATCTCGTCCCCGCTTGGCGCGACGATCCGGCTCCCCAAGGCCGTCTGCGGCTACCGATGCCGCCCGGAACGGCCTCCGGCACGGGGCTCCATCCGGCGACGCAGCTAGCCTTGCAGGGACTGGAGCGCGTGCTACGGCCCGGAGATACGATGCTCGACTTGGGGACGGGCTCGGGCATCCTGGCGGCGGCGGCGCGATTGCTGGGCGCGGGATGCGTGGTAGCCTGCGACATCGACCCGGACGCGGTTGCAGCGGCGAAGGAGTACCTGCAAGGATCGGCTTTGCTGTTCGCGGGCTCCTGCCGCAGCCTGCGCGATGCGCCGGTTCACGTGGTGGCGGCGAACCTCAACGCCCAGGCCTTGGCCGTCGTGATGCCGGACCTGGCGCGTGTGCTCGCGCCCGGCGGTCGCGCGGTGCTGTCGGGTTTCCCGGAGGACTTGGCGCGACGCATCGAGCAGCAAACGAGGCCGGCGGGGCTGACGCCGCGGGACATGCTGGTTGACGGTGGCACCGGGGCGGGGTTCCCGGAAAGGGGGACAATGGGGTTAAACGGGCAAGAATAACCCCGGGAAAAAGCCGGTGGGCGGTGGGGCGGGTAA
>CAZVIK010000214.1:0-3696 GCA_964627045.1 uncultured Solibacteraceae bacterium | reverse complement strand
CGCCGCGGGACATGCTGGTTGACGGTGGCTACGCGGCGCTGTTGACGGAGAAGGCGTCGAATGGCTGAGAAGCGGAAGTCTTACAGCCGGGAGAAGTCCGTGAGGCGCGTGGCTCGGGATAGGGTCGGCGCCGTCCCGCCCACACGCGTGATCGTTCCCAAAAAGCAACGAAAACGGCCCAAGCATAAAAAGCAGCCCGGGGACACCGAGGACTCATAGTGGACCGCAGCGCGACGGCGCGGCACACCTATGCCGCGGCGACGCCTGCCGTGCGGAACTCCCAGCCCTCGATGTTCATGGCCGACAGTTCCATCTCAGTCCAGACGATGTGCCCGCGCGCAACGAGCTTGAGCGGGCGCTTCTCATTCAGCAGCACCGGCCAGGCGATTTCCAGGATGATCGGCTTGCCCAGGAGCAACGGTTCCGAAGACCGGAACAGAACGCCGTTGCTGCTCATATTGACGGTGGTGCCTTGGCCCGTAATCGGTGGGCGAACGCCCCGCACGCGGTAGCTCAACTGCCGTTCGATCGAGTATCGCTTGGAGCTCCGCCGCTCTGTAAACTCGCTCATGGACTCGATTGAAACACGTTTGGGCCTGTCCCGCCAAGACCTTAGAAAGGTGAAAGTCCCATTACGGCGTCCTAGTACCGCTTCCACGGCACCCGCCGATGCTATCTTTGGAGTTGGGAGTGCGCAACGCGCGGCAGCGCGGAGGCGTCGGAAGAAGGAACATGGGCTATCTGAGAACGCTCCTGGCCGGGCTGGCGGCCCTGTCGTTGGCGGCGCAGCAAGTGGACGCTCCGGGGCAGGTATTTCGTACGGGCGTGGACGTCGTGGTGGCGCCGGTGACGGTCACCGACAACAGCGGCGTCCTGGTCGGCGATCTGAAGGCCGGCGATTTCCGTCTCTTCGACAATGATAAGCCGCAGGATATCCAGGTCGATGTCTCTTTCACTCCGATCTCCCTGGTGGTCGCGGTGCAGTCCAGTTGGAACATGGAGACCGTGCTGCCGACGCTTCAGAAGATCGGGTCGCTGTTCCAAGGCCTGGTCACAGGCGAGCACGGCGAGGTGGCGGTGCTGTCGTTCGATCACCGCGTGCAGTTGTTGCAGGACTTCACCACCGACGGCGACCAGATCAGCCAGGCGTTTAAAAAGCTGAAGCAGGGGAGCACGTCCAGCCGCATGATCGACGCGGTGATGGAAGGATCGCGGATGCTCGGACGGCGTCCGGCGGGCCGCCGCCGCGTGCTGCTGCTGATCTCGGAGACGCGCGACGGCGGGAGCGAGAACCGCCCGCGCGACGCCCTGCTGGAGGCGCAGTTCAACAACATCCTCTTGTACACGGTGAACGTCAGCCGTCTGGTCACGACCTTCACCTCCAAGGCGCAGCCGCCGAGGCCGGATCACCTGCCGCCCGGCGCGCGCCCCCTTCCCGCCGGCGCCCCGCCGACCCCGGAGAACTCCCGCATGAGCGCCGGGGGCGCTTACAACTCGGCGAATTTCGTGCCTGTGTTCGTCGAGATCTTCAAACAGGTCAAGGCGATCTTCGTGGACAATCCTTCGGAGCTGTTCACCGAATACACCGGCGGGCGCGAGTATTCGTTCGTTTCGCAGCGCGACCTGGAGAGGGCCGTGCAAAACATCGGCGAGGAGTTGCACGGGCAATACCTGATCAGCTACAGCCCGAACAACAAGATGGAGGCGGGCTGGCACGACATCCGCGTCGAGGTTCTGGATCGCACCGGCCGCGCGCGCCGCGACGTGAAGGTGCGCTGGCGCCCCGGCTACTGGATGGCCGCCAAGCCGCAGTAGCGCTTCGCCGCCCTCGTGTGCGCGCCGCTTCTCACCGCAACGTCAGACCGCCGTCCACAAACAGCACCTGTCCGGTGACGAAGTTCGTCGCGTTGAGGAAGTAGGCGACGGCGGCGGCGACCTCCTCCGGCGTTCCGCCTCGTCCGGCCGGGGCTTGCCGCATCAGGCGCGCGCCGTCGGCGTCGATGTCCTCAAAGGGAACTACGCCGGGCGCCACCGAATTCACCGTGATCCCCGGTCCCAGGCCCTTGGCCAGCGCCCTGGTCAGCATGATCACACCGGCCTTCGAGGCGCAGTAGTGGACGTGCTCCGCCCAGGGCATCGCACCGCCGATGGAACTGATGTTCACGATGCGCCCCTCGCCGGCGTCCCGCATGCGGCGCGCCGCCTCCTTCGCGCAGAAATAGACCGCCTTGAGGTTCACGTTGTGAATGAAGTCCCAGTCCTCTTCGGTGATCTCCAAAGGGCCGATCCGGGCGAATCGCGCGGCGTTGTTCACCAGGCCGTAGAGCGGACCTGCCGCCCGGTCGATCTCCCGAAACATGCGCTCGATCTCCGCGACGCGACCCAAGTCCGCCCGGAACAACGGCGCACCGCCGCAGCGCGCGGCGGTGTCCTGCGCCTCGGCCTCCGAGCGGTGGTAGTGGATGAGGACGCGCGCCCCCTGGCGCGCCAGGTGCAGCGCAATCCCGCGTCCGATGCGCTTGGCGGCGCCGGTGACCAGGACCGCGCGGCCTTGGATGCTAAACGGTTGGCTCTCCATGAACTTCCACCTCCCCAGGTTCCACGCCTTCGGCTGGCGGCTCCGGAAGCCGGCCCGCCAGCACCAGTCCGCCCCAGAAGACCGCTGTCAACGAGCTGAACACCCCGCTCCAAAGCCCGATGGTGCGCGTGTCCAACGATTCCGAGGCGATCCCGGCGGCCATCATCGACACCATCATTGTGGACCAGGTGAGGGTCTCAATGGTGGCGAAGACGCGCCCGCGGAACCGGTCCGGGACGTGCCGCAGCAACTGCCCCATGTTTAGCACGCTGCTCACGGCCACTCCGGCGCGCGACAGCGCGATGAAAAACAGCGCCCACCCGAAGGAACGCATCTGGCTGAACACGATGTAGGCGCCGCCATGGATGATATAGGCCGCCACAATCGTCCACCTGTAGGCCGCGAAGCTGAGCCGCGGTCCGATGCGGTGGCCCACCAGGCCGCCCAGAACCAGCCCCACTCCGGCGAAGGCCCAGATGACGCCGATGCCCGCCGCGCCCCGCCGGAAGACGACCTCCCCGAACAGCGTGAACAGGATCTGCGCCGCGCCGCCGCCCGAGGCCCACCCGATGTTGATGACGGCGATGCCCACAATCAACGGCGTGACGCTCATGTAGCGCAGGCCTTCGGTATAGTCACGCCATGGACGGAGGACCTCCGCCTCGGTCAGTGACTCGCGCTTGGGCCGGAACCCTCGCGCGACCTTCAGACGGGAAATGCAGAAGGCCGAGATCAGAAAAGACGCGGAATTGACGAGAAATGCGCCCTTCCATCCGAACTGCGACACGGCGATTCCGCCGGCCATGGCGCCGACAACCAAGGTCATCGATTGCGTGGTCTGGTTCAGCGCGTTGGCGGTGTGAAGTTCCTCCTTGCTGGCGATGGCGGGAAGCACCGCAGCGCGCCCGCTCGTGAAAAAGGGCGAGGCGAACATCAGCAGGCCGCTCAACAGGTACAGCAGCCATGCTCCTTTCATTCCCACCGTCAGGATGAACAGTGCCGCGATCACCGCCCGCACCAGGTCGCTCGCCAGCATCAGGCGGCGGCGGTCCATGCGGTCCAGCAACACGCCGGCCAGCGGGCCGGCCAGCATCATAGGGATGGCGCGCGCCAGCAAC
>CAZVIK010000213.1:0-6628 GCA_964627045.1 uncultured Solibacteraceae bacterium | reverse complement strand
TGCGTCCTTGGATATTCCCAGAAAAAACGACCCAAGGCTCCCGCGCGAGTTCCGTCCTGGCGTGAATATGTCCAAGGGCCCAGTACTGATAATGTCGGGACCGCAGGCTATCGAGCGAGCACGGCGCGTACAGCTCATGGCCGTGGTCACCGCTTGCCGATGTGTGGAGGACGCCGATATTAAACGTGCCCGGGTCGCCGATCGGCCAGGTGACTGTCAGGTCCTCGTCCACATGCGGTCGTCGGAAGCTCTGGCTGTAGAGCGCCGCGTCGCAGCCCGGCACGGGAATCCGCTCAGGTCGCTTGTGGTCGAAAAACCGAATGTGATCGGGCCACGGCAATCCGGCGGCCATCCGGTTTGCCGCATCATGGTTCCCCAACTCGATGTATGCTTTGATGCCGGCATCGCGAAGCCTCTTCATTTCGGAAATGAAGTACAGGCCGGTATTGCAGTCGCGCCACTCGCTGTCGAACAGGTCACCGGCGATGACCACGAACGCGGCATCACTCTCGATCGAGAATTCGACCAACTTGCCAAGCGCCTTGCGCGTTGCGAGACGGATTTCTTCAACGGGCGCGCCGGGATACTCATCGAGCGACAACAATGGGCTATCGAGATGAATATCGGCCGCGTGAACGAAGCGAAACGCCATTTTCCCTCCTCGATCACAGCTTTCGTATCACGATCTGTTACCCACGCTATGGAACATGGTCTGACAAACAGCATATGTCAGGAGCGGCTATCCCTGCCGGTCTAATTGAGCCGGACCTGCAATCCCAGGATCGTGCGCCCATAGAAGATGTCATATTGACCTACGAACAGCCGGACATCGTAGTCGAGCGCCAACCTCCTCGTTAGATTCACGCGGAACCCTCCACCGCCGCCTCCGACGAAAGCTGAATCGCTGGCCGAGACCCCAATCCCAAGCACGCTCGCTCCTGCCGCAGCACGGATGGCACCGGCCGAGCCTGTAAAGAAAGGTGTGAATCGGCTGGAGGTCGGAATCGTCAGCTTCACGCCCACTGTCATCTCATGAGCCCGCAGCTTGATCGGCAAGAAAATGCAACGGTACCCGCTGCACGAGTAGAAGTCGGCCGTGCCGAGCGTGTGGTAGGCGTATGCTCCGGTCAACGAGACGTAACGGTTCATCCCAACGTTCAGTTCTCCGCTGATGGCGGGCGCCACAGTTCGGGCGAGCCAGTTCGGCCCGGCGCTCAAGCCGCCGCCGAACTGCAGGGCAACGGTGCCCTATTGGAAGTCCCAGTCCGCCGTCTCGGTCCCGACATTTGTCACCCGCTCAACGGGCGGCTCAGGCCCAACGCTTGATTTGGCCAAGTCCGAGATTCCACGCCGCCGGAATCAGAAGCCACCGACGGCGACTTGGCGTTTCCGGCGGCGAGTCTGCCTTCAAGCGGGCCCCTGAATCCCGCATGCGAGACAGCAGATTCAGCCCGTTCTCATCGGTTCCGGTCAAACCGGACACATCGAGGACGAGTTCCTTTCCCCTGAGAACTGAGGCGGCGGTGATCCAGGCGTGCTCCAGTTCCTGCACCCACGGCCCCTCTAAACATCCCCGAAGAACAAACCGGAACGTGGAGGAGCTGTCATGTTGATAGAGTTGCATGTTGTTCACTTGGGGGCATCCCAGCTTTTGGCTTGGCAAGCTGCGGAGTTCGCCAGCTTCGCAGCCAGCCTGTACACATCCGCCGACGGGTCCACACCAATGCTGATGTGGGAGTCCGGACCACACCGGACGGCGATTTGGACCAGGTCGTCATAAGCCACGAGGACAAAACGCACTGGACGGAGACTGCTCCGTTGCTCGTAGATCTCATGCCGCCCCTCGGCGAGAATAAGGATGAGTGGATCCAGTAATTCGTCATTGCAGCTGCCTGTCCCAACCAGGAACTTGCCACTCTCCGGATCCCGCGAAACCCAGCGTGGCGGCTGCCCGGCCTGTTCGAAGGCAACCCATCGAACTGCTCGATCAAGCGACAGAACGTCCCTCACGATGTGCCGAAACGGCTCGATTCCAGCGACGACGCGAGTCTGTGGCGGCGGCGAGATCATGAGTGTTCTTGGTGATCTGCGGACGAGTCAGCTGGCCGCTGAGTGTTGCCGGCGTGCTGAAGTGTCTTGACTAGATGGGACATGTAGACGCCGGATGCGTGCAGTCCAGCGAGACGGCGGAGCAGGTTCCGACCGGCGTCGTCGATGGCGGAGACGTCCCTCAGAAAAACGCATACCGGTTTCCCGCTGCTCATAGCCTTTGAACAGCAATCCTCGGCGAGTCGGACATAGTCGCCGAGCAGTTGCCCGTCGATATTCACCACGGTGCGTGACCGGCTCTTCGTTTGGCTAACTCGGAAGATGGCAAATCACCTCCCCGAGACAACTCCAAGCATTCAGGTATCCACTGCGGACAACGCTCGAACAATTCCTCGAACGACCACGGCGGCCTGTGAGCTAGGCGTGCAGTGGCAGGGCCACACATCCGAACTGCCCATCCCCTTCAGCACATGCCGACGCAACTGCCGACAATCGGCAGCGCCGTAAGTTTCTCGAAGGCGGCGTCGGGGTTGATGAACATGACTTTGGCAGCCGAAACTCCAACGGACACCCACTTGCATTGCTGTGTGTGAAAAGCAATGCAGCAGAAAACACCGTCGAGGCCGAGTCTGCGACATGCAGCGCGCGTGATGCTGGCCCTTTCGCTTGTCTTCTCTCTGCGGGGGCAGACGCTGCCGAGCCGGACCGGCAGCCTGCGTGGCACCGTGTTCACGGCAGAAGCCACCCAGGAGCGCACGTTTGTTCCGGGCGTGCGTCTGAGGATTCAATCCACCGGAGCGGGCATAGCCGCCATTTATGTAAGCACGGATGAGATCGGCCGTTTCTCCGTTGTGGAATTGGCCCCCGGTCCTTACCGCATCACGGTGGAATTTGCCGGCCTGGGAGCCGATCCCCTGGATATCGTAGTGAGCCCTGACAAGGTCACCGAAGTTGAAATCGAGCTGAAACTGGCGAGCTTGAAGGAGGCGATCACCGTATCGGCGCAGGCCGAAGCGATTGATGTCGCGGAGACGGCCTCCAAAGCTGTGCTGCAGCAGTCGACGCTAGCGAGTGCGCCGAATATCAACGAGCGCTTTGAAAGTCTGCTGCCCTTGTTGCCCGGTGTGGTTCGCGGCCCTGACGGGTTGATCAACATGAAAGGCGCGCGGCAATCTCAGGGCGGGATGCTGCTGAACAGCGCAAACGTCACCGATCCGGTAAACGGCAGTTTATGCATCAACCTACCTATTGTTGTCGTTTCATGCGCGCAGGTCGTCGCCAACCCATACGATCCGGAGTACGGGAAACTGGCCGGCGCGGTTGCCACAGTTGACACACGCATGTCGGATTTCGACAAATTCCGATTCCGCATTCAGAACTTCATGCCGCGGATGAGGAAGCGCGACGGAACCATAGTGGGTATCGAGTCTTCGACGCCCAGAATGACGGTGACCGGCCCGCTGATCCGTGGCCGCGTTGCCCTTACGCAGTCTCTTGAGTACCGCTACGTGCGGACGCCCGTTGAAACCCTGCCCCCCTTGGAACGTGACACCGAGGTGGAGAGCTTCGACTCCTACACTCAGCTTGATTTGAGTCTTACAGAGCGGCAAAACGCATCCATCACACTATCGTTCTATCCGCAGAAGCTGAACTACCTCGGGCTGAATACGTTCACGCCGCAGCCGGCGACGCC
Organism: uncultured Solibacteraceae bacterium; assembly: GCA_964627045.1. Classification (GTDB taxonomy): domain Bacteria; phylum Acidobacteriota; class Terriglobia; order Bryobacterales; family Bryobacteraceae; genus CAZVIK01. The sequence continues at coordinate 2,886 of CAZVIK010000213.1, read as the reverse complement.
AGATCTTCGCCAGCGCGGGAATTTCCTATCTTTCGCACACAGACTGGTGTCCCATTCAGGAGCATTGCTGGCTTCGCAAATCAGCTTCAAGGGATTTGACTCCAATCTCAAGCCACACAGCCACGAGCTCTATCGCCTGGGGGTGGAGACTGTCACGGGCGGGTTTTTCAACCGCCAGGACCGCGACACTGATCGAATCGAGTGGCAGGAGACCTTCACCCCACGCGCCTTCACAGGATGGGGCCGGCACCAGCCGAAAGTCGGTTTCGACTTTGTCCGTAATGCGTACGATGGGCGGCAGACCTTTCGTCCAGTCGAAGTCGTGAGAGCCTCGGGAGACTTGGCGGAACGGATTGACTACACGCCCGGCACAACGGCGTCCATCCGGCAGCGAGAGTACACGGGGTTCGCGCTTGACAAATGGACGCTTCACCCGCGGGTGACTCTTGAAGCCGGCTTGCGCCTCGACCGCGACTCGGTCAGCGATGAGGGGCATGTGGCTCCGCGGCTCGGATTTGCGATTGCCCCCTTCGGCGGCTTGCAAACGGTAATCCGGGGTGGCGCGGGGTACTTTTACGACCGAATCAACTTGAATGTCCCCATGTTTTTGCTCCTGCCCGAGCGGACAGTCACTAGATACCTCCCTGAAGGTTCGGTTTTCGGCACGCTGGCGTATAAGCACAGACTCGCGGGACCGCTCGACAATCCGCGCAGCACGGCCTGGAATGTGGAAGTCCAGCAGGAGGTGCTCCCCGACCTTGTGGTCCGGGCCGGATACAGTCAGCGCAACACAGTTCGCGACTTCTTCCTGGAACCGATGCAGGAAGGCGATACCGGCATCCTGCTTCTTTCGAACACCGGCAGAAATCGGTATCGCGAATTTCAGGTCACAGCCAGGTATCAGATTCGGCGGCACGTGCTGAACGGCTCCTACGTACACTCGAGCGCGATTGGAGACCTTAACGACTTCAATCAGTTCTTCGGGAACACGCCGAACGCGATTATCCGGGCGAACGAGCGCGGGCCTTTGCCTTTCGATGCGCCCCACCGGTTCCTGTTTTGGGGGCAGTTCGAAGCGCCGTGGAAGATCACGCTGGCGCCGGTATTCGATATCCACACCGGGTTTCCCTATTCCGTCGTCGACGAAGAACGCGACTTCATTGGCGCCCGAAACCAGGCCGGCCGGTTCCCGCGCTTTGTTTCAGCCGATTTGCAGGCAACAAAAGAGATTTCAATTCCGGTTGGTAAAAAGACGTACAAGGCGCACGTCGGGTGCCGGATCTTCAACCTTTTGAACCACTACAATCCACGCGACCTTCAGAACAACACGGCGAGCGCGCGATACGGCGCTTTTCTCAACAGTGTGGATCGGATGGTGCGCGGGAAGTTCGTATTGGAGTTCTGACCGTAATGCTACACAGTCTGGTTTTCCTCGCCATGATGCAGGGCGCGCTTCCACCGCCGCTGATTGCCCCTGAAATCGTGGACCGCATGGTGCAGGCCGACAACGGGAGGCTCGCAGCCCTCTCCGGCTACACCGGAATGCGGCGGTACCGGTTCGAGAACAAGCGAGTTAACAAGCGCGCCGAGATGACCGTACGCGTGGCGTGCGACAGCAAGGGAGCCAAGACATTTCAAGTGGTGTCGGAAAGCGGTTCAGGGTTCGTGCGGAAGCGGATCATTCGCAAGATGATCGACGCGGAGCGGGAGGCGAGCGAAAAGGGCGAGCACGAACAGACGCGAATCATCCCCCAGAACTACGACTTCCGCCTGGCGGGAACGGAACTCTCGGACGGGCGAGCGGCATACGTCCTGGAGCTCATCCCGAAGACGCAGAATCGATTCCTGATTCGCGGCCGCATCTGGGTGGACGCCGAAGAGTTTGCGATCACGCGGATTGAGGGTAGTCCGGCGAAGAATCCGTCGTTTTGGATACGCAGCGTTCAAGTGGTTCACCGTTATGACCGTGCAGGGAGGTTCTGGCTGCCGGTGATGAATCAGTCTCGAGCGCAGGCGAAGATCTTCGGGGCGACGGAGGTGGCGATTGAGTATTTCGACTACGTGACGAATGATGCGCGCACGCAGACGAGTCAGAACACGGTCGAGGAATGGCGCCAGTGAAGAAGATCCGGGTGCTTGCCGCAATTGCCGGCGCCGCAGTTCTTGGTCTACTGGCATACCGCATCGGTTTCGACGACATCATCGGCCAACTTGGCAACTTAAGTCGCGTCCTGCCAGTCGTGCTACTGGCGAGCGGGATCCGTTTGTGGGTGCAGACTCGCGCCTGGTCGACTGCGCTGCGAGCGGAGGGCATTTGCGTGCCCCAGTCCAGGCTGGTGGGCGTTCGATTGGCTTCTCAAGCCACCGGCTACCTAGCTGCGCTGGGGCCCGTCATCTCCGAACCGGCGAAGCTCGTTCTGCTTCGTAACTTCGCGGGAATGAGCGCTACTGCTCCTGCGACGCTGGTCGAAACCGGCATGTACTGGTTCACCACCGTGATCCTGGGACTGGCCGGCACGTGCGCGGCATCGCTTCTTATCTCCGATTCAATAGTGGTGTGGGCCTCCGCCAGCGTATTTAGCCTCGCACTTGCACTCCTGCTGGGGCGACGCTCTCTCTTGACGCCGCTCGTCCGCTGGACTGGCCCGCGAGCACCGAAGTGGTTGTGCTCCGCCGAACTGGTTGAACTTCGCATCCGGTCCTTTCGGGACAGGCATCCGAAAGCGGCCGGGAAGGTCCTCGCGCTCGATGCTTTCGCCCAGTTCCTGACGCTGGCCGAGGTTGCGGCCGTTCTCTGGACCACGGGGATCCGGGTTTCGATTCTGCATGTTCTCGCCATCGAGGCGGCAGGGCGCATGGTGAAAATCCTCGGCGCCTGGATCCCCG
>CAZVIK010000212.1:0-6645 GCA_964627045.1 uncultured Solibacteraceae bacterium | reverse complement strand
AAGTTAATCTGGTACACGCCAACGAGCCCGGGCGTCAAGCCCACCCAAAGAGTCATATCGTCCGTCGAAAGGTCAACGTGGCCCAACTCGTAGATGCCAACTCTGTAAATAACTCCAGGTGCATCGATACGCGGGACGCACGCCAATGGGTCGAAGGGCGAAGGCTCGCCCGTAGGCACCCCTGGTTCGGTGTACCCCATCCCGGTGAGATACGTGATGAGAATCTCTCCCGGCCGTGCCGGGTTGTCTTCGGTCACCAACGAGTAATCCGGCCAGTGCTGGAAGATGCCGAGGTTTGTCCCCGGCCAGCAGAAGAAATCACCGGGAGTGGATGACCTGCGCCATGCTTTTTGGGTCCCCTGCCGTCCATCCTGCTCGACGATTACTTCTACGCCGTTGTCAATACCGAACTGCGCCTCCTGCGGCACCTGGATGTTGATCTGCTGAAATCCCTGGCCTGCCGCCACTGCAAACAGCGGTGCAGGCGCCCCGCCGACCCACACCTTTACCGCGGCCAATTCAAAAGGCAGCGGCAAGGTCTCAGCCACAACGATCCCCTCAACCTGCAAGCCGGTGCAGAAGATGGCGGCGATTGACCCCTGGTTCGGCATGCCAACTTCAAAGCTCGCCGCCGAGGTCACAACGATATTCGAGATCTGCGCGAAAGCCGCCGAGACGGTAAGAAGCGCGGCCATCAACATCCGGACCAGATGAAGCATAGGCGATGATCACCTCACGGGCAAGAGAACCGGCGAACTGAAATAGTATAAGTGTGTACCTCCACCGCACGAACCGAATATGCCCTTGCAGGTGTGCCGCCACAGGGTGACGGCCTTGTCGCCGGGTTCAATCGTGACGGGAACGGCGAAATTCGCTTGGTACACTCCCACGAGTCCTGGGGTCAATCCGGCCCATGTGACCCGAGTGGTCGGCCCCATGACGCCGCCACTGCTGAATTCCAATGAAAGAGTGTCGACGAAAGCCGCACTGGAATACTGTCGCACTGTCGCCAGAGGGTCTGACGGCGAGGGTTCGCCGGTCGGCACGACGGGATTCGTCTCCGGCATCCCCGTAAGATAGGTGATGAGAATCTCACCCGGTCGTGCCGGATTGTCCTCCGTCACCAGCGAGTAGTCTGGCCAGTGCTGGAAGATGCCGAGGTTCGTCCCGGGCCAGCGGAAGAAGTCGCCTGGCGTTGACGCGCGCAACGTCACAGCACCGGTCCCTCGCTGCCCCCCCTGCTCGATGAGTACTTCCGTGGTGTTGTCTGTTTGGAATTCGGCTTCTTGCGGGACCTGGATGTTGATCTGCTGAAATCCCTGGCCGGTTGCCACCGCAAACAGCGGTGCCGGGGCGCCGCCAACCCACACCTTTACCCCGGCCAGTTCAAAAGGCAGCGGCAATGCCTCTGCCGCGACGATCCCCTCCACCTGCAAGCCAGTGCAGAAAATGGCGGCAATCGACCCCTTGGCCGGCATGCCTGCCTCAAAGCGCGCAGCCGAGGTCACAACGATGTTCGAAATCTGCGCGAAAACCGCCGATGTGGCAAGGAGGACAACGGCGGCGAACCGGATGAGACCGCTCACGGCGCCACCTCATCCACGGCAACGGTATTCACTGCAACCACGGTTGCCGGTGGCCACGGCTGGGCGAACGGCAGCCGCTGTCGCGGGTCCGGTGGAGGTGGAAACGACAGTTTGATTGGGAACGAAAGAGACGGCGAGGCGGCGCCTCCCGCTTCGTCCGAGAGCGAAAACGCGTGGCTGCGCACTGTGAGCGTGAACTCTCTTTCCGGAGGGGCCAGAAGCGAATACTCGTACAAGCGGCCGTCCGACCGGGTGAACGGGAGATAGCGCGTGCGTCCCTGCGCGTCTACGAGGGCCGCTGTGACCAGCGCGCCTGGGAGCGCGGCGGACAGCTCGTCGCGTTCTTTTGACAAGCTAACCAGGCCCGCGCGATCAACGACGCGGACAGCCAGCCGCACACCTCTCTGAAGCCGGACCTCGGTCACCGGGCCATCCAATCCCGCTGTGGCTTGAACTCCCTGCGACCACTGGCAGGGATCAAGGTATAACCCGGCGTCATGTACGCACAGGCGATAGGGGCCGGCCGGCAGGTCCGAAAACAGGAACCGGCCTTCTTCATCGGCAACAGCGTGTGCGATCACGGGTGGAACGCCGGGAGAACCCACCAGCGGGGACATTGCCACCACTGTCGCGCCCGCGATGGAGGCCGAGGTGTCGGCAGTCAGCAGTTTTCCAGAAAGACGGCCGGCCGTTTGGGCACTCACACAACCGCATACCAGCAGTGCCGTTGGGATCAGGATTCTGAGTCTTGGCATGGAATCGATCTCCTCTCTGTTCTTACCTATGGCGATCCAAAACTGCAAAGCCTCACGGATTCACGGTCAGGGTATAGGCCGCCGAGGGCGTACCGGACCAGTAGTCGCGAACGTACAAATTCCACTGGCCCGGTGCAGCGCGGCCCGCCAGCGAAGCATTCATCTGGGTGTACGATTCGTCCCAGAAGTAGTATCCGTCGCCCTCGTACATCCAGATATCGGGGTAGCCGGACCGTGTAAGCTGGATCGTGTTTCCGCCGGTCAAAGAGAAGCCGTTGCCCCACACGACAATGGTGTCATCCGCGTTGATGGTGTAGCTGTAGTTTTGGTCGGTGACCGCGCTCACCGTAGGGCCGAGCCCGATGGTCACGCTGGCGGTGGCGTTTTGAGACGAACTGGCCAGGTTCGTCCCGGTGAAGGTGACGGTTTGCGTGCCGAGGGTGTAGAAAGCGGCGGCGTCGCTGTAGGCGCAACTGCCCACGATGTCCGTCGGGGAGATCAAATTGGGTTGCGACGGACGGCACCCGTAGCTGCCTTCGTGAGAACGGTCGAGCGATGCCGTCGCCGCCTCGCCCGCGGTCCAGGTGACCCGCACCCGCTGGTTCACCGTGTAATAACTGGTGCTGGGCGTCAACGACACAAGCGGCGTCGCATTGCTGGGGAACGGGTAAGCGCAGTTTAACGTGTCATTCAGATAGTACGACCGCAGCACCGACCATGCCGGTTTGTCGCCGTAGTTTTCATCCTCATAGACAAGCCCCCAGAATCCGTTCCAGGCGAGATCCTGGCCGGTCTTGGACCAGGGCGGGTCCGTCCACATGGTGTAGGGATCGTACATGGACCAGTACGCTGTCTTGTAGATGCTGGCTCCCCGTAGGACGCAAAGCGTGTTCGTTAACCATTGCGAAAGCCCGGCCTGCGTGGTAGTGGGGGTCTGCGAATCCCCTGAATACGGAATTCCGTTACCACCGCTTGGCGTGCTGTTCAGCGAGGAAGACGTGGCGACCTCCACCACGAAAATCTTGCTGGCCGGGACCTGCAATCCACCCTGATGGTAGCTTGTCTCCAGGGAGTTCAGGGAAAGAGCCAGGTCGTAAGAATTGGGGTGGTAAATTTGGAGCATGTAAACGTCGGGGTCTTTCTGGTAGCCGTAGGCGGCGGTGAGCAGCGTCCGCATCACGGCGGCCGTCTCTTGCGCGTTCTCCCAATCCCAGCTATAGCCGTTGCCACGTGCGAAGATAGTCCCGTTGTTGATCCGTCCGGAAGGGTTGAGTTCATTGAGCGCCAGGTTGGCGCCTACCAACCCAAGAACACCCGGCGCAGGCGAGTACTGGCGGGCGATGTCATCCACGGCTTTGTAAACCAGTTTCCAGGTCGTGCTGTACGTGCCGTAAGGGTCTCCGGGATACGGCCCGAAAGAGTACGCCAAGCCCCACACGAGCACATTCCAGTGCTGGTGCGTCGAGTTCAGATGCTGGATGAACGCACCGGTCCACGCGGCGTACTCTGCCGCCACCGTCGCCGGATCCTCCTCTCCCGCCTGATCCAAAAGCCGGTAGCTGACGAAGTGCAAGGCGACGAACAACCCCTTGTCCTCTGCCATGGTAACGAAATCGTTGAGATTCTCCCACTGGTCGTTTGGCGAGGAAGAGGGGGTGCCGGGCGCGGTGATGAATCCAACGTTGTAGTTTTGACTATTGGACTCCCTCCGTAGAGCCAGTTGATCCCACAAGTACAGATGCAGAAGGTTAAAGCCGTTCTGGCTCAGGCGGGTCAGGTCCTCGTCCGCCATCTGGTAGACGTACTTTCCGGCGGCGCTGTCCCAGGAATCCCAATCGTACAGCATGCGGAAGAACGTGTGCCGGCGTGGCGAGTAGTTGATACCCTTCCAGGTGGTGGGCGGCGGGTAGGGAACCGTGGCCAGCACCGGCAGTGCCGCGCCCAGGAGAAGAATTGCACCGATCAGCCGGTGGGAATGACGCGCCAACGACCGAATGAAACTGCAACGGGACGTGCCGTTCATCTTGAGCCTCCGTATGGTTGGATCTATCGGTGTCTGATGGTTACGGCCAGAAAGCTCCAGTACTCTCCAGAGCTGCATAGTACTTCAGAAAGGGGCGTGCGTCTACTGTCCTGAGGTACAGGTTGCGGAAGCAAAAATGCTCGGAGGGCAAACGGCGAAGGTGAGCCGGACCGTGCCACTAAGGCTCAGCTTGTTCCGAATTGTTAAGCTTTACTATGAGTTCCAGCCGATTGGCGACGCCGAACTTCCGGTAGATGTTGCCCAGGTGATACTTGACGGTGCGCGGGCGGACCCCAAGGCTGCATGCCAAGTCTCTGATGGGCACACCGTGAACGGCCATCTCATATAGCTGCTTCTCTCGGGGAGTTAACGGATTGAGAGGCTCCACAATGCGAAACTAACACCCCTGCTTTGAGGGTACGGTGGAACTCCGGTGGTGTCAAACAGGGTAAGATCGGGGACCTGGGCCCCGTCGCCGGCTTCCGGATCCGGCACGGCTCGTCATGCCGCTTCTGCGGTGCGGCACGCGCCGGCTCACGCGCCCTACTTCCCAATACAGAACGTTGAAAAGATCCGATCCAGGATATCGTCGGCCGTGGTCGCGCCGGTAAGTGCGTCTAACGCCTGGAGCGCGCCGTACAGATCCAGCAGGATCATCTCGTGCGGAATATCTTCCGTCACCGCGACGCGTGCTTTCTCGAGAGCCGCCGCGGATTCCTCCAGTAGCTGCGCGTGCCGTAAGCTGGTGACGATGGCGTCTCCGGAAACCGCATCCGAAGATACCTCCTCTGAAATCCGCCGGCGCAACCCGTCGATCCCCTCTCCCGTCAGCGCCGATACGGCAATCTGCTCACAGCCATGGCGCGCACGCCTGGGCAGGTCGCACTTGTTCCCGACCACAATCGTGCGTCCCCGCCGCCTCGCTTCCTCGATCAACCCGTCTCCGTCGCCCGGTTCGGAAAGATCGATTACCACCAGCGTCAGGTCCGCGTCGGCCATGGCGCGGTAACTTCGTTCGATACCCAGCGCCTCGATCTCGCCGTCCGGCTCCCGTATCCCCGCCGTGTCCAGCAGTCTCACCGGAATGCCGCCGATCGAGGCGACTTCCGACACCAGGTCCCGCGTCGTGCCCGGCGTGCCCGTTACGATGGCGCGATCCTGCTCCAGCAGCCGGTTGAACAGGCTGCTCTTTCCCACATTGGGCTTTCCCGCGATGGCCAGCGTGATCCCTTCATGCACCACCCGTCCATAGGAGTAACTCGCCGCCAGCCGCCGGATGCCTTCCAACACCGGACCGAGCCGTGCGAGGATCTCGCCGGAGCCCGCCACGGTCACGTCGTCTTCGGCGAAGTCGATCCCCGCTTCGAGCAGGGAGATCAGGTCCACCAGTTGCCGCTTCCACGGTGCGATCAACCCCGATAGCGACCCGCCCATCTGCCGCGCGGCCAGCTTAGCCTGATACAGCGTTGTCGCCTCGATCAGGTCGCGCACGGCTTCGGCCTCCACCAGGTCGATGCGGCCGTTCATGTAGGCGCGAAACGTGAATTCCCCGGGCTCCGCCAGCCGCGCCCCGGCCTGGCAGGCGCGCTCCAGAACATAACGCAGCACCGCCGGCGACCCGTGGCACGAAACCTCGACGACATCCTCCGCCGTGTACGATCGCGGCTTGGCGAAGAACGTCACCACCACTTGGTCGATGGGCGATCCGTCTTCGCCGGTGAATTCGGCCAGCGAAACCCTCCACGGCTCCCACTGGTGTCCGGACCGCAGCCGCAGAATCCGCTCGGCGGTCTCCCGCGCGCCCGCGCCGGAAAGCCGCACCACCCCGAGGCCTCCTCGGCCCGGAGGCGTCGAGACCGCGGCGATCGTGTCGGCGAGGTTCAAGCTAACGGCGGCGGCGCCGCGTGGAGTACTGCGGACCGGGAGGACCGGGCGGCGGCGCGGACGCGCCCGCCGTGGCTCCCTCGGGGTGGATCACCACCTGCCGGTGCCCCCCAAAGCCGGTGCTCTCGCTCCTCACCCCGCTCTCGTTCCGCATGGCGAGGTGTATGATGCGCCGCTCACGGCTGGTCATGGGATTGAAGGTGAAGGCCATGCCGGTGCGCCGGACCTTCTCCGCTGCCGCGGCCGCGCTGAGCCGCAACTCCTCCATCCGCAGCGCCCGGTAGTCGTTGGCGTCGAAGCAGAGGCGCGTGTGATCCTCGGGCGGCATGCCGAGCACTTCCATCGTCAAATGCTCCAGCGCCAAAAGCACCTCGGCGCGGTTGCTCAGTAACTCCTC
>CAZVIK010000211.1:0-6649 GCA_964627045.1 uncultured Solibacteraceae bacterium | reverse complement strand
TCAAACGAGCCCGCATTGTCTTCAACGCCGAAGACCAAGTATCCGCCTGCCGTGTTGGCAAACGCCGACACGCTCTCATACGCGGCGTCCGGCACGCCGCGCTGGGCTTTCTTGAACTCAACATCGTTCCATTCGAACTTGTTGAGCCGAGCTATGAGTTCATCTTGTGTCATCGGTTTACTCCAGCACGATCCGCACCTTGCCGGGCTCCTTGCCCTTGGTGAGCTGATCCAGGTACTCCTCGAATCGTTTCTTCAACTCGGCGGGTGTGGCCGGAGATCCGCCAGCGAGAATCGCGGCCCGCAAGTCCTCCATCTTCACCGCCACCTTGGTCAACCCGGAGAGCGCTTCCTTCAATGCCTGGATGAAATCCTGGCTGAGGTCGTCCGGCAAGGCCTTCTTCTTGATGAACCCGTCGACCAGCTTCCGGGGGCCCGCCTTTAGCAAAGCCAGATTCCCCTTGGTAGTCGGATCGTCGAGGTTCGTAAGCAGAGTGCGAACCCATTCCTCAACCAGTTTGTCCAATCCGTCATCCATCTGGCCGAGAACGGCGGATGCCGCCACAGCAGCAGACTCGACGCTGGGCTTGAAGCTGCAGTGCGGGCACACAGGGGAGGTCTCGATGTCCTGCTCGGTCAGCGCGAAACAGCTCTTCAGACCGGCCAGGCGGTTCTGAAACTCCGTCAGTTGCTGGCGCGGCATGAGGTCAATCGTCGAGAGTTTCTGAAGAACCTTCAGCCGCTCGTCAGTCATCAACTGGGCCTTGCGCTTGTCTTCGTTCACGCCCAACCGGGCCTTCGAGTGCATGCCGAGGTATGCCTGGACGAAGGATTTCTTGATGTCGGCCAGTCGTCGGCCTGCTTGCTGGCGAAATCCGGGCGCGCCGCGCTTGGCGGGATCTCCAATCTGCGCCAGAACCTCGTCTCTCGCCGTTTTCATCGTGGCAACCCAGCCATGTTCGGCCGGGAGAATAGCCTCGGCGGTGGAAAGGTATGATGCCGTCGCACCCAGTTCCGCCAATAGTTCCTGCAAGGACTCAATCTCGCCGAGCGCCTGGATTCCTTTGCGTTGGCCGTTGACCTCTTGCGTGTCGAAGCGAAAATTCTTCAGCTTTCCGGGTGACGTGTAGGCCTGGAGCGATTCCAGGAAGGTCTTTGTCTCGCCGAGTTGGGTGCGTCGCGTCTGAATGTCTTCGGCAGAGAGCAATCCGCGACCCCAGAAGGCCAAGCCGCTCTGCAATGACTGTTCCACAAGCACGAGCCGCTTCACCATGTTTGTGGCTGCCGAAAGCATCTGTTGAACCGGCTCTTCGCTCCCCTGAGTAACCAGTTGAGCCATGCCCGGGGCGAGATCGAGCAGCTCAAAGACGGCTTTGAGCGCCGGGAGATTCCAATCCTTGGGCCGTTCGACGTGCTTGAACTGGCCCAATTCGTCAACGCTGGTCCCGGCTAGTTGCGGAAGACCGGTGGCATCGAACTTCTTGCCGGGAATGGCCAACACCAGATCGCCGGAGTAAACCAGAGCGGACAGGACGACAACCGCCCATTCCGGTTCGAGGCGGAACGATTCCGGGGCGAGGTACTCTATTCCAAGAACATCGTGAATCAGCTCAGAACGGTTGACGACCTGCCCATGCCCTTTCTTCTTGACGATCTCAAGGACGTGCTTGGTGTACTTCGAGCGGTAGGAATCGAGCCGTTCGCCATCGAGAAGTTCCAATGCGTCCAGAACCGCCGTGGCCTGCTTCGTGCGGCTCTGCCCGGCAATGGCGCGAAGGGCGTCTTGCGCCGCCTGCGCCCGGTTGGCGCTGGTGATCAATACCGAGAAGGCCGGATAGTCCGGCGCTTGGTCCTGGAAATGAGGACTGAGGCAGATCCCGGAGATCGCGTTGACGAGGTCGCGGAAGTTGATCCGCTCATGCGATGCGATGCCGGAAAGTTCGCGGATGGATTTCCCTTTGGCCCATTCGGTGATGGACTTGGTGCGCCCCTGATGGGTCACCTCGAAGGCCGTGGACATGCTCTTCTGGAGCCAGAGAACCAAATCCCGCAGGAAACCTGATGATTTTGACTCGTAAGTCGCCTTGGCATGCCCTGATGCCGTGGACGCCAAGTCGAGCGCAGCCGCATACTTCTTGAGCGCGTCCCGGAAGGCGTCATCGGTGCTGGCCAGTTTCAGCATCAGCTCGTCCGGCTTCTTCTCGTCTTTGAAGTGCGGCGGATCGAACGGCTGGATGAAATAGATGTAGAAGTCACGCGGCGGAACGGCGGTGGAGCGCTCGTTGGGCGCGCCGAAAAACAAATAGCCCTGCCGAGCGGCCTTACGTTCCAGCCACTCGATCTCGTGCTGCCAGATTTTGTAGCCGGTGATGTAGGTCTGGTCGGTGCATTCCATGACCCGCTTGAGCGCCTCGTAGTAGTAGCGGTCGAGCTGGGAGGAATCCAGAGATTCAGCCCGCTTCTCAATGAGCGCGTCGAAGTCGTCAGTCTTCTTGAGATCGAGGTAGTACTGGCGGTTGTCGGGGTTGGACGAGATGAACTGCCCGCTCACCGTCTTGAGCACTTCCTTGAGCACGGTCTCCACCTGGGATAGCAAATCGTCCGATGGCGTGCCACCCAAGTCCTCGATGCCGGGCTGATAGAGGCACAGGGTGTCGCGTAGTTCCTCAGCCGTGGCACCCAGCGGCGCATGGATATCCCGAGTGGTCAAACGATGGACGGACAACGCGTGGATGACGCGCACAGCAAGCGGCTTGTAGGCGGGTCGCGTGAATGCCTGTTGAATCCTGGACTCGAGCACCTGACTGCAATCAATGACAGCCTTGATGTCTGGTACGGCGCGGAACGAGGGGTTCTCCCGCAATGTGGTCCAGTAACTATCGTAAGCGATCAGCGCGGGCCGGTCCTGCGGGATTTCCTGGTTCAACAGCTTCTTCATCGCGAGCGACAGGGTCTTCAGCACCTCGCGCTTCTCGACGGCTGTGACGCGCTCGAATGTGTCGATGTAATCCGGGTGCACCGGGAAAAGGCGCACGAACTCGTCCATGCGCTCGTTCATGCGCCCGTAGAACCGGGTAAACGGCGTCAAATACTCGCGGATTTTGGCCTGTTGGTCCGCCGTCTTCTTGAGCAGTCGCTCGGCCACCACGTACTTCACGTCCTTGCGGGCAATCAGTACCTGGTCGAAGCGGTCCTTCACACGGCGAATGCTGTCCGCGACAAAAGAAAATCGCGGGCTGTCGAAAATAGCTTCTTGGACGCCAGCAAAGAAGCGGAACCGCAGGTCTTTGCACACTTCACCGATCTCGCGGAGGAAATTCAGGTCGAGTATCAGCTCCTGATCCTTGCGCGTGCGAAGGTAGTCGAGCAACTCGTCCACCACGAGGAGCAGTCCCTGATCGGGGTGCTTCTTGTGGAATGCAGACATCATCTCTTCAAACGCTCGCTTGCTGCTGGAGACTTTGGCGGCTGACGGGAACTCGTAGTCCACTCCCATGGCGGCCAGATGCTCCTCCAACTCGGCCACAAGAATGTCTCGCAGCGACATCGTGGTCGCGCCGATCTCCGTTCGCACCACCTTGAAACGCCCGCCGATCCTGGCGGCAGCCTTGGCAACGGCCTTGTCATTCAAATGGGCGGTCAGATCGGCGTTCTCGGCGATAGCGGAGATGACGGACATGAGGTGCGATTTACCTGTGCCGTAGTTGCCGACCACCAAGAAACCCTTGTTGTCCATCGGTTGATCGAACTGAAGCTGAGGGATGATGACACCCGTCAGCTTCTCGGCCATTTCCTCGGAAAAGACATAGGTGCTTACGAGTTGACGCGCAGCGTTCGCCTTGTCGGCATCGCGCAGCTGCACCACGGTCTCGATGGGTTCGAATTGAATCAGATCTCCGTATTTCATCTGGTTTGCTCCTTGTTCTGACAGGATTGATTGGCACCTTCAGCCTCAACGATGGTCATGTCCCGCAAGGGATACTGCCGGAACTCGGGATGATCTGGCGTCGCATAGAGAAGGTTTTCGGCATTCATGCGACCATTCCAAGACACGACGATAGTTCGGTTTCTGGACAGTCCTTGAAAGACCCGCAAAGGGTCTTGTTTCAGTTGGACGTCGAAGAGTATCTCGGTGTTGTCGAGAAGCACTTCGCCACATTGGGCTTCCCCAACAATCTCATCCAGCAGCCGCGGTATTTGCAGAGAACGCTGGCGTTCGGTCAGGTCGAGTAGCCGTTTGGATAGCTCCAGATTGACGTTGATCAGGGGAACATGCTTGGCGTCACGAACTTCATGCAGCGCAGCCGTCTTGCCGGATTGCCCCGGACCGACGACAACCACAAGCCGGTGATAACAGCCTTGGACGGTTGCCATGCTCTCTGCAATGCGTTCAGATAGAAGAGGAGGCATGGTTACGCATCCTCCCGAGTTAATGGATTGCTCTTTTGATCCGAGCCCTTGTCGAGTTCGTCCTTGAGTTCAAGGAGGCGCCGGACGAAGAACGGTTGCGGCATCCGCTTGCCGTTCTCCCAGTGGTTCACGGTGCTGTAGGTCGTGCCGACCTTCTGGGCGAACTGCTCCTGCGTGAGCTGGAGCCGTTCGCGTAATTCCTTCACGAGCTTCGAGATGTCCGATTCGTCCAAGGTTTTCATCCTGGAAACTGTTTCCTCTGCCGTTTCCTTTAGTATGTAAAACGACATGATATTTTACATGCCGCAGGGCGCATGTCAATCCTGATCCGAAATAAGATCGCGGGAAAGCCGGTCTTGGGCCTCTTGGGCCTCGACTTGGGCCTACTGGGTCGGTTGACTTGGTCGGTGACCGGGTCGGCGACTGGGTCGGATCATCGGCAGGCGAACCGTCTTCCGCAGGACAATCACACCGGCGGCGCGGTCATACCACACGTCGTGCATGGTCGGCCATGGCTCGGCCATGGCTCGGCGGGATCGCTTGACGGCCGGGACGGGACATGCGACAGTTCCGAGGAGGGTTGTCTTTGGGGAGCTTCTTTCAACCAGTCGAACTAATCCGGCTGGTTGAGTTAACAGAAACGCCCGACCATGAAAATGGCCGGGCGTTTTCGTATCTCTATGCCGTCAAAGGGTTACGACGCACCCGTCCACGCGGGCCGCGCTCTCTGTTTCAACCCGCCTCCACCACGTTGCGGCGGTAAACGTACACGTTCTCGCCCGCCCGCCGAGAGCAACGCCCCGAACTCTCGGACTCTCTCGTAAACAGCCCTCGCCCAGTTAACAGACCCGTTCGTCTCGGACCCTACCGCCATTTCGAACTCGCGCCGGGTAAGTAAGAGAAGGACGAAGAGCACCAACCCAGCCAGACAGCGAGCCGGTCGCCAGGCGAAGGCCGTTGTGGGCACATCCGCAAGGAGCCCGCAATGGAAGAACCCATCGCAGACCCGGCCGCGATGACCCCGCACGAGCGCCGCCAGGAGATCGCCGCCATCCTCGCCCGGGGCGTGCTTCGCCTCCGCCAGACGGGCCAATCATCGCCAGGTTCGCGTTCCTCTCGCACCCCCGAAAATCCCGCGAAACAGAGGCAAAACGGACTTGATGAGGGGGCCGAAACGAGCCCTCATGTGCTCGCTCGATAGCCACGAGCAACGCATGAAAGGAGCTCGAAAAACATGAGTGCGAACATCGCCAAAGAGGTCGCCGCCCTGGGCCGGTTGACGGTCAAGGACCTGCGGGCCAAGCACGTCGAGGTCTTCGGCGAGGCCACGCGGTCGGGCAACAAGGACTGGCTGCGCAAGCGGATCGCCTGGCGCATCCAGGCCAACGCCAGCGGCGACCTTTCTGAACGGGCCAGGCGGCGGGCCGATGAACTGGCCAACGACGCCGACCTGCGAACCACCGCCCCCAAGGACAACCAGGTCGCCATCACCACCACGGCGTCGGTCGCCTTCGACCACGACTCGCGCCTGCCGATGCCGGGCGCGATCCTGCGGCGGCCGTACAAGGGCCGCGAGATCGTCGTCCGCGTCCTACCACGGGGCTTTGAGTACGAGGGCGAGGTCTACCGCACGCTCTCGGCCGTCGCCAGGGCCGTCACCGGCACGCACTGGAACGGCTACCACTTCTTCAACCTGAAGCCCGGCAAGAACGGAGTCGCCGATGAGTAGGACCACCGCCAACACGCCCATCACGTTCCGGTGCGCGGTCTACACCCGCAAGAGCACCGAGGACGGCCTGGAGCAGGAGTTCAACAGCCTCGACGCCCAGCGCGACGCGGGCGAGGCGTACATCGCCAGCCAGAAGTCCGAGGGCTGGGTCTGCCTGCCCGACCACTACGACGACGGCGGTTTCACCGGCGGCAACATGGACCGCCCGGCGCTCCAACGCCTGCTAGCCGACATCGAGGCGGGCAAGGTTGACTGCATCGTGGTCTACAAGGTGGACCGTCTCAGCCGCTCGCTGATCGACTTCTCGAAGATCATGGACGTGCTGGAACGGCACAAGGTGTCGTTCGTCTCGGTGACGCAGCAGTTCAACACCAGCACGTCGATGGGCAGGCTGATGCTCAACGTGTTGCTGTCGTTCGCGCAGTTCGAGCGGGAGATGATCAGCGAACGCACCCGCGACAAGATCGCCGCGACGCGGCGCAAGGGGAAATGGACCGGCGGCATGCCGCTG
>CAZVIK010000210.1:0-6658 GCA_964627045.1 uncultured Solibacteraceae bacterium | reverse complement strand
CCTTCGGCGGCATCACCTTCGAGGAGTACCGGGGCCAGGCGACCGATGCTGCCGGAACCGTCCGGAAGTTCATCGCCGACGACGAGGCGCACTTCTTCCCCATCGGCACCGCCAACACCTTCCGGACGTATTTCGCGCCCGCTGATTTCAACGAGACGGCCAACACGCTGGGCCTGCCGCTGTACGCCAAGCAGGAGCCGCGGAAATTCGGGCGCGGCACCGACCTGCACACCCAGTCCAACCCATTACCGATCTGCCTGCGACCGGAAGTCCTGGTCAAGGGCACCAAGGCCTGAGCCATGGCCGACTTTGCCTCCCTGCTGAACACCCTGAATACCGCCGCGATCACCGCGTTCGGCAGGGAGGTCACGTACAGACCGCAAACGGGCACGTCGGCCCCGATCCGCGCGATCTTCCAACCTTCGCATGAGGCGGAAGAGAACTCGCCCGGAGTCTATGGCGTGCTCTTCATTCGATTGGCTGATCTTGCGTTGCCACCCGCGCGCGGAGACGAGGTGACCATCGACGCGGCCACGTACAAGATCTTCGACATCGAGGCCGACGCGAGCGGCGGCAGCGTGCTGCGACTTCGGCAAATGTAGATGCCCTCCGTTCGAATCTGGCAGAAGAAGCAGATCCGCCTTGACCATCTGAACTTCCGCCAGAACCAGATGTTCAAGATCGGCAACGTGGGCGTGGCGGCGGTGAAGAACCGGGTCGGAGCGGCGCTGGGCCCAGAGGACTCCGCCGCCAAGCCCCTGACGAAGCGTTATGCGATTCGGAAAACCCGGCTGGGGAAAGGCAACCGCCGGAACCTGACCTTCACCGGCGACCTACTGCGGAACCTCCAAGTGCGCTCCGTAAGCGAAAACCGGGCGCGCGCCGGCCTTTCCACGCGCAAAGACCGCATCAAGGCGTGGGTCAGCCAGAAGATCGAGCCGTGGCTATTCTTTTCGCCGAGGAACCAGGCCGCTGTTGTGAAGGCGGCCCGCCAGGTGATCGCGGAAATCACACCGCGCCTAGCATTGGAACACCTTATGGGCGGTAAACAACGGTGATTGATCCCTCTGTTCTGGTCGACAACCTGGTCGCGATGCTTCGAGAGATCCAGGATCTCGTCCTGGAAATGGATGGCGATCCGGAACGCGTTTACGCCTACCATGACCAGTACCCGAAGCGGTCGAGCCTGGCACATGCCATTCACCAGATGCCCGCGCCGTCAATTATGGCCGTCTGGCAGGGCACCTCGCCTGGCAGTTTCGGCGGAAATGACGTGTGGAAGCACCAGATCACGCTATACCTGCGCGCCGGTGAAACCACTGACCGCGATCCGCCCACGGCTTATTACCGGCTGTTCCGGCTGATTACGAAGGGCGTGCCCGCCGCCGCGGGCGTCCCCATGTTGAACGCCACCGTCCATCCCTCCTGCTACGCCATGGATCTGCCTATGATCCAGCGGCAGACGGATGCCGAGGGCCTGGACTACTTCGAAATTCCCATCACGTTTACGGAGATCGGCGATGAGTGACGTCCCCAAGGTATGGCTCCGCCCGCCCCACGGCCAGGGCGCGCCTGAGCAGGTCGAGGCCAAGCCGGACCTCCTGATTCCCAGGATGGTCTCTGGCTGGTCTCAGTGCGAGCCGCCCGAAGCCCATGCGGAGGTGAAGAGTGTCCACGACTAGATTGCAGGAGATCCTGATCTGCTTCGGCAAGCAGAAGCAGACCGACATCGCCGTGGCCAACACGGCCGGGCAGATGTGGCAGTTGCGCAAGCTCAACGCCACCCTCGCCAACCCCAAGCTCAACACCGAGAACGACGCTGAGGAATTCGGCAAGGGCCACGAGTTCCCCGTGCAGTCCTTCCAGACCTCCTGGGACGCCGGCGGCACCATCGAGAAGTACCTCGGGGCGGAGATCGGCGCCTGGGCTATGGCCTTCGGGCTGGGCAAAGTGGTGAAGTCCGGCACGACGCCGAACTTCACCTACACCTGCACACCGCTCTTTCCCGCGAATGGGGACGCGGCCGAACTGCCTTACTTCTCCTTCGTGGAGCAGATCCGTCCCGGCGCCGGGGTGGTGCTGGACAGGATGGCCGTGGGCTGCGTGGTTGAGGGCTGGAGCATCTCGATCGGCAGCGGGCCGGGCCGGGCCAACAGCAAGATCACTGTGGAGTTCGCCGGCTCCGGGAAGCTCACGGAGCCTTCTGGGATCACCATGCCGGCAGCGACCCTGGAGAAGTTGCTGCCCTCCGCGTCGCTCGCTCTTTCCATCAACGGCGTCAACTACGTCTCGAACAAAAACATCGTCTCGCTGGAGACAAGCTGGAAGAACAACATCCGGATGGACGGAGGCTTTTTCCCCGGCTCCGGCTTCCAGACGTCGGGCGATACCACGAGCGGCGCCATTCGCGGCCGCCTCGAGTTCGGCGACCGGAAGGGGACGCTGCGCTTCACCGCGCGGTTTGAGAACGGCTCGACCGAGTTCACCAAGCTCAAGAGCCAGACTACCGGGACCGCGGTTATCGGGCTCACCTACGACGCCACCAACTCGTTGGAGATCACCTGGCAGAAGGTCTCCTTCGCCACGGCCGAGGTGGGAGAGACGGACGGGATCGTCACGGTGGCGGTTGAGTGCCTACCGATGTGGGACACCACCAACGGCGTCATCTCGGCTGTGGCTAAGTGCAGTGTGGACAACATCTGCCAGTAGGAGAGGAACCCATGGAATCAGTGGTATTCGATGCGACCCGCCCGGTCGCCATGCAGCTTCGCACGCCGGCGGGAGTCAAGACTGTTCGCGTGCGCTTTCCCTCGGATGAGGATTGGACGGAGCGCCAGCGTCGCCGCAAGGTGCTGATCAAGAATCTCGGCCGTGGAATCTCCGAGACGACGGTCCCGTCGAGCGAGGAGGTTGATGCCGCGCTGCTCGCCAAGGTCCGGACGGAGGATGGGCCGGAGGTCGATGCGTTCGAGGCTAGTCGGATCATCGAGCAGTTGAGCCAAGCGGAGGTGGACGATGTGGTACAGGCCGGAGACTCCTTCCGGGTCATCCTGCGCGTCCTTGGTGGAACGGTCACGCACCTGCTGAAGATGCCCTCGGCCAAGGACGTCTTCGACTACCGGCGCGGCTTTGCCCGGGTGCTCGACCTGCCTTACAACCGGCAAGAGCTCACCATCAACCTGGCCGCCGCTGGCGCTCTATATAAAAGGTTGTCCCAGGGCGCAGAAGGCTACACCGGCGAGGTCCCGATCATCCACCAGGCGGTCGCGGTGAAGTCGGCGATCGACGCGCTCGACGCCGCATTCCAGGAGACCATCGACCCAAACTGACCAACGGGGAGTGGCCGGAGCATCCTTCCGTTCGCTTCCTCGTGCATTGGGCAATGAGGCGCGCGGAATTGTGCGAGCCGGGCCTCTGCCCAGATGCGCCGGACGACGGCGGCCGCTGCGATCACTGCCCGCTGGACAAACTTGATGCGGCACAATCGTCAGAACGCGGGCATCTCATCCGGCGGGCGCTGGACTTGCGCGGGGCATTGCAGTTAGGCCTCCGGATCGGCCTGGAGGAGATCCGAGCGGATGAGTTCTACGCAATGTTGACTCTGAACGATGAGCGCGAGCGGTCGGACTGGGAGAAACCAGCGACGATGTGAAATCTGGTCAGGACGCGCGGTGGCGGCGGCCTTGGTGGCTCCCGAGCCCCTCTGCGATCATCGCCGTGACCAGCGTGTTCAGACTCACGCCCTCTCGTCGTGCCCGCTCGACCAGACGTGCGTGCAGGGTCTTCGGAACTCGCTGTCTCCACTGGCCGCTGGCCGCGGCGAACGCACCGGGCGCAGGAATCGGGCGGCCAAAGTCCTGGAGCGTCAACAGAGAGCACTTCAGGGCGTCACGCCCATTCGCGATCGCTTCTTCAGGAGTCTCGCCGTCTGACATGCAACCAGGGATGTCGGGAAACTCGATCAAATACCCTCCACCCTCGTCGCCGGTAAGACGCCGAATGGTGAAGGGATAGTCCTCCAATCGCAGTGTCTCTTTCATTCCGAACCTTCCAACTTGCCGATCATGGTGACGAACTGACGTATGTAAACCGGCTTGATCCGTCGAGCACACGGCACCGATAGCAGTCCCGCGGTTTCGTGGATGAAAACCACGTGGCTGGTTCCCTGCTGCCGATACCGGACCGAGTACCTGTCCGCCAGCGTCTTGAGATCCTCGATTCGCCAGTCGCGCGGATTATTGCGCATCCGGGTGAGGAGCTTGGGCGTCTTCGCCACGTTCTGATGGTATCTCAGGTGGTACCACCTTTCAAGCGGCTTCGTCTCCCGGCCTGAAGAAATGCCCTCCGACAACAAACTCGAACTCGTCGTCCAAGTGGACGTGGACAAGGCGAACGCCTCGATCAAGAGCGTCAACGCCGGCCTGTCCAGCATGGAGCAGACGGCCGCCAAAGCTGCGCGCGGAGCCTCTGCCGGGATCGACGGCATGACCGCCAGCATGATCAAGGGCGCCACGGCCGGAAACCTCCTCGCGGACGGCATTAAGAAGGTAGTGGAGTGGGCCAAGAACTGGACCGTTGAGGCGGCGAAGATGGCGGCCCACGAGAGTCGCATGGAGGCCTCTGGCCGCGCCCTGGCCAAGGCGCATGGGATCGCCGCTGAGGCTTTCGAAAAGGCCGTCGAAGCGGTGCGCAAGATCGGCTACCACGGGGAAGATGCCATCCACACCATCGACCGGCTGATCATCGCGGACCTCGACTTGTCAAAGGCCACGGGATTGGCGAAGGTCGCCAAGGACGCCGCCGCCATCGAGAACATTGCGGCACCGGAGGCCCTAGAGAAGATCCTGCAGGCCATCGAGTTCGGCAACGCCCGCGCACTCCGCTCGGCTGGCCTGGTCGTGAACTTCGAGCGGGAGATCACGACACAGGAGTTGCTGCTCGGCCGGACGCTCTCTGACAACGAGAAGGTCCAGGCCCGCTACAACGCCATCATGAAGGCGGCTACCGCCATCCAGGGGGCCCACGCTGGCGCTATTGGGGAAGCGGAGCTGGAGATGAAGGCGCTCGACCGGGAGGTGCACGAGCTACGTGAGGCGGTCGGCGTCCAATTCCAAAACCAGTTCAAGGGAGTGCTGGCTCTGCTTCGCGATCTGACGAGCTTCCTGAGGGACAACGCGAGCTGGCTCGTGAAGTCCGGCGAGGCTGCTTTGTACGTTTCCGCAGCCCTGGCTACCGCCGCCCTGGTCTCCAAGATCCAGGGCATCACGGGAGCAGTCCAAGGGCTCACCGCCGCGCTTGCCGCCAACCCGTGGGCCCTCATGCTTACCGGGATTGCGGCGGGCGGGGCGATCGTCTACAAGACCTGGAAAGACACGCAAGCTGGACTTCAGGAGCGATGGGATGAGGAGAAACGCGGTGCAATCCGGCAGGATCTGTTCAGCGGGAAGACCAGTGTGGAGGCCCTCCGCAAACAGGGCATGACCGATGATCAACTTCGGGAACTGGTCTCTGGAAGCAAGGCGATGCCCGGGCAGCGATTCGAATACCAGGGTCCAAAGCTTGCCATCGACACCGGGCCCGACCCGGAAGCGCTGAAACTGGCGGCGGAGATTCGCAAGAAGCAGGCTCAGATCGAGCAGGAGTCGCGCCAGGCGGCGGTCGCGGCCGGGGCCAAGAGCCAGTCGGGCTTTGCCAGGGACGTGGCCGAGGTCAACGCCCAGGTCGAGAAGTGGACCGACGAGGGCAAGATCCAGTTGACGCGCCAGGCCTGGGTGAACGTGATCGACCAGTTGGAGCGCCGGTGGGGGGCGTATAAGCGGAACTTGTCCGAGGAGAACCATAAGCACCTGGCAGAATACCTCAAAGACGAGGAGGAAGCCGCTGCCCGGCGCACGGAGTACGACGCCCAAGTCTACCAGCGCCGGCTGCAATATGACGCGGAGTGGTCTTCGAAGGCCATGGAGAGCGCCCGTGACCTGTTGGCCTACCAGGAAGCGGCCGCAGGGATCGATCGTGATGCGCGCCTGAGGGCAGTCGAGGCGACGGACGCGCAGACGCTTCGCCAGAAGCTGGCGGTCGAACAGCAGAAGATGCAGATCGAGGTTGACTACCTGGAGCGGCTCCACGAGATCAAGCTGCGCCTGTTCGATCTGGAAACCTCGCAGCAGGCGATGGCCTACGAGCTCGACATGAAGCGGCTTGGCTACGAGGCGGACGCCATCGGCCAACGTATCGCCGAGTACAGCCAGCAGCGGGAGGCAATCCGGCAAGCTCAGCAGGAAGCCGCCGATGCCGGCATCGAAGCGGCCCGTCAACAGTCAGCAAACCGGACCTCGGAGCTCGTCCGCGATCAAGCCCGCGCAACCTTCGACTCTGTGAAGACTGGCTTCGAAGGGCTGATGGATGCCGCCTTCGAACGGTCCAGGAGCTTCCTGTCGGCTCTGAAGAACCTCTTCTTTTCGGCTTTTCTGACCCCCGTGAAGCAGTATCTCGCCACCTTGATGGCGAATCTGCTCACTGGCAGCAATCGGCCGGCAGGCATGGGTTTGGGCGGCTTGTTCGGTGGGCTGGCAGCCAGTGGGGCAGCCGCCTATTCTTCAATCGCTCCCAGCATGATCGGCAGTCTCCCGTTGCAGACTTCTCGCTGGTGGTCTGCAGT
>CAZVIK010000209.1:0-6670 GCA_964627045.1 uncultured Solibacteraceae bacterium | reverse complement strand
TCCCACCGGATCGCCCGCCTTTGGAGCCGCCTGCTAATCGGGATCGCCCGCCTGAAGGTCAGCGTGCGCGGCCTGGAGCATGTCCCCCCCTCGGGCGGCTGCGTGATCGCCGCCAACCACCTCAGCCTGATGGACACGCCCCTCGTCATGGGCCACATCCCGCTTCAGTTCCGCTTCCTCGCCAAGCAGGAACTTTTCAGCGTCCCCTTCATTGGCGGCCACTTGCGCCGCGCGGGTCACATTTCCATCCCCCGCGACGATCCCCGCGGCTCGCTCAAGGCCATGTCGGAATCCGCGCGTATGATCCGCGAGCGCGGCGTCAGCGCCCTGGTCTTCCCCGAAGGCGGCCGCTCGGAAGGAACCATGACCGAATTCAAGGAGGGCGCGGCTTATATCGCCATCAAGGCCGGCGTCCCTATCGTTCCGGTGGCGGTCCGGGGGACCCGCGAGGTCCTCCCCATGGGCTCCTTCGTCGTCCGTCCCGGTCCGGTTGCCCTCGAAATCGGCGAACCCATTCCCACCACCGGCCTTTCGCTCCAGGACCGCGCCGGCCTCACCGCACGGATCCGTGCAAGCATTCTCAAGCTCATGGAATAATGAAGGCGGGGATTGTCCCGATGGCCTTCGTCAGGGTCAGCGCCGCCGTCTGGGTCCTCGTGATGCGCTTCGCCGGCGGTTGAGGCTCCTCCCGGCCCGGCCGCGGGCCGGGCAATTCCTGCGATTGGTAGCGCGGTCATCAAGAAATCTTTGACTCCACGGCAATGCGTCTGCGCACGGCACAGGGAAAGCTGAAGGTCGAGCACAGCATTATCGACGGCGTGCGCCCTCTGCTGGTTCGCTTGCTCGAAGACAGTCCCGAAGTCCGCTCGGTGGTCCCCGGCGTCATCCGCCAGGTGCGCGACGCGCGCGGGCCCGTGAAGGTCCGCGTCACCGTGCCCACCGTCAACGGTTGGAAGGCCATCGCCCTGAGCGCCGGCGCGCGCCAGGAGCTGTTCATCAGCACCCCGCTCGGCAAGGAGCAACTGGAATCGGCGCTCAGCCGCGCGCAGGAAAGGGCCGGCGTCTGATCCTCCCATGACCGCTCCCCGCCCTCTGGCCGATTCCCAACTCCCGGCCCTCACCGGCCTGCGTTTCTGCCTCGCCGTCTGGGTCGTCGTCCACCACCTGTGCGGCGGCGCGCGCATGCTCGAGCCCTTCGTCCAAACGCTCCCGCTGCCGCTCCAGACCTTCACCCGCGGCGGCTTCTGGGCCGTCGGCACGTTCTTCGTCCTCTCCGGGTTCGTCCTGGCCCGCGGCTACGCCTCCACCCGCTGGCGCCGCCACAGCCTGATCCGCTACGGGGCCGCCCGCGTGGCGCGCATCTATCCGGTTTACCTGCTGAGCCTGGTGGTCATCGCGCCCTTCGCCTACCAGGACCTCTTCACCCGCGCTTCCGCCCGGCTGGCCGGGGACCGCGCCTTCCTGCTGATCGACTACACCATGCTGTTGCAGGGCTGGACCGGCACGCTCCCGGTGCACTGGAACACGCCCGCCTGGTCGTTGTCCTGCGAGGTCTTCTTCTATCTTTGCTTCCCGTTGGCGTTGCTGGCCTTCCGCTGCACCGGCTTCAAGCGCCCAATGCTCGCCGCCGCCGTCGCGCTCGCGCTCCCGGTCCTGTTGGATGCCCTCGGCCTCCCGGACTCCTGGAAACCCCTGGTTCACCTGGGCGACTTCCTTTTGGGGATGGCCGTCGCGGGGCTATTCGATGCCGCTCTGGCGCGGTGGCCTGCGCTGGTGGGGCGCGGCTCGTGGTTCTACGCCCCCGCCGCTCTGGCGGCCGTCCTCCTGGTGGCGTTTTCGGGCGCCGTGGAGCGTTGGTTCACCCTGGACCTTGCCATCCGTCCGCTGAATGCCCTGCTCGTATTCGGTTTGTCGCTGGGTGGCGGCTGGTTCGCGGCGGCCCTCTCGACCCGGCCGTCGCTGCTGCTCGGCAGGGCCAGTTACGCGCTCTACATTCTCCACATTCCCGTGCTGTGGTGGTACAAACGCTCTTGGGTCTACCTGCGCCTCGCCTCTTGGCCCACCGGCGCAGCCCTGGTCTACATCGCCGCCGCCGTGCTGCTTTCGACGCTCGTTTTCAAGCTGTTCGAGGAGCCCGCCAACCGCTTCCTGCGCCGCGCGCTGGTGGACCGGCTGGCCCCCGCACGGGCCGCCTGAACGGGCCATCCCGCGCGCCGCTCATCCCCTCCGCAGAAAGCCATCCAACCTGTCCAGGGCAGTCTCCAGCAGTTCGCGCTCGGCCGCGTAGCACAGCCGCACGGACCCCTCGCCCCCGCGCCCGAAGGCCACCCCCGGCGCCAGCCCCACCTTGGTCTCCGCGAGCAGCCTCCGGCAGAACTCGAAGGAATCCTTCAACCCCTCGATCTTCGGGAATAAGTAAAACGCGCCGTCGGGCCGGGGCGCCGTAACGCCCGGCATCCGCTGTAACGCCTCCAGGCAGAAGTCCCGGTTACTGGCGAGCCGCGCCACCATCGCCGCCAGTTCCGCTTCTCCCTCGATCAAGGCCGCCTCGGCCGCCTTTTGCGTGAAGCTCGCCGCATGCGACACCATGAACTCGTTCAACTCCGCGATCTTCGCCGCCAGGTCCGCCCGCGCTACCAGCCAGCCCACCCGCCAGCCGGTCATGCAGTACGCCTTGGAGAACGACTGGATCACCACCAGCGCGTCGCCCCGCCCGGCCAGCCGGAGAATCGACGGCGCGGGCTCCCCCGCACGCCCGCCTCGGTAGTAGAGCCGTTCGTAGACCTCGTCGGCCATCAGCCACAATCCGCGCTCGCGGCAGAACTCGAGCAGCCGCCGCTGCTCCTCCAGCGTCGCCACCCAGCCGAGCGGATTGGACGGCGAAGTGTAGATCACCAGCCGGGTGCGCGGCGTCACCGCGTCTTCCAGAGCCTCGAAATCGATCTCGTAGCCCCCGCCGCGAAGAGGCTGCGGGATCTCCACCGCCACGGCGTTCGCCATGGTGACGATGGCGCTCCCGTTGGGCCAGGCCGGGGTGAGCACGATGGCTTCGTCGCCCGGGTCCACGAGCGCGCGGACGGCTACGCTCAGCGCCTGCACGCCGCTCGCCGTGACGACGATTTCGCGCGCGGGGTCGAGGTCCACACCGTGCAGCCGCCCGTAGTGCCCGGCCAGCGCGCGCCGCAGGCTGGGCAGCCCGGCGTTCTCGGTGTAGTAGGTGTATCCCGCTTTCAGCGCCTCGGCGGCAGCGCGCTTGATGTAGTCCGGCGTCGGCAGGTTGGACTCGCCGAAATAGAGGCGCACCACGCCCTCCATCGGCATGGCGATATCGGCTAGTTCGCGAATGCGCGAGCGGGGCACTCGCCCGGCGGATGCGGCTACCTGCGGGGTCATATAGGAACGGCGGGCTCCGCCCTCAATCCTATCACCCGCGCCGGCCCCGTCCGGATTCGTTCCAAAAAGGTCCGCGGCGGTGTTTCCTGTTTCACTTCGGAACGCGCGCGCGAACGCGCCGTCGCCCCGGCGGAGCTTGGTGGCCGCGTGTCCATCCGGTCAAGTCCTTATCTCCCAATAGGTAAATCCCCCTACTGATGCCGCGCGGCGATCTGGCCGCTGGCTTGCATTTCCTGTCGGCGCCGCCGGCTCTCCCGAACCCACGGGGATCGCGAGCGGCGGCGAAAGAAAAGGAGCGACCGGCATGCCCGCTACCAGTGTGTCCAGACCCAAGCCCGCCACCACCGAGGAGGTGGACCGGGACCAAGTGATCCTCGATCACCTTCCGCTGGTGAGGGTGATCGCGGTGAGAGTCCACGAGAACCTGCCCGTTCACGTGGACCTGGACGACCTGGTGCACGCCGGAGTCATGGGACTGCTGGACGCCGTCAAAAAGTACAACCCCAAAAAGCAGGTGGCCTTCCCCAGCTACGCCAAGCACCGCATCAAGGGCGCCATCCTGGACAGCCTGCGGCAACTGGATTGGGCGTCGCGCGACCTCCGGCGGCGTCACAAGCAGATTGAGGCGGCCACCCGCGACCTGGCCGCCGTCCTGCAACGCAATCCCACGCAGGCCGAGGTCGCCGCGCGCATGGGCGTCGGCGACGAGCGCTGGCGCCGGATGATGTTGGAACTTCGCAACGTGGGACTGATCTCGGCCTCCTCGCGCCCGGCCGATCAGGAGGACGCCGCCGCCCCGGATTTCCCCGCCGAAAAAGACAGCCAGCCCGACAAAATCTGCGCCCGCGAACAGTTGAAGGTCCACCTGAAGCTGGCCTTGAACGTGTTGCCGGCACGCTACCGGCAGGTGGTCCAACTCTACTACAGCCAGGAAATGACCATGCGCGAGATCGGCGACATGATGGGGATCAATGAAAGCCGGGTTTCTCAGATCCACAAATCGGCGCTTCAAAAGATGGCCGTAGCGCTCCAGGCCGCCGGAATCGAATCCAGCGCCGCTTTCTGAGCCAAGCAAGGGAATAGTGAATAACTATTCTACGTTTTGAATAATTATTCAAAGAAAAAGTGCAGTTTTCAGCCCGCGCGGGAGAAAATCGACCGCCAACCGCGCGTGGCGGCGGGCCGGGAAGCGGGCTCTTCCGAATCGAATAGCTCCGCCGCCAGCTCGGCGACGGCGCGGCCCAGGGCGCTGCCCGGAGCGACTGGACGGCCCTCCAGCAACGCGTCGTCGGTGGCCTGAGGGTCCCACGGCAGGACGGCGCAAACCGGCTGCCCGAGGGCCTGTTCGATGGAGGCGCGGTCCAGGCCGGCCTCGCGCCGCCAGCGGCTGACGACGATGCGGAGACGCGCGGCGGAGCCGCCCTCGGAGGCGAGAAAAGAGAGCGTTCGCGCGGCGCCATGCACGGCGCCGACGTCGCCCGTGGTCACCAGCAAAGCCTCGTCGCAGGCCCGCGCCAGTTCCGCTCCCAGCGGGCAGAACGCGCCGCCGGTGTCGAGGACGATCAGGTCGTAGTTGCGCCGCGCGTAGCGCAGCAGATCGGTCAAGCCGTCCGCGTTCAGGGCGCAATCGGCCGGATCTTCGGGCGACAGCAGGACATCCAGGCCGCGGTAAGGCGAAACCAGGCCCTTCCAGAGGTCGGCGTCCAGTTCACCGGCGTGGCTGAGGGCGTCAACGAAGCTGTGAGGCGACGTCAACTTGAGCATGAAGCCGAGCGTGCCGGCCAGCAGGTCCATGTCGGCCAGCAGGACGCGGCCGGAAGCGCCCCGGGCCGCCTGGCAGGCCAGGTTGGCGGCCAGCGTGGTGGCGCCGCCCGAGCCGCGGGCGGGCAGGACGCCGATGACGCGGCCGCGGCCGCCGCGTTCGCCCGAAGCCTCCCAGCCTAGCCGCGGGAGCACCGGGCGCAACTGTTCGGCGTCGAGCGGATGCACCAGGCAGCCGCAAGCGCCCATCCGCAGGCAGCGCAACGCCCTTTCGTGATCCTCTTCGGCGAGCAGGGCGACGGCCGGAATCGCCAGCCCCGGGCCGGTCAGCCGCGACAACAGTTCCAGGACAGGGCCGGCGCGGCGGGGAACCTCCAGAAAACAGGCCTGCGGCAGCCGGCCGGAGGGACGGTCGAGCCGGGCTTGCAGAGCCTCCAACCCGGCGACCGCCGTCACACGCGATCCGGGCGCTTCGCGGGCCAGCAGGCCGGTCAAGGCGGAGGCCAGGCGCGGATCCGAACAACAGATCCAGACCTCCCAAGGCCCGCCGGATCCTCCGGCGGACACCGGCGCGCGGTCGAAGCCATCACCCAAACGCAGTCCTCCCTGCCGGTAAATCGGCGGAGTCCGGAAAAAGGATGAGAACTGGGGACCGACCCGGCAACTACTGTTCTGTAACAGCGCTAGAAAACGGCCGAAATCGGCGGGCACCCGCGGATTCTCATGACTGATTTATCCTTGGTTACTACCGTTGGCGTATGCGACACCCAACCTGTCACGGCTGCCGGGGTGCGCGCGGTCCTGGACCCCTGTCCCGACCTGGAGTTCATGTGGGCTTCCACAAGCCTGGACGATGCGCTGCGAATGACGCGGCTGTATCCGCCGCGCGTCGTACTGGCCGACAAGGGAATCGGCGTCAGCGGGTTGGTGCACTGGGTACTGAACCTGCGCGCGTCGGACTCGAAGATCGCGGTGGTGATCTGGGGAACGTCGATGACCGAGGCCGAGGCGCTGCGCTTCGTTCAGGCGGGCGCCAAAGGCGTGATCCGCAAGGCGGCCCCTGCGGAAATGCTGATAGCCTGCCTGCAATCGGCAGGGGCGGGATCGACCTGGATGGAGGACTCGATCTTCCGTTCCGCGCCGCGGCCGGCCGGATCGCAGCGCTCCGACCTTACGCCGCGTGAGGCGCAGGTGTTCGGCCTGGTGGAGCAGGGGCTGACCAATGGCGAAATCGCACGCGAACTGGGTATCCGCCCCGGGACGGTTAAGATCCACCTGAAACACCTGTACGAGAAAACCGGCATGCGCAGCCGTTACCACCTGGCGCTTTCCGGCCTCAAAAACAAGGGCATCCTTTCGATGACCGCGTAGCGCGCCGCGGCCAGCGCGTGGGCGGCAAACGGGGCCTCACGCGAAGACCCGAAGGGCAGGGCTGGAAAGCCCTGCCGCAGCCTGGAAAGGCTGCCCCACAAAGACGACGGACCACGGCAAGGGCGCGGCGATCATCGAATTGGGC
>CAZVIK010000208.1:3205-6740 GCA_964627045.1 uncultured Solibacteraceae bacterium | reverse complement strand
CAACCCGGGGGGAAGGGGACCAAAAAAGTGGTGGCCCCAAGGGGACCAACACCCTTGCGTATGTTTTTGATTAACTATGGGACGAAGGATTCGAATACCGGGGCCAGACTGTTTTCCAGTCCACCTTCGGCGGCAAGGAAGTGTCGGTTATCATGGAGCGCAGCGTCGCGTCGGCCGACAAACCGATCACCTACAAACTGCTGGCTACGTCGCGAACCTCCACCATGCAAAAGGAACTCGCCGAAGTGGGCGCGGAAGGCTACCGCCTCCTCGGGATGACAGTGGCATCGACCGCCGTCGGTGGTTCCGAACTGGTCTGCATCCTGCGGAAGGACTGACCCGCCCAGCCGCCCACGGCGGCCTTCCCACACAGTTCGCCTCCGGCGGGGAATCGACGGGCGCGTGTAACCATGGCGGCCTCCGTATCTCCGTATTCTTCGAGAAGGCGTTGGTCAGCCGGGTGAAGCGGCCCGTCTGCATCCGAATGGCGAGATTCTGGCGCTCCACGTGTTTGGTGGATACGTGGACCGGATCGGGGCTCGCCTCCTACAGCGGCATTCCCTCGATGTCCGCCTCCACGCGGTGCAGCGCGTTCGTGGTGGCGACGTAAAGCACGCCTCCGGGCGCGAAGGCCAACCCTACCACGTTGGGCCCGGACAGAAACAACTCCGCCGACCGGTTGGTGCCGATCCGCACGATCCCTTTCCGGCCGGAAACGGACGCCGCCACATAGAGGCGCCCCTCCAGGTCGAAGGCGATGCCCTGCGGACGCCCGAGCCCGCGGTAAAAGACCTCGCTGTCGCCCGCGGGAGAGATCCGGTGGATCGTGTCGAAGCTGGACGTGGTCGGGCCGGAAACGTACAGGTAGCCGTCCGGGCCGAAGGCCAGATGGTAGGCCGCCATCGAGGGCTCCAGGGTCGCGAATACGAAAACCTGGCGGTCCTGGCTGATCTTGAAGATCGTGCCGCTGCGGTCACCCACGTAAAGGTTCCCCGCGGCGTCGAACGCGAGGCCGGTAGCGACGCCCATCCCCTCGACATGAACGGAGAGACGCCCGTCGGGCGCGGCTCGGTAGACGGTTCCATCGTGCCGGCTCGAAATCAGGAGGCCGCCGTCGCGATCAAACGCGAGGCCGGTGGCGTTCATGAGATCGGTGATAAAGGGGGCCGCTTCGCCCCGGCGGTTGATCCGGAACACCGCCACGGGCGTCTTCTGCCCGCGGGAGCCGCTGAACGTCGTGAAGACGTTTCCGGCGGAATCCACGGCCGGATTCGCCACCGGATGAAGCCCGTCGGCCACCTGCCGCCCCACCCGGCAGGGCCAGCGGATCTCCCCGCCGCCGTTGCCGACCGACAACTCGGCCGCTTCGGCGCCGGCGGGAACCCTAACCACCACCCTGGAATCCGATCCCACCACCACGTGAGAAGGAGTGCCGCCGAAGCGGACCAGGGGCATTCCCCCGGGCGCCAGTCCCGCCCCCAGGATGTGGATTTCCCCCCCGGCAATCGCCGATTCCGGCGCCACCCGGTCAATCCGAGACCGTTCACGGAGATTCTTGCGAGTGCCCATCGTCAATAAAGATTGAACCATCCCCCCAGAAACAACACAAGCGCGCCCACCAGCCCCGCCACCACGTCGTCGGCCATAATGCCCCAGCCGCCGGGCAGACGCTCGGCCTGGCGAACCGGCGGCGGCTTCCAGATGTCCAGCAGCCGGAACAGGAGGAATGCCGCCAAAAAGCTCTTCCAGGTGTAAGTCGTGGCTCCGGCCAGCGTCATCCATTGCCCGAGCGCTTCATCCACCACCACGTGCGACGGGTCTTTTTTTCCGCTACACTCCGCCGCCACCTGGGATGCCCACACCGAAGGCAGCAAAAGCGCCGCCACCAGTAGGGCGAACTCCACCCGGCCCCATCCGTGGTGATGCACCAGGATCGCGGCGGCCCCCAGCGCGCCGAGCGACCCCGCCGTGCCGGGCGCCACCGGCGACCGGCCCAGGCCGAAGAACGTCGCGATAGGCAGCGCAACAAGGCGCGCGGCGCTACTTCTCACCGTCTAGCCCTCCCTTTTCAGCGTCTTCGTCCTCGTCCGGCAAGGGGACCGGAATGACGTAAGCCCCCGTGGCCCAATTGCCCAGATCGATCGTCCGGCAGCGGGCGCTACAGAACGGTGCTTCCGGGTTCGCCTCTTCGACCGGTTTCTTGCAGATGGGGCAGTTCATCTCCTCGAATGACCGAGGACCGGGAACGGATTCGGCCGGACATCCTCGTCCTCTTCCAGTATCGTCCCGACCAGGTCGTAGTCGTGAGCGCCGGTTACCCGGAACGGCCGGATCTGCCCCGGCTCCGGCACGCCGCCCTCGCAGTCGTTGACCAGGCACACGCCGTCGATCTCCGGCGCCTGCCCCGGCATCCTGGCCTCCCAGAGCAGATCGGTGTCCTGGCTGGGCCCCTCCACCAACACCCGCGCCACCGTCCCCACCAGCCGCCGGTTGTGGGCGCGCGCCACCTTACGCTGGATCGACATCAGCCGCCGTTTCCGCCGGTAGATGGTGCGACCGTCCACCTTGCCGCCCAGAGGGAAGCTCCGGCTGGTCTCCTCGTCGGAGTAGCCGAAAACGCCCAGGTTGTCGAACCGCGCGGCTGCGACGAACCGGCACAACTCCTCGAAGTCGCCCTCGGTTTCCCCGGGGAACCCAACGATCATGCTGGTGCGCAGAGCAACGCCGGGGACGGTCTTCCGGATCTTTTCGATCAGCCTCAGGAACGCCTCGCCGTTCGATCCGCGCTTCATGCGCCTAAGCACCGCCGCGCTGGCATGTTGCAGGGGCATGTCCAGATACTTGACCAGCCTTGGGTGCGCCGCCAGCGTGTCCAACAGGCGTCCCGTGATCCGGTTTGGGTAGGCATACAGGAATCGGACCCAGGTCTCGCGGGGCACGGGCATGGTAGCGAGGCGATCAAGCAGGTGTGCCAAGCCGTCCTTCAGCCCGAGGTCCTCGCCGTAGGAAGTGGTGTCCTGCCCCACCAGGTTGATCTCCCGGACGCCTTGATCGGCCAGGGTCGCCGCTTCGGCGACCACCGATTCCGGATTCCGGCTCCGGAACGCTCCGCGAAACTGCGGGATCACGCAGAACGTGCACTTGTGGTCGCAACCCTCGGCGATCTTGATGTAGGCGTAATGGCGCGGCGTCGAAAGCACCCGCGGGGTCAGTTCGTGGTACAGGTAGGGGCGGTGGGTCGAATTCGAGACCGGTCCGCCTTCGCAGGCCGCCACGATCTCCTCCACCTGGTTCGTGCCGACGACCGCGTCCACCTCGGGCAGGGTCTCGCGGATCTCGCCGGGGTACCGCTCCACCAGGCACCCCGCGACGATCAGCCGCCGCGCCCGTCCCTCGCGCTTGAACTCGGCCATCTCCAGGATCGCGTCCACCGATTCCCGCTTGGCGTCTCCCACGAAGCTGCACGTGTTCACCACGATGACCTCGGCCTTGGACGGGTCCGGCGTCAACTGGTGGCCGCGGGAGACAAGAAGCC
>CAZVIK010000208.1:0-3195 GCA_964627045.1 uncultured Solibacteraceae bacterium | reverse complement strand
AAGCCCCCTCATGACCTCGGTATCCACCAGATTCTTGGGACAGCCCAGACTTACGAAGCCGATTTTCAAGGGGGTTGTGTCCAGCATACCACGCCCGAAGCGGCTTCCGCCGTCGCCGGAGACTGTGCGCCGGGACGAGTCTGTAGACACCTTAATCCTATTGTAGTAGTATTTTGTGGATTAATTCAACATTCGCCGAAAACCCGAAAGAAACGGGCTAAGTTCTGAGGATTCTGGAGTATAGTGGGGATACCAACGTGGGAAAGGTGTCGTGCATGGTCAAGTCGTCGTACCCGCGAGAGCGCCAGGCGGTTGAATTGGCTCGGGTCCTCCTTGTGGATGATGACCCCGCGTCCCGGCTCACGCTGCAAACCGTTCTGCGAGCGGGCGGCTATCGTGTCGATTCGGCGGCATCCGCGGCAGAGGCGGTAAGCCTCCTGGATGACGCCGAGTATGAACTGGTCCTGACCGACCTTCAGATGGAGTCGCCCGAGGCCGGGCTGAGGGTGTTGGCCCACGCCCGCCTGATGGACTACAAGCCGGCAACGGCTCTCATCACGACATACCGGAACACTCGCAAGCGCGCAGCGTCGAAGAAAAAGGCGCCGACCGTGCTCGTCGAACCGGAGGATCTTCCCGCATTGCTCACCAAGGTGGCCGACCTTGTGAGCGAAAGGGCTACCAAGCGCGTTCAGCGCGGCCTGAGATAGCGCACCCGGCGGGTCGCTATATCAAATCCGCAAGGACTCCGCTTCCCCCTCATCGAGCGCCAACGTCACTCGTTGCGTGATCTCGTCGATCAGCACCGGAAGGGCGCTTTCCAACGCCAGGGTCACGGCGGCGCGCACCAGTTCCGGGTCCGCCGACGGGATACGAATAACTCCTTGCGGAACAACCTCTTGGAGGACCGCAACGGGAAGCGGCTCAACCGTCACCGCAGCGGCCGCGTCCGAATCCGCCGCGTCCCCCTTCTCCACCACGACCTGAGCCTCCGCCACGGCCTCTTCCGCCTTCCTCCCGGCGACCTCCGCGCCGGGAAAACCGACTTGCAGCGAGGCACCGGCTTCTTCCATCGCCACGGCCGCAACCTGCTCGGGCGACGGCGCGGCACGGCGCGACTCCGCCGCCTCAGCCACCAACCGCTTCACCATCTCGGTCATCGTGCTGGCTTCAAAGGGCTTGTGGAGGCATCCGTCGGCCCCGGCCTGGCCCGCCTGTTCGTCGTCGAACTTCACCTGCGCCCCGGCCGTGAGCACCACCTTCACGTGGCGGTGTCCTACAAGGTTCTTAATGGACCGGCACAGGTCGTATCCGTTCCTCAGCGGGAGACCTACGTCGGCTAGCACCAGGTCCGGGTCGACGTCCGCCAGGCGGATCAGCGCCGTGGCGCCGTCGGTGACCGATACGATTTCGAACCCCTCTTCCCGCAGGATGAACTCGCCCATACGTAGGGCATGCGGGCTGTCGTCCGCGAGCATCACGCGGCTCATGGGAACCGGTATCCCCCTTTTTTCTGCTCCGCTTCCCGTTGCTGCCTGGCCCCGGCATCCTGGGCATCGGATGGCGGCGCCGTCAACTGCGCACCTCCCTCGCTGCCCGCCGCCGATGGCGGATTTCGCCGAGCGTCGGGCTGCGTGTCCAGGGCGGAAGGACCCGTGATGGTGCCTACGGTGACCTCGGCGGTGGGCGCTTCACCGGTCGCCGCCGAGGGCACCGTCGCCGGAATCACCGGTTGAAGCGCGAGGGTCGCCGGATTCCCCGACTTCGCGGCCATCGAAAGGTTCGGCCTTTGGCGGAAAACGTCCCAGAAGCGCGTCATGAAGCCGATCTTTTGCTGGTTGGCCTGTTCGTACTTCATGCGGGCGACGGCGACGGGGTCGGGGTCGGGGACCTCCCTTTCCAACGCCGTGAGCCGCGTCTTCGCCCTCTCGGCGAACGGGCTGAGCGGGTACTCGCGCACCAGGCGGGCGTAGAGCTCCGGCGCTCTGCCGGAGAAGCGGGCGGGCATCCGGGAGTAGGAATCGGCCAGCATCCAAAGTGCTTCGTCCGCCCGGCTGTAAAGCGGGTAGTGCCCGACGACACCCTGGAGCCGCGCCGCCGCGGCGGGGTAGGACCCCTTTCCATGATAAAAATCGCCGACCTTGAACTCGTGCTGCGCCAGCAACTCCTGAATCTCCCTCAAGCGCTGCTGCGCCTGCGGGGCAAACTTGCTGTTGGGAAACTGCACCAGCACCTGGCGGCACTCTTCGTCGGCCCGCAGGGCGGCTTCGGTGTCCCGATCCGCCTTATCCATCTGGTTGAAATGGATCATGCAGACCTTTTCCTGCGCCTCGGGAGCCTCTTCCATGGTCGGGTAGAAGAGGATGAACTCCTTGTACTCGGCCTCGGCATTGGCAAGGCCCCCGGCGCCGCCTTCGCGGAACCAGCTGTCGGCGATCGCCAGCTTCGCCTTGGCAAGAAACTCGCTGCTGTCGTAAGTACTGATCAACGTCTGAAGCGTCAGCCGCGCGATGTCGTAACGGCCCTTCTCGATGTCCTTGATGGCCTTGTCAAACAGGATCTTGTCGGGCTGCTGGGTCTCCTGCGCGATGGGGTTTTCGTACTTCTTGCGGAATCCGCAAGACGATGCCGCCGCCGCGGCAACCAAAACCACCGCCAGACAGCCCGCTACCTTCCGAGATTTCAACACCATAGATCCCCACTCACGCATTTGACCTCACGCCCGTAACGCCGCCGCTTCCTCGGCCTCCCTGCGCATCCGGGCCACCGTGGCCGCGGGGTCCGGCGACAGGAACACGCTGGCGCCCGTCACCACCCAATCGACACCGGCACGGACAACATCCCCGACGTTCTCGACGGTCACTCCCCCGTCGATCTCGATCGGCAACTTCAGCCCCGCCTCCCGCCGCCGGGCCGCCAGCGCCCGCACCTTGTCCAGCACGCGCAGGATCAGCCGCTGGCCCCCGAAGCCGGGGTTCACGCTCATCAGCAGCACGAAGTCCGCCACGTCCAGGACTTCCTCTAACATTGTAATCGGCGTGGACGGGTTCAGGACGGCCCCCGCCAGCGCGCCTTCGCTCTGAATGAAGCGCAGGCTCCGGTGCAGGTGGGGACAGGTCTCCTGGTGGACCGAGATCTGGTCGGCCCCGGCCTCGATGAACGAAGGAACCAGCGCATCGGGGTTGGTGACCATCA
>CAZVIK010000207.1:0-6746 GCA_964627045.1 uncultured Solibacteraceae bacterium | reverse complement strand
GCAGCAACCATGGCTTCGACGGCGAAGCTCGCGGCACGAGCCCGGGCCGCCTGGGCCATCGACGCGCGCCGGTCAGCATCGTCCGCCAAAGCGCGAAGGGCATCGGCGAGCGCGGCGGCGTCGCCAGGCGGGACCAGTGTCCCCACCGTTCCGTCCACGACCAACTCGGGTAAGCCCCCGACGCGCGTCGCCACCACCGGCAACCCGGCGGCCATGGCTTCCATCACGCTCACCGGACTGCCTTCCCAGCGCGAGGCGAGCGCGAAAAGGTCGGAAGCCGCGAGGATTTCGGCTATGTCGCTGCGAGACCCGAGAATGCGCACGCGACCAGCGACGCCGCAACGGGCGGCGCAGGCCGCCGCGGCATCGCGCAGGGCGCCGTCTCCGGCCAGCAGGAGGTGGCCGCGCCCCAGGCGGCCAAACGCGCGAATCAACGTCTCCGGGTCCTTCTGCGGCTCCAGGCGAGCTACGGAGACTATCAGGAGATCCTCGCGGGTGAAGCCGTGGGACTCCCGCCAGTGTTGGCGCACCTCGGGGGTTTGGAAACGGGCAAGGTCGATTCCGTTGGGGATCGTGGCCGCGGGCGCAAAGCCGTGGTGAGATTCGAAGGACCGCGCCACCATTTCCGACACGGCCACCGGCGCGACGCCCCGGCGGAAGGCCCAGCGGTTCAACGCCGCCGTCAGCCGATCGGGATCGTGTCCCACCAGGTTGTGCAACGTATGAACCACGCGGGCGACGCCGGCCACCGGTAAGACGTAGCGCAAGACGTAGGAGTGCGTGTGAATCACATGCGGCGCTGTGCGGCCGATGAGGCGCTTCAACCGCACCCAGATCCGCGGGTCCACGCCCCGGCGCTTGCCGAGATAGGTCACGGCGATGCCGGAATCGTTGAGCTCGCCTTGGAGGCCGTCCGGGAAGGCATCGTACAAAGAGACGACGGCAGCGTCGAAGTCCTCGCGCGGAAGCCCGCGCGCCACGGCCGCGGCGACGTGCTCGGCGCCGGCGCGCCGCAAGGTCGGCACCACTTCCAACACGCGCAGTCTCACGACCGCCTCTCGGGGGGCCGGAAGGCCCGCGCCCATTCGGTCATCACCAGTCCCGCCATCAGCCAGCCCGGCTTGCGGAACTCCCAGGAGAGAGTGGTGACACCCGCGGCCCACGCGACGAGCGTGACCGTCCAGAGCGCGCGCTCCCTTCCCGGGAGGATCCAGATGAACACTCCCAGCGACGCCAGCCAGAGCGCGAAAAGGCCAAGGCCCACCAGTCCGCTTTCCACGAGCACCGACAGGTAGGCGTTGTGAGCCACGTGCTGGTGGCCCTCCCTTGCGGGAACGCCGATGAGCGGCTTCACGGCCTCGGCGTAGGTTCCGGCGCCCGAGCCGGCCACTGGCCTGGCGCGAAAGACGCGAAGTCCGGCCTTCCATATCTGCGTTCGACTGTGGAACGTCCCGCTGGTTGCTTCAGCCGGCAGCGTCGCGAAGCGTTGCCGCGAAGCCTGTGGGGCGAGGTATAGCGCCCCCAGTGACAACAGCGCGAACAGCGCCACGCCCCAGCCGCGCTGGACCCAGTCCGCCCGCCTCCAGGTCCAGGGGAGGAATGCGAAGGCAAGCAGGGCGGCCACCAACGCGGTGCGGGATGCCGTAAGCAGGATCGCCGCGATGGCCAGCGCCACGGAAGCCCTGGCCACCCAGAGCCATGCGCCGCGGTCCCGCAGATTGAGGTAGAGGCCCAGCGGTATGGCCAGCGCCACGGTCAGCGCGAGGTCGTTCGGATCGAATCCCGGCGCGGCGTACCGCCGGTAATACGTCTGGAGGTCCTGGGCGTAGCGGGCGATGGTGAGCACGGAGGCGAGTCCGGCACCAGCGACATAGGCCCGGAGCAGCCATGTCTGGCGGCGGCTGGTCCGGCCGCTTTTCCAGACGAGCCAGAGCATCAGGCCAAGCTGAAGAAACGTCGCCGCGCGGTCCGCGCTGAGCGGGGGAGCGATGGTCCAAAGGCCGGTTAGCGCCTCCCAAAGGGCGAAGGCCCAGGCGAAGACCAGTGCCAGGTTCGGCGGGCGGACAGACCGGCGGAACCCGGCCGTGATCGCCACCGTGAGGAAGGCCAGCGCGCCCAGTAGTCGAGTGGCGGTTCCAATCCCCGGAAGGAGCAGGCTCTTTTCCCAGGGGATCGAAAAGACGAAAAGCCACACCAACGGCCAGGCCAGCCGTGTTTCGAGCCACGCAGCACGGGCGGCCTTCAACATGGAGTCCTCGCGCTGCGCAGGACCCGCCGCAAAATGAACAGCTCCCCGGCGATCTGCACCGACGCCGCGATTGCCACGGCCAGCGCCGCCCCAGCCAGCCCGGCTCGGGGAACCAGCAGCCAGTTGGCGACCGCCGAAGCGACCACCACCAGGACCAGCAACGGCATCTGTGAGACAAACGCCCGCGCGCTGGTGATCACGTAGCCCAATACGACGGCCACGTAGACGAAGATAGCACTGGTCATCAGGGTTGCCAGCAGCCCCGCGTGCGCCGCGTAATCCGGCCGGTAGACCAGGCCGAGTAGCGGCCCGCCGAAGGCGAGCGCCGCCAGAACACCCGCTACGCCCAGCGCCGCCGCAACGCCTGTGACCTTCCAGGCGAGGCGCCGGTAGGCGCCAAGGTCGGCGTTACCGTAGAGCCTCGCCAGACGAGCCGTCGCCGATTGGCCCAGCGCGTTGACTACGGTGCTCCCGGCAGCCAGGAATGCGGCTGTCGCGGCAAAGACGCCGAGTTCGGCCGGCCCGCGAAAGACCTCGATCGCGTAGCGAGGCATGTTGCTCGTGAGCGACACCAGCATCAATACGACGCCCAGCGGCAGCGCGGTCAAGAACAGCCGCCATTGCGTGCGGCCACCGGTACGGGAGAGATCATGGCCGCGGGTTCCGTGGGGGAGGTCATGGAAGGCCAGCACGAGGATGCGCCCGGCCGCCAGGCCCGTGGCCGCGGTGACGATGGACCCGGTCGCCCATAGCCCGGCGGCGGCCCCCGCCGTCGAGAGCAGCCCCCGGGCCATCATGGAACGTGCGATGGCATCCATCCGCTCCTCCCGCTGCAACGCGCCGAAGAAGATGTCGCTGAGATTATCGGCGGCCAGGGCGACGCCGATGAGCAGGATGATCCAGTCCACGCCGTCCGGGTACCCCGGCGCCCAAGCCAGCGCGGCGGTGGCGGCCAGTCCGAGCAGCGTCGTCGCAAGGCGCACCGCGAGATAGTCGCCCAGACCGGCCCGGGCGGCGGCGTCGGTGGCCAGCACCGCGCGGAGGTTGAGGTGCGTGAACATGGCCACCGGCGTCGCCACGGCCACCGCCAGCGCGTACTCTCCCAACATCTCCGGCGAACCCAGCTTGGCGATCAGGCTCAGCACGGCCCACTGGCAAGCGCCGAAGACGGCGTTCCCCACGAGCGTCCAGGCGAAGTTGGTGCGCAACGAAGCGCGGGGCGCTCCGGTGGGCGGCGGCGCTTCGCGTGCGGCTGGCCTCACGTTCTCCTAATGATGGTAGTCGAGTTCGCCCGCCGTAATGGCGATGGGAAGCCGGTTCTGCGGCGGCGGCAGCGGGCAGGTCAAAAACGGACTGAAGGCGCACGGGGGCGTGAAGGCCCGGTTGAAATCCAGATCGACATACCCGTCGCGAGGCATGCCGGTGTATAGAAACCGCCCCGCCGAATAGGTCTCCTTGCCGGCCGTCGCGTCCTTGAAGATGAAGAACAGACGGTCGCCCTCGGCCACGGGCTCCAGGCGGTATTCCTTGCCTGCCACGCGGAAGGAGGCGTACCCGGGGCTGGTTTCCTGCTCAACGTCCCCGGTGATGTTCTCGATTCTGATCTTCCGTCCGGAAGGATAGGGGACCCACTTCGCCTTGATCCGCCACGCCTCATCGACGGGATACCATTTCAGCCCGTGGAACTGCTTCCGGTAGGGGCTGTTCTTGTCGCGCAGGCGGACGGCATACCGGTTGCCGCGGGCGAGCACGAACATCGAAAGATCGTTGACCGCGATGACGGTGGCCGGGCCGGGATTGTCCGGCTTCATCTCCAGCGTCGCGACCGGCTTGCCATCGGAGGTGACCCGAGCGGCGGGGTCGGCCGTAAAGGTGATCTTGCCGCCGCGCAAGCGAAAGGAACCGACGCGTGCCGGGGCCGTCCCTTTCGGGAGTTCAATCCGGCTGGCGGCGTCCGTCCCGGCGGCGTTCTCGCCTTCTCTGAGCCAGAACAGGCCCACGACGGTGGTCCAGCCGGTGTCGGTCGTCAGGCCCGCCTCGCGCTGCTTGCGCCACTGTTCTGTGGTCTCTTTATAAGAGGATTGACCCGGGAGCACAACCGCGCCCGCCAGCAGAAGCGCCACGACCGTCCACGCCCTTGCCATACCGGGTTCCTCCTCAACGTGCGCGAGACGCGGCGGCCGGCGCCTGCTTGGGCGCAGCTTCGGCCGGGGCCGCCGGAGCGTCCTTGATCAACCCCAGCGTCTTGCGCAGCTCGGTATCCACGGACCGCCGGATGTCGGCGTTGTCGCGCAGGAATTGACGCGCGTTTTCGCGCCCCTGGCCGATGCGCTCGCTCTTGTAGCTGTACCAGGAACCGCTCTTTTCCAAGATGTTGTGGGCCACGCCCAGGTCCAGCAGGTCGCCTTCCTTGGAAATGCCCTCGCCGTAGATGATGTCGAATTCGGCTTCTTTGAAGGGCGCCGCCAGCTTGTTCTTGACGATCTTGACCTTGGTGCGGTTGCCCACGACGGCGTCGCCTTCTTTGATAGCTGCGATGCGCCGGATATCGGCGCGGACCGAGGAGTAGAACTTCAGCGCGCGTCCGCCGGGAGTGGTCTCGGGGTTGCCGAACATGACCCCAATCTTCTGGCGCACCTGGTTGATGAAGATCGCGCAGGTGCCGGTGCGTTTGACCGACCCCGTCAGCTTGCGCAACGCCTGTGACATGAGGCGGGCCTGTACGCCCATGTGCGCATCGCCCATCTCGCCGTCCAGTTCGGACTTGGGGACCAGTGCGGCCACCGAGTCGATCACCAGCACGTCGATGGCGTTGGACGAGATCAGGGCACTGGTGATTTCCAGGGCCTGTTCGGCGTAATCGGGCTGTGAAACCAGCAGGTTATCGACGTCCACGCCAAGCTTTCGCGCGTAGATCGGGTCCAGGGCGTGCTCCACGTCGATGAAGGCCGCCATGCCGCCGGCCTTCTGCGCCTCGGCCACCACCTGCAAGGCGACCGTGGTCTTGCCCGAGGACTCCGGCCCAAAGATCTCGCAGATTCGCCCGCGCGGGAAGCCGCCCACGCCCAGGGCGGCATCGAGCGAAATGGATCCCGTGGAGATGGCGGAGACCGGAACGATGGCCTCCTTGGAGCCCAGCCGTAGCACCGAGCCTTTGCCAAACTGTTTCTCAATCTGCCCGAGGGTCAGCCCGAGCATGCGTGTGCGTTCTTTTTCGTCCATGTATAACGGCCTCAGCGCCGAAGGAGGTTGGAAAGCCGATTATACCAGCCCCCGCATGCAACCAAAGCCGTCGATGGGTCGCCTCTATACTGTTAGTTGTCAAAGGAGGAGTCGTGTTTCTGAAACCAACCGTTTTGTTCCTTGCGACGGTCATCGCCGTCTGCGCGCAACCGCCCGCCGCCGCTCCCGGAGCCGCGCCGGAACGCGGAGCCGCCGCCGCACGCGGCGGGATGTTCGGCGCCGCCGTCAGATCGCCGGAAGTGGCGAGCGACGGCCGCGTGACCTTCCGTCTTCGCGCCCCCAATGCCAAGGAGGTCTTCGTGATGGGGGTGGGCCAGGGCACCGGTCCCATGGGGGGCCGCCTGACGATGGAAAAGAACGACCAGGGCGTCTGGAGCGCCACCAGCGACCCGATGAAGCCGGGGATCTACACTTACACGTTCAGTGTGGATGGCCTGCGGATCACCGACCCCTCCAACAACCGGTTTCAGACCGGCTTTAACAGCGTCAGCCAGAGCCAGGTACGGATTCCGGGGTCGATACAGTCGGAAGCGGCCGCGGGAATCGAGCGAGGCGCCATCACCCGCCACTTCTATCACTCGAATGTGGCCGGCGACGACCGCGACTTCTGGGTTTACACGCCCGCCAACTACGACGCGAAGCGCAAGGAGCCCTATCCGGTCTTCTTCCTGCTGCACGGCCTGGGCGACGAAGCCAATTCCTGGATCGAGAACGGCGCGGCCAACGTGATTCTGGATAACCTGATTGCGCAGGGCAAGGCCAAGCCCATGGTCATGGTCAACACGCTAGGCTACGGGTTCGCCGGAGGCCCGGCGAGCGCCATGCAGCCCAACATGATCCCGAATTACGCGCGGACGGTGCTCGAGGAGGTCTTGCCGCGGGTCGAAAAGGCGTACAACGTCGCCAAGGTACCCAGCCAGCGCGCGATCGCCGGCCTGTCGATGGG
Source organism: uncultured Solibacteraceae bacterium (assembly GCA_964627045.1). Taxonomy (GTDB): domain Bacteria; phylum Acidobacteriota; class Terriglobia; order Bryobacterales; family Bryobacteraceae; genus CAZVIK01. The sequence goes on along the minus strand of CAZVIK010000207.1, from coordinate 309 downwards.
CGGCGCCGAGTCGACCTTCACGGGGCTGAACAACCTCGACAAGTTCGGTTGGATCGGGTCGTTCAGCGGAGCATACGTGATGTGGCCCGGAGTGCAGGGAGCCGGCGGGGCGCGGGCGGGCGCTCCTCCTGCTGCGCCGGAACGGGGCGCGGCGCCCGGTCCGGGCGCTGCGGCCGCCGCTCCCGCACGACGGGGTGGCCAGCAGTCCATCACGGCGGAACAGATCAGCGCCGTGTTTCCCAAGCTCGACGCCAAGGCCAACTCTCAGATCAAGCTGTTGTGGGTGGTCTGCGGTACGGCCGACAGCCT
>CAZVIK010000206.1:5308-6823 GCA_964627045.1 uncultured Solibacteraceae bacterium | reverse complement strand
GGACCTGGCGGGCGAAACCGTGGTGGTAAAGGCGGGGCCGACCCAAGAGCCGCTCGATCCGTTGCGCTTCATCTCCAACCTTTCCTCCGGGAAGATGGGCTACGCGCTGGCCGCCGCGGCGGCCGCGCGGGGGGCTCACGTGGTGCTGGTGTCCGGGCCGGTCCATCTGGCGGCACCCTCGGGCGTCGCGCTGGTGCGCGTCCGGACGGCGGCCGAGATGCGGCAGGCGGTGCTCGAGCACCTGGAGCCGGCGACGATTCTGATCAAAGCGGCGGCGGTGGCCGACTATCACGTCGCCGAAGTGCCGTCACAGAAGGTAAAAAAGACGGCGGCGCGGGTGTCGCTGGAACTGGATCCAACGCCGGACATTCTGGCCGAGCTCGGGCGGATCAAGGGAGACCGGCTGCTGATCGGGTTCGCGGCGGAAACCGAGAATCTGAAGCAGGAAGCGCGCCGCAAGCTGCAAACCAAGAACTGCGACATGGTGGTGGCGAACCTGGTCGGGCAGGAGGGCATGGGGTTCGAGTCCGACACCAACGAGGTCGTCCTGGTGACGGCGGCCGGCGGCACCATCGCGTTGCCCCGTGCCACCAAGCGCGAAGTGGCGGATCGCATCTTCGACGAGGCGCTCAAGCTGCGGCTGGCGCTGCACGCGGCGCGATGAATCCGGAACTGCTGCGCGAGTACCTTCTCTACTATCGCGATCTCGGCCTAGGCGAGGTGTATCGCCGCGAGGGAGCGGCGGCCGCAGTAGAGACGGCGGCGACGCCAGAGGCGGAGCCGGCCGTGGCGGCGCCGGAAGAACCGGCCGGACCAGAGCCCGAGCGGATTGAAACGGAAGCGCTCCTGGAGGCGATTCGCGCGGAGATCGGCGATTGCCGCCGCTGCCGCCTGCACGAGGGACGCTCCAAGATCGTTTTCGGGGCGGGCAACGAACGGGCGAAGCTGGTGTTCGTGGGCGAAGGCCCCGGCGCCGACGAAGACGAGCAGGGGCTGCCGTTCGTGGGCCGAGCCGGACAACTGCTGACGCAGATGATCGAGGGCACGGCCAAGAAAGAGGGCCTGGCGCTGAGGCGTCCGGACGTCTACATCTGCAACGTGGTGAAGTGCCGGCCGCCAGGGAACCGCACGCCGGAGCCCGACGAGATGGAGACCTGCGGCGCGTTCCTGGTGAAACAGCTCGCGGCGATCCGGCCGAAGGCGATCTGCCTGCTGGGAGCGACGGCCACCAAAGCGCTGCTCGGGAAGAAGGAAGGTGTGACCAAGCTGCGCGGGAACTGGTTTCGCTGGCGCGAGATTCCGGTGATGGTGACCTATCATCCGTCCTACCTGCTGCGGCCGTACAATCAGGCGGCCAAACGCGAGGCGTGGGAGGATCTCAAGAAGGTCCTGCACTATGTCTACGACTGAAGCTCATCGCGGGCTGTTTCTAACCTTCGAGGGGATCGACGGCAGCGGTAAGACCACGCAGATGCACCGGCTGGCGGCGCGGCTGCGCGAAGCGGGCCACGAGGT
>CAZVIK010000206.1:2955-5298 GCA_964627045.1 uncultured Solibacteraceae bacterium | reverse complement strand
TGTTGGAGACCTAAGAACCGGGCGTGACGGCGATCGGGAAACAGGTGCGGCGTATTCTCCTGGACGCGGCCAACCAGGAACTCTGTCCGACGGCGGAACTGCTGTTGTATTTCGCCTGCCGCGCGCAAAACGTCGAAGAGTGGATTTTGCCGGCGCTGCGGCGCGGGCAGGTGGTGCTGTCGGACCGGTTCACCGATTCGACGCTGGTCTACCAGGGTGTGGGCCGGGGGCTGGGGACAGACGTCGTGCTGGCGCTGGACCGGATCGCGTGCCAAGGGCTGACGCCGGACCTGACGTTGCTGATCGACATCGATTTGGAGACCAGCCTGGCGCGCGCGCAGGCCCGCAATCTGAGCCTGGCCGAAGGCGGAGGCGTCGCCGAAACGCGCATGGACGATCAGGAGGTCGAGTTCCACAGGAGCGTACGCGAGGCCTACTCCGAATTGGTGAAGCGCGAGCCGCAGCGGTTTGCGGTGATCGACGGGCGCCAGGACGAGGCGGGCGTCGCCGGGGCGGTGTGGGAGGCGGTTTCGCGGAGGCTGAAGAGGCTGCATGTTTGAGGGCTTCCACGGCAACGCGCGGATCGTGGTGGCGCTGGAGCGCATGGTGCGGCAGGACCGGTTGCCGCAGACGCTGTTGCTGGCCGGCCCGGAGGGCGTGGGCAAGGCGACGCTGGCGCGGAGGCTGGCGGCGGCGTTGCTGGGGCACGGCGACCTGATCGAGCGCGACGACCAAAGCCTGGCCGCCAACGTCGCGGCCATCGAAGAGCGGGAGAAGTGGCCGGCCGAGAGGCGCAGTGAAGACCCTCTGCTTTTCGCCTCGCACCCGGATTTCGTAACGTTTCCTCCCGATGGGCCGTTGCGCCAGATCAGCATCCAGCAGATGCGCCTGCTGCGCGAGCGCGCTCCGTTCAAGCCGCAGCGCGGGAAGTGGCGGGTGTTCCTGATCGATCATCTGGACCGCGCCAACGAACAGGCCGCCAATTCGCTGCTCAAGACGCTGGAAGAGCCGCCCGACCACCTTCTGCTGGTTCTGACGGCCGAGAACGCGCACGACCTGTTGCCGACGATCCGGTCGCGCTCGGTGACGCTGTACCTGGCGCCGCTAGGACACGAGGAGATGCGGCGATTCGCGGCCGGGCGCGATCTGGACGACCCGGAACGGCGCGTGGCATTGGCGGCGGGGAGCCCCGGGGTGGCCGCCACCATCGACCTGGCGGCGTACGACAAGCGCCGGAAGGCCATGCTGGCGATGGCGCAGGCCGCGGCGGGCGAGACCACGTTCTCGGCCTGGCTGGAGCACGCCGATGCGGTGGCCGTCCGGAAAGACGACCGGATGGAGAGCTACCTGAAGGTGCTCTACGGGTTGATCGAAGACGTGGTGGCATTGCGGGAGGGACACGACGAGATCCGCAATGCCGACATCCGGCGTGAACTGGAGCAACTGGCAGGTAAAGTCAGCTTCGACTGGGTGCGCCGGGCGGCCGCCCAGACCGATGAATTGCTGATGTTGCTGCGGCGCAACATCCAGAAGAACATCGCGTTGGACGCCTGGGTGATGGCGGTGCGGGGCTAGCCGATCTGCATCCGGCCGGCGTTGGCTGCGAGCCACTGATCGAAGGTCTGCAGGCGCGGGTTCAGGCGCCGGGCGACCGCCGGATTCCGCGCACCGCAGAACTCGCGTTCAAAGTCCCGTTTGACCTGGAACATGTTGCCGAGGTCTTCGGCTCCGGGGAATCCCAGGGCGCGAAACGCCTCCGGCGTCATGGCGTCGTGGACCACGGGTTGTCCCAGCGCCTTGGAAAGCGAAGCCGCCATCTGGGCTCCGGTGAGGTGCTCGGCGGCGATGCCGGCCGTTTTTCCGATCCACTCGGAACCGGCCTTGAAGATGCCGTAGGCGCAGCGGCCTATGTCTTCGGCGGCGATTCCGGGGAGCTTTTTGTCGCCCATCGGCAGGGTAAACGCGAGCCGGCCGTCCGGGCCCTTGCGGGGTCCCATGCCGAAGTGGATGAGATTGTCCCAGTAAAACGAGGTCAACAGATAGGTCACCGGGAGTTTGAGCGCTGCGAAGACGGCGTCGGCTTCGCCCTTGGCGTCGAAGTGCGGCACCTTGTACTTGCCCATAAGCGTGGGCATGCGGGGGTCGCCCAGCGGCACCCAGCGGCGCGTGTCCTCGAGCGTGGACCAGATGACGTGCGACAGGCCGGCGTCTTTCGCCGCGTGGGCCATGGCCGTGGCCTGGGCGAGCTCCTTCTCCGGGGAGAGGTGGTCCCAAAAAAAGGTCACGCAGAATGCGGCGTGGGCGCCCGCGAAGGCGCGCGAAAGGCTGGCGGGATCGTCGAGA
>CAZVIK010000206.1:0-2945 GCA_964627045.1 uncultured Solibacteraceae bacterium | reverse complement strand
GGCGGCCGCCACCTCGGCCCCGGCGCGGGCCAACTCCTGCGCCTTTGCCGAGCTGACGTCGCGCGTGAGGGCGCGGACCGCGAAAGCCCCGGCTTGGTCGTCGAGAATCGCCCGGGCCAACCCTCCGCCCTGGGCGCCGGTGGCACCAACCACGGCGATGATCTTTTTTGCCGCCATTCGTCCTCCATGCAGAGTGTGTCCCCTGTTTGGATGACAAAGGGGAGGGCGGGGAATGCAAACTCCGTACCGTCAGGGTTTGCCGGCCGGACGGTAGGAGAAATCCCAGACCTGGATGTTGCGCTGGCCGGCGGAGTACTCGACGACGGCGTACTCGCCGGGTGTGAGCGGGGCGGCCGGCCAGATCTTATAGAGGCCGTCGTCCAGCTGGCGGTGCAGGATCGGGATGGACTCCTCCTGCTCTTCGATATCGCCGCTGACGGGCATGATCTGCCAGGTTTGGACGACGCGGGACTTCTTCTTGGGCTCGACCTTGACCTTGAGGATGGCGAACTTTTCGGGAAGCGCCAGGCGGAAGTAGAACTCCTGCTGCGCGTTGCCCACCACATTGGGGGAGCGTTCGCCCTCGACTTCGATGGTGTTCTTTCCGGTGACGATCGGGTAAGGGCTGAGCCGTTGCAGGATGCTGCGGCCCCGGCTGTTGACGATACGGGCGACGGCCTGGGGAACCGGCTTCACGGCATCGCCGTCGACCAGGTAGACGCCGGGGTCCGAGGGAACGCGCGAAGCTTCGGCGCGCTGCTGGCGCTCGGCCTGTTCCTCGGCGGCGACGAGCTTGGTTTCCTCGGCCAGGGCGGCTTCCCGGCTAGCGGCCTCGGCCCGGGTCCGCTTGAGGTCGACCAGTTCGAGCGGGATCTCTTCCCAGTCGCGGCGCTCGACGCTGTAGAAACGGACGCGATCCTGCTGGACTTGGTACTCGCGGACCAGGTGGTAGCCGCCATCGGTCAGATACAGGCGGATGTTGGCGGCCGAAAGGGAGATCGCCGCCAGAAAGAGGACGGCGAAAGCGATCCCGGCGGCCCGCATGACCTCATTCTACCGCCGGGGCCCTTCGCGCCGAAGGCGGAAGGGCGCGGCGGCAAGCAGGAAGCGTCGCCTTGGGGCGGGGTAATCGTAGGGCGGGTGGCGGCGCTTGGAGGTGGGTCCAGAACGGCAAGAGGCGAGGGAGTAACCTCGCCTCCTGCCAACCGCGCCCCGGGGAGGGTGGGCGGTTCGGAGAAAACCGTCATCTGCGCGTGGGCCGGTGTGCTCTGCGCCGGCCGTCGAGACCTTTAACTGCGCCGCCGGACCCGCGCCAAGCCGAGCAGCACACGGCCGCCCGCGAGCAAAGCCCAGGTGTGCGGTTCGGGCACTTCGTCGCCCTCGCGGAACGTGTAACCGATGGTGGCGGTTACCGAGCCGTTGGTGGTTTGGTTGGAGCCGACCTGGCCACCGCCGCCAATCAGCGCAAAAGCGGTCTCGGTGTAGATCGGGACGCCGACGTTGCCCGAGCCGATGTAGGCGCTGAAGTCGCCCGTGTAGACTCCGCTCCAGCTTCCGGTCCCAAGAAGTCCCAGAAATTCCCTGGTCTCACTGGGGTCGAGCGTGACGCTGCCCGTGGTGAACAACGCCGTGAACAAAGGACTCCCCATCGCGGGCGTCCAGGCGCCGGAAAGGGGCGGATCCTGGAAGAACAAGCTGGTGGTCGTGGCGGTGACCGTTTGTTGGGTGTCGGCGTTGTTGGTGAGGGTGATGCTGCCGGTGATCTCACCGCTGATGGTGAGGTCGATGCTGGTCAGGGTGCCGGTGCCCGCATATTGGGGGCATTCAAGCGTCCCGGACAGTTCGGTCGGCCCAGCAATCACTGTGCAGGAATAGCTGACGTAGGCGGCATTGGCGGAGCCGGCCGCGAGGGTGAGCGCCGCAGTGGCAATGAGCATGAGCGCGCGCCAGTTGAATTTGAGCATACCTTTCCCTTCCGGTGTCACTTGGTGTCTTGAACAGCATGGCCTGCGTCGTCCCCGCCAGTACGGCGATACCCTGTTGGGAGGGGACAATGGTACTTTAGTCGGCCTTTGCGTACTGAACAAGGCTGCGTTTGGATACTACTTGCCTGATAACCAAAGTTAACGGCACATACTGCATGCCCTCACATAGGGGTATGCGAGCATCCAAGTGGTCATTCCGAAGGTGCGCAGACGAACCCTCCCGCATCAATCGAGGCGCGCCGCCTTTGGTAACATGAATGGCTCTGCGCATCGGAATTCACACATCGATTGCCGGTGGGCTCGATGAGGCCGCACGGCGCGCGGCGGAACTGGGCGCCAACACGTTCCAGATCTTCTCGGCGAGTCCGCGCATGTGGAGAAGCGGGCCGCTCGATCCGCAGGCGGTGGCGGGCCTCAAAAACGAGCGCGAACGGCTGGACCTGACGCCGCTGGTGGTCCACGATAACTACCTGATCAATATGGCGGCGGCCGACGCGGCGCAGCGCCAGCGGTCCGTTGGAGCGTTCCGGGGTGAAATCGAGAGGTGCCTGGCGATGGGAGCCGAGTACCTGGTGCTGCATCCGGGCAGCTACAAGGGGCAGACGATCGAGCAGGGCATTGCGACACTGGCCGCGTCCCTGGTTGAAGCGGCCCACGGTCTGGGCAGCGCGCACCTGATGCTGCTGCTGGAGAACACGGCGGGATCGGGTTCGGCGCTCGGCAGCCGGTTCGAGGAACTGGCGGCGATCCGGGAGGCCGCCCAACCCAAGATGGACGTTGCGATCGGGTACTGCCTGGACACGGCGCATTGCCTGGCGGCCGGATACGACGTGGCCTCCGAGGCGGGGCTGAAGCGCACGGTGCGCGAGGCGCAATCGGCGCTGGGGCTGGAACGCGTGCGGGTGATCCACACAAACGACTCGAAGGCGGCGCTCGGCTCCCGTGTGGACCGGCATGAGC
>CAZVIK010000205.1:0-6833 GCA_964627045.1 uncultured Solibacteraceae bacterium | reverse complement strand
CTGGCACCCAGTTCCAGGACCTGTGCGCCGGCCACACCGGCCAGGGCGAGAAACAAAGACACTTGAAGCGTTCGTCGAAACAGGCTCATATTTCTATCCTAAACGACTATGACGTGCAATTCCCCGGGGCCGTGTACGCCGCGGATGAGGATTTGCTCGATATCGGCCGTACGGCTCGGCCCGGTGATCAGCACCAGGGACGAGGTCGCGGAGCCGGGAAGCGGATGATCGCGGAACAACTCGTCGAGGCCGGTCAAGATCCGTTCCTTCGGCAACACGGCGATGTGCGCGGGCGGAAGCAGCGAGATCATGCGCGCTTCCTCGCCCGAGGCGAACATGACGAGCGAACCGGTATCGGCCAGCCCGTAACTGGCGCTGGAAATTCCCACATCCACGGTGGCGCAGACGCGGCGCAGTTCCGGCTCCTCGCGGAATCCTGTCTGAACGCCAGCCAGGGTCGAAATGCCGCAGTCCTTGAGAAACTCCGCATTCGAGGCGACAGCGGACTTTCCGTCGATGAGCGTTTCCACCCGGGCGCGTGCGTCTTCGGCGGAAGCGGCGACAAAGAAAGTGCCACCCAACGCCTCCAACGCCGTCCGGAAATGCTGGAGCCGGGCCGCCAGGTCCATCTCCGGCACGCGAAGGCGAACTTCGGGCGGCGGCGGCGGAGCCTGCCCCGCACTGCGTCCAAGCGCCGTGCGCACCTTGTGGAGGATGTGGTCGCGCGACATGGCTAACGTCCCCCCGCCCGGCGGTCACGCCAGATCCGCCGGAAGCTCCGGGCAGGCAGCGGCGGGATATCGCGCTGGCTCGACCACGCTTTGAGCGGCCCGATATTCGGGACAAAAGGAATCCGGCGAAGCCACGAGCCGTCTTCGCTACTGACCACCGCCGAAGCCATCATTCCGGCCAGTTCGTAAAGTTTGGGGTGCCGCATGAGCCAAGCCCAGGCGCGGAACCCCAGCCGTTCCATCCTCGACTCGCGATCCTTCGCGGTGTGCTTCACCACCTCGCTGCGAAGCGAAAGCAACAGCTTGGGCAGTTCGATTTTGACCGGGCACACCTCGGCGCACACCCCGCACAGGCTGGAGGCGAACGGAAGCCAGGGGTCCTCGCCCAGGCCGCGGTACTGCGGGCTGATCACCTTGCCGATGGGCCCGGAATACACCCACGGGTAATTGTGCCCGCCGATCTTGCGGTACACGGGGCAGTGGTTCAGGCAGGCGCCGCAACGGATGCAATAAAGCGACTGGCGCTTCTCGCGGTCCGCGAGCAGCCGCGTGCGGCCGTTGTCCAGGAGAACGACGTAGAACTCTTCGGGGCCGTCGATCTCGCCCGCGCGCCTTCCGCCGTTTAGAAATGAGGTGTACACGGTGAGCGCCTGTCCAGTGGCGCTGCGGCCGAGCAGCTTCAGGAACACGGCCAGGTCCTGCGCGCGCGGGATCAGCTTTTCGATGCCGGCGATGGCCACATGCACCTTGGGCAGCGTGGTGCACATGCGCCCGTTGCCTTCATTGGTGACCAGGACGACGGCGCCCGAATCGGCGATGAGGAAATTCGCGCCCGACAGCCCGATGTCCGCCGCCAGGAACTTCTCCCGCAAGACGCGCCGCGCGATCAGGGTCTGCTTCTCGGGGACGACTTCGCGCTCAACGCCGAGCGTGCGGGTGAACAGATCCGCCACATCGTACCGGGTCAGGTTCAGGGCCGGCGCGACGATATGGTACGGACGCGAATGCGCCAACTGGACGATGAATTCGCCGAGGTCGCTCTCGACAGCCTCCAAGCCGTGCTTCTCGAGGTGATCGTTCAACTCGATCTCCTCGGTGGTCATCGACTTGACCTTCGCGAGCAAACGTGCGCCCTTTTCCTTTGCCAGACGAGCGATGAACTCCACAGCCTCGCCCGCGTCCTTGCACCAGACCACCTTGCCGCCGCGAGCCGCGACGGCGGTCTCGAAAACCTCGAGGTAATGGTCCAGGTTCCCGATGGTATGACGCTTCAGGGCCTGCGCCTGGTCCCGCAGTTCCTGATAATCGGGGAGCGCTTCCGGCTTGACGGTGTTCCGGCGCTTGTCCATCAGGCGGCCGGTGGAGGAGTAGATGGCCTCCTGAAGCCCGGCGTCGGCCAGCGTGGTTCGGAACAGATCGTGGGGTGCGGTCGGCATGGCGGAATCTCAGCGCGAGGCCAGCACCTGCGCCAGATGCAGTGTCTTCACCGGCAGACCCATACGGGACATTACGCCGCGCAGTTGCAGCAGGCAACTGGCGTCCACCCCGACCACGGCGCCGGCGCCGGTCTTGAGGATGGAATCGATCTTGGTGCGCGACATGGCGCCGGACACGTCGGGGAACTTTACGGAAAATGTGCCGCCGAATCCGCAGCACTCCTCGGCGGCGTCCATCTCGTGCAGGGTGAGTCCCTCGACGTGGGACAGCAGGCGGCGAGGTCCTTCCTTGATCCCCAGTTCCCGGAGGCCGTGGCAACTGTCGTGAAAGGTAACCACGCCGTCGTAGCGCGCACCCAGATCCTCGACGCCGGCCACTTCCAGAAGGAACTTGCTGAACTCCCACACGCGCTCCGACAGGCGGCGCGTCTCCTCCAGCCGGGCCGGGTCCTTGGCGAACAACTCCTCGTAGTGCCGCGCGATCATCGAGGCGCAGGAGCCGGATGGAACCACGATCTGTTCGGCGCCGCGCAGCACGTCCAGGCACCGGCAGGCGACCTCACGGGCTTCCCGGCGGTGGCCGGAGTTGAAAGCCGGCTGGCCGCAACAGGTCTGGTCTTCCGGAAAATCGACGGCGTAGCCGAGGCGCTCCAGCACGTCCGCCGCAGCGAGCCCCACCTCGGGATACAACTGGTCCACGATGCAGGTGACGAAAAGCGAGACGCGCTTGCCCATCGCAGTACGGGAGGCCCGCCGCCGCTACTTCTTAGCGGGCGCCGCGGCCGGGGGTTTCGCCGCCGGAGCCGCCGCGGGCTTGGCCGGCGAGGCCGCCGCCGGAGAGTTCTTGTCGTACAGCGCGATGATGTCGTTGGTGATGTCGGCCGACAGCGTCGCGTAGATCACCGGCGAGGCTTGCGAACTGATGTCGAGAATCAGCGTGTAGCCGTTGTCGCGCGCGTACTTGTCGATGACCACCTGCATCTTCTCGAAGAAGCCCGAGAGGATCCGGTCCTGGTCGGTCTGAAAGTCGGCCGAGGCGTCTTCGGTGTCGCGGTTCCAAGCCTTGGTCTTGGCGTCGATGTCGTTGGTGAGCGTGCGCTTGGCCTCGTCGCTCATGGTGTTGCTGCCGCGGCTCAACTGGTCGCGCAAGGCCTGTATCTCGGCCTGCTTCTTTTCGAGTTCCAGCCGCTTGGGTTCATAGCGCTGCTGGAGCTCCGTGGCGGCCTTCTGGCCCTCCTGCGTACCGGCAATCGCCTGCTGGATATTGATGATCCCAACCTTGGACGGCTGAGAGGACGACTGGGCGGTAAGCGTGAGCGCGAAGCCCAACACGAGACAGATCGAGACGAGAATTGTCCTGTTCACTGAGGCACTCCTGAAACGAGTTTAGATGATAGCACAACTGGATGGGCCGCCTTCGTCAGAACGTCCGGCCGATGGTGAAGCGGATCATCGTTTTCTTTTCGTACCAGCCGATCGACGATCCGGTGCTGGCGAGCGCGCTGTAGAAGGTCGCCAGGTTCGGGAAATAGGACCGGTCGGCCACCACCGGCGGTTGCAGGTTCCGGCCAAGAACCGTCGGGTTGTAGGCGACATACAACCGGAAAGGAGCGTTGACCACCGGCATCATCACCTGAAACTCGAGGCCGGTGGAGGTTCGCATCTTCTGAGTTCCCGGAGCGATAATGGCGCGCCCGGTAAAACCAGCCTGCGGGAAAATCTCATTCAAGTCCTTGATCCGGCTGCTGGCGATGGTGAGTTGTCCGGGCCACAGGATCTTGTTCGCTCCGGCATCGAAGAACGCCGCCAGCGTCACCGGGCCCGCGATCGGAATCCGGTACTCGAAGTTGTAGAGCAACTGCGTGTCGCCGCCGGCGGTGGTGATCTGGTAAGTCGGGATGGATTGCGTCACCGGCTTGAAAACCACGTTGCCGTCGTCGTCGAAACCCCGTTGCGTGCGAATCGAGCCGTCGTTGTTCAGCACGTTGATGGTGGCGCTGCTCGGCACGTAAATGACCGGGCTGACCGTGTAGGGCTCAAACCCGCGGACATCCTGTTCGCCCCCCATAAAGAACCGGCTGTAGGGCGCGGCGCGCTTTCCGCCGTAGCCGGTGAGGGTGGAGGCCAGCGCGCGCATGCCGATGACGTGTCCCTTGAACAGCCCCGCGCGGAAATAGGTGGCGCTGATGGTCGGACGCAGGGAGTTCACGTTCCCGCCAAGCGGACCGCCGGCGAACTCGGTCGAGATGAAGAGGCTACGGCCGCGGCTGGGCGTGATCGGATGGTCGACCGTGTTGTAGGTATAGGAGGGAACCACCTTGCTGGTCCGGATGCCGTTCAGCGAATTCGGGCCATCGACGACTTGCAGGAAGTTCAGATAGTTGAAGTAGTTCTTGGCGGCTGTCGTCAGGACGCTGATGTTCGAGATGTCGTAGCCGTAGGTCAGCCCCAGCCGCGCAAAAGCGCGCCTCAACGGATAGCTGACGAAGACGGTGAAACCCCGGCCGTTGGAGACGTAGTTGAGCAGGTTCTGGCTTCCCAACGCGTCGTAGAGAGCGAGGAGGTTGCGCCCGGAGAGGATCGAGGCCTCGCGGCCCTGGTTGTAGCTATACCGCTGGAAATAGAGCGTGAAGCCGGTGCTGATCGGGCGGTCGAACAGATATGGCTCGGTGAACCCCAGCGTGGCGCTGGTCATTCTGGTTCCAAGCTGCGTATCGACGCTAAGCGTCTCGCCGAGGCCGAGGAAGTTGTTGGTGGAGTAGTTGAGTCCGACAAAGCTGCCGGCGATTCCCGAAGCGCCGCCCTGAAGGCCAATCGAGTTCTTCCCGCGCTCCTTGACCTTGAGCGTGATGTCCACCGTGCTGTTCCGGGTGTCGCGTTTGATGTCGGCCGCTTCCTTCTCTTTCAGCACCTCGAAGTAGCCGAGTTGATTCAGGCGGAGGATGCTCAACTCCCACATCTGCGTGCTGTACATGTCGCCTTCGTCGAGCAGCAACTCGCGGCGGATGACCTTGTCGCGCGTGGTGGTGTTGCCCGAAAAGTCGATCCGGCGGACGAAAAACTGCTTGCCTTCGTCGACGGTCAGCGTCATGTCCAGCTTGTTGGTGTTGGGGATGAAATCGAAGTTGGGCTCCGGCACGAAGTCGATATAGCCGAAGCCGCCGTAAATCTTCTGGAGGTCCTCGATTCCCTTCCGGAGCTTGGCCGTCGAGAAGTATTCGCCGATCTTCATCTTGAAGACGTCGGTGGTAATGAAGTCCGTCGCCCGGAATTGCTTGACGCCGACGTAGGTGATCTTGTTCAGAACGTACCGGCGCCCTTCCTCCACGTCGACGCTGACGAAGGCTCGCTTTCCTTTGGCGTTGGAATAAAGCCCCGGGATGCGAAACCGCCCGCCCGCGGTGTCGCGGATCTCGACTTTGTAATCGAGCGCGCGCGCCTGGAAGAAGCCCCGCTCCTGGTAGAAGTTGCGGAGCATCTCGATGTCCATCTCCAGCTTGGTGGAGTCGAACGACTTCGGGAACAGGTTTTCAAACAGCAGCGAACGTGGGATGCCGATCGGCCGCAGGAACCGCATCGAGCGGATGACAGCGCGGTCGCTGAAGGCGTTGTTGTTCCGGATGTCGATGCCACCGACCTTGACCTTGGGACCTTCGTTCACGTTGAACGCGATGGCCAGGGAGGACGGCGGAAGCTGCCGGATCTCCGGGGTGATCTCGGCAAACTGCCGGCCGCGTTCTCCCAGATACTCCTGGAGCACGACCTTGGCCCGCTGCACTTTCGCCGGATCGTAGACCGACTCGATGGAAAGCCCGACGCGGCGCTCCTTGAACCGGTCGAGCACTTCCGAGGTGGTCAGCGACTTCAGGCCGGGATAGGTGATCGAGCGGATCACCTGGCGCTCGGTCAGGAGGAAGCGGAGGATCTTACCGTTCTTGCCCTGCTCCACCTCGACGCGGATGTCGTCGTAGCGGCCCGTGTTCCATAGGACCATGAAATCGCGCCGCAGGGATTCCTGTTCGATCTTATCGCCGCGCCGCGAGAAGATCATGGCGCGCAAGGTGTCCTGCGGCACGCGCCGCGCGCCGCGAAATTCGATCGAGTCGATGACGTCTCCGCCCTCGATGGCCGGGACCTCCGGAGCGGGCGCCGCCGGCTCGAAGGGAGTCTCGGGCGGCCGCGCGGCTTCCGGCTCGGGCCGCGCCGGGGGCCGGGCCGACTCGAACGGAGATTGCGGCTGGGAGGGATCGGCCGGAGGAGGAGCCTCGGGCTGCTCCTTGGCCGGGGCCGCCGGGCGGACCGGCTCGAAGGGGTTCTGTCCCAGCGCCGGCCGCGACTGCTGGGCGAAGGCGGCGGCGCATCCGCACCATAACAATGCCCCCAGGCCGACGAGCCTGAAGCAACTCATGAAGACCTGGTTCCTTTCCACTCTGCGCCTATCAGGAGACGCACCGCACTCATCCCTAGTTTCACGGGTGGTTTCCAATGCTGCACGGATCGCGAAACCAACATTCTATCGCGAAGGCCCGCGGCGCCACAATTGGAGCCGCGCCCCGCCGCGCCTCTCCGACCGAGCCGCGCCGCGGCGGGGCTTTCAAAGCGGCGGCCCGGCCGCCCGCCGGAGCGAGTGCAGGAACCGCGGATACATCGACAAAACCAGCCCCAG
>CAZVIK010000204.1:2753-6859 GCA_964627045.1 uncultured Solibacteraceae bacterium | reverse complement strand
ACGGATACCAGACGGCCGTCACGGCGCCGTGCGGGATGTCCGGCTTGAACTCCCAGCGCTCGCTCCATGGACCGCTGATCATCAGCAGATTGTCATACCGGTTTCCGTCGCGCTGATACTCGCCGTTGCCCGGGTCCATAACCTTGACCCCGTCCACGCTGAAGGAGTAGCCCCAGAGTTGGTCGGTCAACGGCCCGGTGGTCACCGACCAGATGCCCTCGGCATCCTTGGTCATGGGGATGTTAAGGCCGTTGTCCCAATTCCCGTTCAGCACCACAGTGCTGGACTTCGGGGCATACAGCCGGAAAGTCACTCTCTTGTCCGGCAGGACTTCCGGGGAAATGACCCGGGGGCCCGTCGGCTTGGCCGCCGCCGGCTTGGCCGGCGCTGCCGCTTGCTGAGAAAAAGTCGCACTTGCCGACAGGAGCGCCAGCAAGGCAAATGCTACCACCACTCGACTCATCAATCTCACGATTTCGCCTCCACGACCGGCGTCACCGAGCCCACGCCCGCTGCGCCGGGAACCTTCCCAAGACGCTTCAAAAAAACCTACCGCACACCCAATCCATCCAGGGTGCCGGCTCGTTCATCCGCGACTGTTGTATGCAACTTGCCATCAATGATTGTACAGCCATCCCGTGCCATTTAGAGCCCACGATCTCAAGTCCGGGAACGCAATTAAATAGGTTTAATTGAGTGCGCCCCGTCGCGGAGGCGGGCCACGCAGCCGCGCACGCCTGCGGCCCGGGACTGGACAATTCGCCGGACGATGCATGCCGGACGATCACGGGACCGTCGCCCGGGCCGCCGGCCTGTCACGCGATCGGCGGTGCATCGGGAGGACGTTGGAAAAAGGGGGGGTGGGCGGACCTGGGGGGGGCGGGGCGGGATGGCCGAGGCTTGCGGCCCACCGGTCACCCCGCCGCCGAATTCGTCAGATCAAAACCACGCGCACTTGCTACTTCTTGACCTTGCCCTGCGCGGCCACCGCCTCCATGGCGGCCTTCACTTTCTCGGGATCGCCGACGTAGTAACTGCGGAACGGTTTCAACTCCGCGTCCAGTTCGTATACAAGCGGCATCCCGGTAGGGATGTTGAGGCCGATGATGTCCTGGTCGGAGACATTATCGAGGTACTTGACCAGCGCCCTCAGGCTGTTGCCATGCGCCACGATCAGAACCTTTTTCCCAGCGCGGATGTCGGGAGCGATCCGTTCATGCCAGCAGGGCAAGAACCGGGCCACGGTGTCTTTCAAGCACTCGGTGAGAGGAAGCTCTTTCGCGGTCAAGTCCTTGTAGCGGGGATCGCTGCCGGGATAGCGAGGATCATTCTTGTCCAGTGCGGGCGGCGGGACGTCGTAGCTTCGCCGCCAGACCTTGACCTGGTCCTCGCCGAACTTGGCCGCGGTTTCGGCCTTGTTCAGCCCTTGAAGGGCGCCGTAGTGCCTCTCATTGAGCCGCCAGTCGCGGATCACCGGAATCCACATCAGGTCCAGTTCGTCCAGGGTCAACCACAACGTACGGATGGCGCGTTTCAGCACCGACGTGTACGCCAGATCGAAAGTGAAGCCCGCTTCCTTCAGGGCCAGGCCTGCGTGCTTGGCCTCGGTGTGGCCCTTGTGCGAAAGGTCCACGTCGGTCCAGCCGGTGAAGCGGTTCTCTTCGTTCCACTTGCTCTCGCCGTGTCTCAGAAGTACGACCTTGTACATGTTGTGCGGAGCCCCCTATTGACGGAATGCCTTGCGGCCCGCGTACTTGGCGGACGCGCCGAGTTCCTGCTCGATGCGGAGCAACTGGTTGTACTTGCAGATGCGGTCGGTGCGGCTGGCCGAGCCGGTCTTGATCTGGCCGGCGCCGGTACCCACCACCAGGTCGGCGATGAAGGCGTCCTCGGTCTCGCCCGAGCGGTGCGACACCACGGCGGTGTAACCCGCATCGGCGGCCATCCGCATCGAGGCCAACGTTTCGGTCAGCGTTCCGATCTGGTTCACCTTGATCAAGATCGAGTTGGCCACTCCCTCCTGGATGCCCCGGCCCAGGCGCTCGACGTTGGTCACGAACACGTCGTCGCCGACGAGCTGGATCTTCTTGCCGAGCACGTCAGTCATCAGCTTCCAGCCCTTCCAGTCGTCTTCCGCCATCCCGTCTTCGATGGAGTAGATCGGATACTGCTTCACCCAGTTGGCCCAGAACTCGACCATCTGCTCGCTGGTCCGCTCGCTCTTGTCTGACTTCTTGAAGATATACTTGCCCTTTTCCGCGTCGTAGAACTCGCTGGCCGCCGGATCGAGCATGATGCCGATGTCCACGCCCGGCTTGTAGCCGGCCTTGGCGATGGCTTCCAGGATCACTTCCAGCGCTTCGTCATTGGACTTCAGGTTTGGCGCGAAGCCGCCCTCGTCGCCGACCGCGGTGGAGTAGCCCTTCTTCTTCAGCACGGACTTCAGATTGTGGAACACTTCCGCGCCCATGCGCAGCGCTTCGGAGAAGCAGGGAGCGCCGAAGGGCGCCACCATGAACTCCTGCGGATCCACGCAGTTATCGGCGTGCGCGCCGCCGTTCAGGATATTCATCATCGGAACCGGCAGGATGGAGGCCGAGACGCCGCCCAGATAGCGGTAGAGAGGCTGGTCGCAGGACTGCGCCGCAGCGCGAGCCGTGGCCATCGAAACGGCCAGGATCGCATTGGCTCCCAGCCGCGCCTTGTTCGATGTGCCGTCCAAGGCGATCATCTTCTTGTCGATCTCTTCCTGGCAGAAGGCATCCATTCCGAGCAAGGCCGGCGTCAACTCGGCCGCGATGTGGCTGACGGCCTTGAGCGTGCCCTTGCCGAGGTAGCGCGCCTTGTCGCCGTCGCGCAGTTCGACGGCTTCGTGCTCGCCGGTCGAGGCTCCCGACGGCACCGCAGCGCGGCCGAAACTCCCATCGGCCAGCCAAACATCGGCTTCCACGGTCGGATTGCCGCGCGAATCTAAAATTTCCCTTCCGAGAATCTTGACGATTTCCATCTACAGGGCTCCTTTGGAGGATTGCGAATCGGACTAAATTGTTATGTTACCGTATGTCGCCACGGCGGATGGGACCACCACGATGCCGCCCTCGGTGACGTGCCATCCACGCGCACGGTCCGCCTCCAGATCGTATCCCACGACGGCGCCTTCCGGCAGTTTCACTCCGGCGTCGATGATCGCCCGGCGGATGCGGCAGTGGCGGCCGGCCTCTGCCTCGTGCAGCAGGATCGAGCGATCCACCTCGCAGAAGCTGTTCACCCGGACGCCGGGCGACAACACGCTCTGGACCACCCTTCCGCCGCTGACGATGCACCCCGCCGACACGATGGAGTCGAGCGCCTGCCCCATACGGCGGCCCGCCTGGGCGAAGACGAATTTCGCCGGCGGATACTGCAACTGGCGCGTTCGTAGCGGCCATTGCCGGTCGTAGAGGTTGAACTCCGGGGTGACCGACACCAGGTCCATGTTGGCTTCGTAGTAGGCGTCGATGGTGCCGACGTCGCGCCAGTAGGACACGGACTTCTTGTTAAGGTCGCGAAAGTCGTAGGCGATGACGCGGCAGCGGGTCAGCCACGCCGGCAGGATGTCCCGGCCGAAATCGTGCGAGGAGGCCGGGCGGGAGGCGTCCTCGGCGAGCGCCTGGACGAGCAGGCCGGTCCTGAAGATATACACCCCCATCGACGCGCTCACCATGTCCGGGTTGAATGGCGAGCGGGGTGCGGCGTCATGCTGGGGCTTTTCCTCGAAGCCCAGGACCTGCGAATCCTTGCTGATGCGCGCCACGCCGAGCTGCGAGCAGCGGTTCGGGGGAACTTGGATGGTGGCGATGGTGACGTCGGCGCGGCGAGAGATGTGCCAGGCGAGCATGTCGGCGTAGTCCATCTTGTAGATGTGATCGCCAGCCAGGATCAGGGTGTGCTCGCTCGCCTCGGCCTGGATGCTCGGGATGTTCTGGTACACGGCGTCGGCGGTGCCCAGGTACCAGTCATCCCGCATTTGTTTCATGGGCGGCACCAGTTCGATGAACTCGCCGAGTTCGGGCGAGAGAATCCGCCACCCTTCGCGGATGTGACGGTTGAGTTCGAGCGCCTTGTAC
>CAZVIK010000204.1:0-2743 GCA_964627045.1 uncultured Solibacteraceae bacterium | reverse complement strand
AGGAAGAAAATTCGTCGGACCCGCGAATTGATGCAGTTTGAGAGGGTTACGTCGATGATGCGGTAGGCCCCGCCGAATGGCACGGCGGGCTTGGCGGTGTTTTTGGTCAGCGGGTAGAGTCGCTCACCCGCTCCGCCGGCCAGCAGAATCGCCAGAACGCTTTCCATCGAGATCGCCGGACAGCACTGATTGAGTTATAGCAGAACGGGAGGGGGTGAGACGACATGGCCGAAGTAACCATCATGGATGGTGAAACCCTGGAAAGCGCGCTGCGGCGCTTTAAGCGCAAGGTCCAGCAGGAAGACATCATCAAAGAAATCAAGCGCCACTCTTACTACCTGAAGCCCGGTGAGAAGAAGCGCGTGAAAGCGGCCCTCGCCCGGAAACGCAACCGCAAAAAGAGACCCCGCGACGTCGAATAGCGCGGATTGGGATTGACGGGGCGGTCTACGGGCTGCCCCGTTGGCGTTTCTTGGGGGTTCCATGGCAACTGCCCGGCGTGCCGCAGTGCCTCCCTTCGTCTAAAATGCATCCGATGGACCGTGTTCCGTTTCAGGCGACACTGGCCGCGGCGAAGTATGCGGAACTGCGCCGCCTGCCGGTTACCGTGTTGCTCGACAACGTCCGCAGCATGTACAACGTCGGCGCATTTTTCCGCACCGCGGACGCAGCGGCGGTGGAGAAGTTGCTGCTGAGCGGGATAACGGCGCACCCGCCGAAGAAGGAACTTACCAAGACGGCGCTGGGAGCCGAAGAAACCGTTCCCTGGGAATACGCCTGGGACCCGATGCCTTTCGTGGACCGCTTGTGCGGCGCCGGGTATGAAATCGCGGCCATTGAGACCGCCGTCCACGCCGTGGATCTGTTCGAATGGCGGCCGCGCTTCCCCGTGTGCCTGGTCTTCGGCCACGAGGTCGATGGCTTACGCGCGGAACTCAGCGCCCGCTGCGACACCTTCGTGCGCATCCCCATGCTCGGCCGCAAACACTCGCTGAACGTGGCGACGGCAGGGGGTGTGGTGCTCTACGAGGTGCTGCGGAAGTATACCGGGCTGTAGGGGCATGGCGTCGCCATGCCCAGGCCGGCGAGTCGGTTCGGAATTCGCGCCGGGTACGCCACCGGCAATACCCTACGGGGCGGCCAGTGTGCTGTTCTTCCGCCCGAAGGCGAAGTAGATTACCAGGCCGATGGCGAGCCACCCAACGAACCTCAGCCACGTCTCCAGCGGCAGTCCGAGCATCAAGACGAAACAGCAGCCCATGCTGGCCGCCGGTAGCAGTGGCACCAACGGAACACGGAAGGTCCGCGGGCGGTCCGGCTGTGTCTTCCGCAGCACGATGACGGCGGCGGAAACCAGGGCAAAGGCAAACAGCGTGCCGATGTTCGAGAGGTCCGCGAAGGTCCCGATGTCCCAGACGCCGGCCGGAATCCCCACCACCAACCCCGCCACCCACGTGCTGATGTGCGGCGTCTTGTGCACGGGGTGAACCTTGGAGAACGCCTTCGGCAGCAGGCCGTCGCGCGACATGGCAAACCAGACCCGCGCCTGCCCGTACTGAAAGACCAGCAGGGAAGAGACCATGCCCAGGATGGCGCCAACGCTGACCCAGCGACGGATGTTGTCGTAGCCGAGCGCCTTCAAGGCCCCGGCCACCGGCGCAGCGTTGTTCAACGTGCGGTAATCGGCGATCCCCGTCAACACAGCCGCGACGGCCACGTACAGAACCGTACAGACGACCAGTGTGGCGATGATGCCGATTGGCATGTCGCGCTGCGGCCGTTTGCACTCCTCGGCCGCCGTGGAGACCGAATCGAAGCCGATGTAGGCGAAGAACACGATGGCGGCGCCCGTCAGGACTCCCGGAAAGCCGTTCGGCATGAAAGGCTGCCAGTTCTCGGTCTTCACCGCGCGCGACGCGCCGATGATGAAAACGAAAATCGCCGCGAGTTTCACCAGGACCATGACGTTGTTGGTCTCGGCGCTCTCGCGGACGCCGCGCACCAGGATCATCGTGAGGATCAGGAGCACCACGGCGGCGGGCAGGTTGAACCAGCTTCCCGAGTACTCCCCATTGACGATCATCGGCCCGGCGAGCACCCGGGGCAGGCGCAGGCCCAAGCTCCCCTCCAGGAAGTCGTTGAAGTAGGCCGAGAAGCCGACTGCCACCGCCATGTTTGAGACGGCGTACTCCAGGATGAGGTCCCAGCCGATCACCCAGGCGAAGATCTCGCCCAGAGTCGCGTAGGAATAGGTGTAGGCGCTGCCGGCGATCGGAATCATGGACGCCAGTTCCGCGTAGCAGAGAGCCGCCAGTCCGCAGGCGATGGCCGTTAGCAGGAACGAAAGCGAAATGGCCGGTCCTGCACCCGGCCGGCCCAGCGTGGATACCGCGCGGCCCCCGTGCATCAACAGGTCCAGCACCGGTGCGTGAAGAATGGACTCGACGCGCAGCGATTCGCCGGCCGCCGCTGTGCCCGTGAGGATGAAGATCCCCCCGCCGATCACCGCGCCGATGCCGAGGCCGGTGAGGCTCCAGGGCCCCAGCGTCTTGCGCAACCGCCGCGACGGGTCTTCGGACGCCGCGATCAGAGCATCGATGCTCTTGGTGCGCAGAAGTTGAGACATGGGGCGCAGGGACGCGGGCGCAAGGCGGGGAAACGCCGAGTGCCCCGCGCCCCGCGCCGCAAGGCTGCTGTTAGCGCTTCCGCTGGCCCTTGGCCATCTTCTTGACTTTGCGCTTCA
>CAZVIK010000203.1:0-6903 GCA_964627045.1 uncultured Solibacteraceae bacterium | reverse complement strand
AGATCGTGATGGCCTTTGTCAGGTTGGGAAAGCAACCCGCCTCCCCCGCGCCGAACAGCAATTGAATCACAATGAGAGCCGCGAAGCTCCAGGCAAGGCCGGTCGCCGCCAGGCAAACGGACCACCAAACCACCGCAAACACCAGGATCTTCTTGGGGCCGAACCGGTCTCCGAGCCAGCCGCTGGGACTGCCGAACAGGGCGTAGGCCAGCGCGAACGTCGAGAACACATAGCCCATCTGCACCTGGTCCAGCCCCAAGTCGCGCCTGACACTGGGAGCCGCCATCGATAGACACACGCGGTCCATGTAGGCGAGGACCGCGAGAAGGAGAGCGAAAATGACTACCGTATAACGGGCGTGGGTCGGTCTCTGCGTGGGATCCAGACCCGGAACCAATGGGGTAACCATGTCGGATATGAGACCACACCCGGCAACGCGCCCGCAACCAGTCCCGCGGCCCCGGACGCCGCGCGAGAATCAGCCCTTGCGCCGCTCTTCGAGCGGAGTCACCGGATCCATCAACGGCCAGCACAACGTGCCGAGCAAATACGCCGCCACCACGCTGTACAGGCACAAGGTCCAGTTATTGTTGGTGAACTTCAGGATGTACCCTATGGCGATCGGGGAAGCCAGCGACCCGAAGTTCCCCATCATGTTCATCGACCCCGACAATGTGCCGGCGTACTTCCCGCCCACGTCCATGCAGGCGCCCCAGGCGCCCGGCGTGGTCACGTCATGGAAGAACGTCGCAAATCCCATCGCCAGCATCGCCAGCCAGATGTGGTTCAAGTGGATGTGCAGCAACATGAACAATCCCGCCACCAGAAACCCGGTCAGCCCCAGGGCGCGCCGTGCCAGGCTCACGCTTCCGGTCCACTTGGCGACCTTGTCGGACAGCAGGCCCGACACCAGCGACCCGGCACCGGCAAATAAGAGGGGGAACACCGCGAACTTCGACGCCTGCGCCGCGTCCATGTGCCGGCCTTCGATCAGGTAGGTGGGCATCCAGGTCAGGTAGAAATAGAACGGGTAAGAAATCAGAAAGTACTGCGCCCAGAGCATCCACACCGTCGGGCTGGTTACCAGTCGTCCCCACGGCACATTGGCATGGCCGTGCGTCAGCTTCTCGGAGCCTTCCAGCAGCGCCAACTCGGCCGCGTTGACCTTCTTGTGATCGCGCGGATTGTCTTTGAACGAGATCACGAAGAACGCGCACCAGACCAGGCCGAGCGCTCCGAACAGGCCGAACGCCCAACGCCAACTGAGTTGGGTGATCACGATCATCATGAGCGGCGGCGTGAAGGCCCCGCCCCAACGGGCGAAAGCCCACATAATTCCCTGCGCCTTCACCTTTTCGCGCTGTGGCAGCCAGATCGTCATGGCCTTGGTGAGGTTGGGGAAGCACCCGGCCTCGCCCGCGCCGAACAGGAAGCGGATTACGATCAGCGAAGTCAGGTTCCAGGCTTTTCCGGTCAGCGCCGTGAAGGCGCTCCACCACAGCACGATACGGATGAGCACCTTCTTCGGACCGAGCCAATCGCCCATCCACCCGCCGGGAATCTCGAATAGCGCGTAGGCCAGGGCGAACGCCGAGAACACGTACCCCATTTCGACCGCACTCAGGCCCAAATCCTCGCGCATAAAGGGGGCCGCCATCGAGATGCACGCGCGGTCGATGTAGGCGAGCACAGCCAGGGTAATGGAAAAAACGACCACCCCATAGCGCGTGCGCGTCGGCTTCTGGCCGCGCGGCGAGGCGGCCCCGTTGATTTCTTCCATGCCGGACATGACACCACACGCCGCGGGCGCGGCGCAACTATCCGGCTGGACGCAGCGCGGAGTTCCACCAATCCAGGTAAGCGGGCGCGGCGTCCACCACGGCGATCGCTACAGCCTCGGGGACCTGATAGCTGTGCAATTCTCCGATCTTCCTGCTGACTTCTTCAAAGAGATCGCGGCGAGTCTTGACGATCAGCAGCCATTCGGCGGATTCCTCCACGGCCCCTTGCCAACGGTAGACGCTGCGCACTCCGGCGTTGATGTTGACGCAGGCCGCCAGCCCGGCGGCGACCAGCTCGCGGGCGATTTTCGCGGCCTCGGCTTCGCTGGAACAGGTGGTGAGCACCACAATCATGCCGGTCATCGCGCTCCTTCTCCCAAAATCCTTGGCAAATGCAGTCAAATCGGATTATAAAGGAGAGTAGCGATGCTTTTTATTCGGGCTGAATTATGGCGATAAGGTCGCTCCGCAGTATTCTCAGCGCGGGAGGACTGCTGGCGGCCGGGGGCTTTTTGCTGTATTCCGTCCTCGGGCCCGGAGGGATTCCGCGCGTAATGGAGAAGCGCCGCCAGATCCGCGAGCTCCAACAGAAAAACCTGGACCTGGAGCAAGAGATCCGGGAACGCAAAGAGCGGATCCGCAGCTTGACCGAGAACCCCGCGGAGCAGGAGCGAAAGGTCCGCGAACAGCTTGGCCGGGTGAAGAAAGACGAAACGACGTTCGTTCTTCAGGTGCCGGAGTAAGGGCGGGCCAACGCGCACCCGCCCCGGGCAAAGGTCTTTGTGGCGGCGTGCGGCAGACGGCTGCTACGCGTCGAACATCCCCTCGAACAGCACCGTGCTCAGGTAACGCTCTCCGGAGTCGGGGAGTATGGCGATGATCGTCTTGCCGGCGAACTCCGGGAGCTTCGCCAGACGCACGGCTACCGCCGCGGCGGCGCCGCAGGAGATCCCCGCCAGAATGCCCTCTTCCCGCGCCAGGCGGCGCGCCATCTCGATGGCCTCTTCGTTCGCCACGGTCTCAACACGGTCCACCAGCGACAGATCCAGCGTGTCGGGGATGAAGCCAGCGCCGATGCCCTGGATCTTGTGCGGCGCCGGTTTGACCGGTTGCCCGCTGCGGGTTTGCGTGATCACCGGGCTCGCTGCAGGCTCCACGGCGACCGAAAGCAGTGGTTGGCCCTTAGCCTTCTTGAAGAACCGGGAGATCCCAGTGATGGTTCCGCCGGTGCCAACGCCGCTAACCAGTACGTCCACCCGGCCGCCGGTGTCTTCCCAAATCTCCGGGCCGGTGGTCTGGAAGTGGATTTCCGGGTTCGCCGGGTTCTTGAATTGCTGCAAGAGCACGTAGCGGTTCGGCTCGGAGGCCGCCAGTTGTTCGGCGGTCTTGATCGCCCCGGCCATTCCACCCGCCGCCTCGGTGAGGATCAATTTCGCCCCAAGGGCCTTCAAGACCTTGCGGCGCTCGATGGACATGCTCTCCGGCATGGTGAGCGTGATCGGGCAGCCGCGGGCGGCGGCCACAAACGCCAGCGCAATCCCCGTATTGCCGCTGGTCGGCTCGATCAGTTCTTTTCCGGGTCCCAGAATGCCACGTTTTTCGGCATCCCAAATCATGGACGCCCCGATCCTGCACTTCACCGAATAGGCCGGGTTACGTCCTTCTATCTTGGCCAGCACCGTCGCCGCCGCCCCGTCGGTGACGCGGTTTAGACGCACCAGCGGCGTGCGCCCGATACTCACAGAATTGTCGTTGTAGATCACGATCCTCTCCCAGTCGTCAGATATCCCAGTTCGGTACGTATCTCTTCTGGTGTTCCAGCCAGGCTCGCGCCAGTTCCGCGAAGGTCGTCTTGTCGACCACGCCCGCGACGGCGTCGTCCACCCTCCGCCAGAGACCCGCGAACGGGTCCACCCCCTGGCGCTTCCCACGGCCCTTGGCGCCTCCTTCCAGGAAACGGACCACCGCACCCACGGTGATCGCCTCCGGTGCAAGTGCGAGAAGGTAGCCGCCTTCCGCGCCGCGCCTGGACTCCACGAAACCGCCCTGCTTTAATCCCGCCAGAATCGTCTCCAAGAACTTCTGGGGAATGTGCTGGCGCCTCGCGATGTCCGCAATCCGCACGGGCCGGTCCGGCTTCTGCGTCGTAAGGTCGAAAATGGCCTTCAACCCTTACTGCGCCTTCAACGAGATCCGTATGCGTTCCGGGGATGAATCTACCATACTTGACTATAGAATAGGTGATTTGATGCCGGATGTCAAGCGCCGCGCTGCGGAATATGATGGAGGGGATGGGCTTTGCGCTTTGGATTGAGGACGAGGTCGCCTGGAGCGAAGGCCGCCACGAGTATCAGCCGATGGGCGCGGCCGTGGTGGCGCGAACCGACTTGTTCCGCGAGCGCGATTTCCGGCGCGCCCGGAAGCGGCTCTCGGCGGTGGCCCCCGGCTATGTGGGCCTATTCGCCTCCCTCGGCGATATGAACGACTACCTCCGCTCGCGGCGGACCGTGGCGGCCGGTCACAAACCGGCGAAATAATCCCCTCCGGCCGCAACCCTTTGATTCGGAAGTGAGTTACTGGGACCGCCCGGCGTCCGCCTAGCGCGGAGCGCTGGAATTCTTGCGCCCCTTCCATACAATCAATCAGCGGCAAAGACTTGTTGACCCGCCGCACCCCGCCCCCCCGGAGAACCCGATGTTCGATCCCGTCGCTTTGCGTTCCGTGCACGACTTGCCCGCCCGGCTGCCGGTCCGCGTGCCGGTCATCGCGCCGGTCACGTTTCGCTTCGATGGCGCGGTAGCCTATTCGTTGAGCTGGCTGCGCGAGCCCGGACTTGGCCGGCTGCTCGGCGAAGCCGGGCGACGCGTGCCCTCCTGCCTTCGACCGGCGCACGAGCTTTCGATACCAGCGGGCCTCGTCCACGAGGTTTCGCTGGACGGCCGGGGCCGGCTGCGCCTCCGCCTGTTACGATCTCTCGACGACGCCGGGCGCCGGCCCGTCGCCGTCACCGTATGTGCCGCAACCGAGGCCGCCCCCTCACCGGATGCAGATCGGACGCTCAGTACCATCCTGTTGCCTCCCGGCCTTGACGCCACCCCGAACCTTCAAGACATTCGGCGGACGGTTCTCTGGCATACGGCGAGTGCGGCGGGAGCCATCCGCGGCGAGGGATTGAGCGAGATCGCCAACTCGGCCGGAGAAGCCGATCCCCTCTCGGATTGCTCGTTCCCCTTTGCCGAAGCTGGACTCGCGCTGTTCCGGCGGGCTCTGGCAGGAGACTATTCCTGGCTCGGCGAGGAACTTCCCACCGGGTGCGAATCGCGTCCCACCCGGCTTACCGAGGCCCTACGCCGCGAAACCTCCGTCGAATTGCATCTGCCATTTGTGGATCGCAAGTCGCAACGGGACCGGGCGGCCGATCCTGGCACCCTGGAGGCCGCCGAAGACGGTCTTGGCCGCGTGTTTGTGGGTCCGGCCGATCCCGCCCGCCGCGCCGCCGCGCGAAATTCCACTCAAATCACGCTGGCGCTGGCCTCCACGCGCCCGGGCGTCGACGCCGGCGACGCCGGCGGTTTCACCCTGTCTTACACTGACCGGCGCAGGCTGCCTGCCGCGGCCGCGGCTTCTCTGCTTGCACCACTGGCGTCGGGCTACGGCCTCGGCTCGGACCTTGCGGCGATCGTGGCGGAGGGCGCGCCCGGAGAGACCGTGGATGCCGAGATGAATCTGTCGATTCCCGGCTCCGTGGCGGCGGTCTGGTGGGACCTTCCCGGCGAGTGCGGACCATCGTTCTTCCCTGTGTATTCGAGAGTCTCGATCGCGATCCAACAAGCCCTGCGCCGCTGGCTGCCCTACATTTGCTTTTCCGATCCCGAGCGGTGGGACATCGAGACCGTGCTCGTTCCGCTGGCCGTCTACTCCGCGAGCCGCCCCTTTCACGGCAGGCCGAAGTTCGAACTGACGCAGGACCTTGCGAGCGAATCCTGGGCAGCCACCTTCTTCCTCCCGGTAGCGCATCCGTTGCGCCGCAAGTTCCCGGCAATCCGAACCTGGCTTGCGGCGGCCGGATGCGCGGAGGCGGCCGCCGTGTTCGCGCCCGAGAATGCGCCGTCCGTCCTGGCCTCGGTGGTACGCCGCCCGAGGCACCTGCGCGCCATCCTGGCCATCGAATCGCAACTGGTCCATGCGTTCACCTGTCTGGGCCACGCCTGCCAGGGGTTTCGGCGGGCGCGCGATTCCAATCCCAATACGGCCAACCGGCGATTCTTCGCTCTGGCTGGCGAATTCTCCGGTACCCTGAACAGAGAGTTGCGGCGCCTGTTCGCCCGTGACGACTTCCTCGGGCTCGGCGGCCTGGTCCTCCTGGAGGCAACCGCGGCGCTGAACCGCGCGCAACGCCGCCCGCCGGTCCTTCGCGCCACGCTTCGGGTCCACAAACCCGGCGCGAATGAGGCCACATGCCTGCTCGCGTCGGCGGGCGCGCCGTCTCCGGCGATCTCGGCCGGGCCGGACGCGGGAAAGTCGGCTCACGCCGGCTGCGAATTGCCGCCGCTCGCGCCACTACCTTTCAGGAGCACGATTTGACACACCGACAACAGTTGATGGCGCTGGCCGCGGCGCTGCTGATGAGCTGGGCCGCCTGGCCGCAGACTCAGGTTCGCCCGCCGGCCAAGCCCCCGTCGCCGGATGCCGCGATTGAAGCTGCCATCCGGCAGCGCTTCGCCCGGTCCAAAGCCGCCGCCGACGGCTTCACGGTTCGCGTGCAGGGCGGAATCGCCACCCTGGAAGGCAAGACCGACGTCCCGCAGCGCAAAGGCGCCGCCACGCGAATGGCCAAGTCGGCGGGCGCCAAACGCGTCGTCAACAACATCCAGGTGACCGACGCCGGCCGCCAGAAGGCTGCCGGCAACCTTGCCACCGGCCGCCGCCGCGCGCAAGTGAAGCGAAGTGAACCCAGGTCCGAGGTCGCGCGGTAGCGCGCCCGGCGCGTGCTAAAATCGGACTGATTCCACGCGAGGACTCGTCCGAATGAAAGCCCTTCTTGTTGCGTTGGCCTCGGCCGTTACCCTGTTGGCGCAGGCTCCGGCTTCCCCGCCCGCCGCGGCCGCGGCGCAGCCCTCCG
>CAZVIK010000202.1:0-6999 GCA_964627045.1 uncultured Solibacteraceae bacterium | reverse complement strand
TCCGGGCATTTCCAGCCTTGGAGGCGCTTCGCCTCTCCGATGTGTTGATAATGATTGGCTTTGTAGCGTTCGGGAGCTTGGTTCAAATTCCGGGCATCGGCGGGGGCATGCAGGTTGTGGCGATCGTCGTGCTAACTGAGATCTTCAAGATCCCTTTGGAGG
The DNA here is from genome assembly GCA_964627045.1 of uncultured Solibacteraceae bacterium. Classification (GTDB taxonomy): domain Bacteria; phylum Acidobacteriota; class Terriglobia; order Bryobacterales; family Bryobacteraceae; genus CAZVIK01. The sequence goes on along the minus strand of CAZVIK010000202.1, from coordinate 6,837 downwards.
CCGCCACCGGGCTCGCGCTCGTCATCTGGATTGTCTCGTTCGTGACGGTGGTGCCGCTGGGGGCCGTTCTGGCGTTTCGGGAAGGGCTTAGCTGGCAAAGGCTGCGTGGTATGGAGAAAGGGTGCACGGTGTGAACTGTCCGTTTTGCGGGCACAAGCAGGACCGGGTGGTGGATTCCCGAGAAAGCCGGGAGGGCGATTCGATCCGCCGGCGGCGGCAATGCCTGAAGTGCCGGCGCCGGTTCACGTCCTACGAGCGCATTGATGAAGTTCCCTACATGGTCGTCAAAAAGGACGGGCGGCGCGAGAAGTTCGACCGTCAGAAGGTGCTGGCCGGGTTGCTGAAGGCCTGCGAGAAGCGCCCGATTGCGATGACCAAGCTGGCGGAAACGGTCGATGAGATCGAGAGTCGGTTGTACGAAAACCCGGAACGCGAGATTAGCACGACAGAAATAGGGGAGTCTCTGATGGCAAAACTGCGCAGCCTCGACAAGGTGGCGTATGTTCGTTTCGCCTCTGTTTACAGAGACTTCCAGGACATCGAAGCGTTTCTCGGAGAACTGAAGAACCTCATTCGGCAAAAGAGGAAGTGAGAGACGGGGCTGCCCTTGGCCACTCACAATGGGGGTGGGTTGCCCCCATGACGCCCTGAAACCGGGCGGTCGGCTGCGCTGTCTAATGGAATGAGGCTTCTAAAGACGGGAGTTTGGTGCTATAATTCGAGTGGTGCCCCAGGCGCGGGGGCCAATCCTACGAGAGTGAGAGTGCCGAACTGTCGGCATTTCAAGCGGATATCGGACAAGTCCGAGCAATCGCCCGTATGGCGGTGTGCCTGTGGACTGCGAGGTGCGTCCTAAGTGGAGCATTTTGAGGATCATTTCACAGCTGAGCGGCCCGAACACCTGAACCTGCCCTTCGAAGAGGACGCCAAGTTCTTCGATTCGGAGGAGGCGCAGGAAGGGGACGAGTTTCAGGGCGCCGCACCGGTGGAAGAGTCGATCTACACCGACGACCCGGTGCGGGTCTATCTGCGGGAGATGGGCGCGGTTCCCCTGCTCACGCGGGAGGGCGAAGTCGACCTGGCCCGCCGCATGGAGCGCGGGAAGTTGCGGATGCAGAAGGCGATCACCCGGTCTGCCCTGGTCCAGCGGGCGGTTAACGACTTGGCCGAGCAACTCCGCAAGGGCGCCGAGGAACTGGACGACTGGGTGGACATCGGCGATGTCGAAGAAGGCACCGCCGCCGACGAGAAGCGCCGCGAGCAACTGGCTCAGTTGTTCATGGGCGTGATCGCCGCGTTCAAAAAGCAGCAGCACTTGACGGGGAAGCTGGCGGCCACGCCGCTGTCCGCGAAAAAGCCCTACCGCCGGTGGACCGGGAAACTGCGGCGCTCCAAGGTGGAGACCTCGATTTCCATCCGCCGGATCCCGTTCGCACTGTGCCACTGGAAGGAGTTCTCCAGGAGCATCGAGAAGGCGGTGGAGGAGATCGCCTGCCTGGAGTCGGAACTACGCAAGATCGAGGGGCGCTCGGGTCCGGCCGTGCAAAGCCGCGTTCGGGAGCTGCGCCGGGAGATGCGCAAGCGCGAGGCGATTGCGGGAGCGTCCCTGGTGGACCTGCGGCACACGCTCACCGTCATCCGCCACGGGGAATTGGAGGCGGAACGCGCCAAGAAAGACCTGGTGGAAGCGAACCTTCGCCTGGTGGTCTCGGTGGCGAAGAAATACGTCAACCGCGGCCTGCACCTGCTCGACCTGATTCAGGAAGGCAACATCGGCCTGATGCGCGCCGCCGACAAGTTCGAATACCGGCGCGGATACAAGTTTTCGACCTACGCCACCTGGTGGATCCGCCAGGCCATCACCCGTGCGATCGCCGACCAGTCGCGGACCATTCGCATTCCGGTCCACATGAACGAGAGCATGAATAAGTTCCTCCGCGCCAACCGTGAGTTGGAGAAGGAACTGGGCCGCGCCCCGACCAACGACGAGATCAGCCGCCGCATGGACATCCCCGTCGAGAAGGTCCAAAAGCTGAAGACCATCTCGCGCGACCCGGTGTCGCTCGAAACACCGGTCGGCCGCGACGGGGAATCCGCCCTGGGCGACCTGATCGAAGACCGCTGGGTGGGCTCGCCGGTCGACACGGTGATCGAGACCAACGTGCGGGACGAAACCGCCAACATCCTCAAGACGCTTTCTCCCAAGGAGGAGAAGGTGATCCGCCTGCGCTTCGGCATCGGTTGCGAACGCGAGCACACGCTCGAAGAGATCGGGCAGGAGTTCGACGTGACGCGCGAGCGCATCCGCCAGATCGAGGCGAAGGCGCTCCGGCAATTGCGTTCCCCGGAACGCGCCCGGCACCTGCGCGCGTTGCTGGCGGCGCGTTAGCTTTCCAAGTCCGCGTTTTTCCCTGGGCCGGATCGGCGAGATCCGGCCTTTTCTATTGCTCCGGAGAGACCGGCGCGAAGTGATTCACAGGCCCGGAGCCGCGTCCCAGGCCCGGGCCGGTCCGGATGGCCTCCTGCACGAACCCCTTGGCCCGGCGCACGGCCTCGGGAAGGGGACTCCCCTGCGCCAGAGCGGCCGTGATGGCGGCGGAAAGCGTGCACCCGGTGCCGTGGGTGTGCGGCGTTTGGATCCGCTCGCCCGGATACTCATACCAGCCGCCCTCGGCCAGCAGCAGGTCGGTCGATGCACCGTCCAGGTGGCCGCCCTTGACGAGCACGGCTTTGGCGCCGAGCGCCACGATGGCCTCGGCCGCCCGCCGCATCTGGCCGGGCCCGCGCACCGGGAACCCCGCCAGGACCTCGGCTTCCGGGAGGTTGGGGGTCACAAGCGCCGCTCGCGGCAACAGCCTCTCGCGAAGCATCCGTTGCGCCTCCGGCGGGAGCAGCGGCGCGCCGTGCTTGCTGATCATCACCGGATCCACAACCAGGGGAAACGCGAATCCTTCGGCCGCACGCGCCACGGCCTCGACGATCGCGGCGTTCCCCAGAGCCCCGGTCTTGGCGGCCCCGGGCGGAATGTCCTCGATCACGGCCTGAATCTGCCCGGCGACCAGATCGTGCGCCAGGCATTCGACGCGGCTGACCCGCGTCGTGTTCTGAACCGTGACCAAGGTGACGACGGCCTCCCCGTAGACGCCAAATTGGTGAAACGTCTTCAGGTCCGCCTGAATGCCCGCGCCGCCGCTGGGGTCCGAGCCGGCAATTGTGAGTGCCACCGGACGCCGGTCAGACACGCTTGGTCCTCCTGGCGTAGACCCGGCTCACGGCGCGCCGCCACCCGCTGGGAACCACTCCGGCCAAAGCCACCAGCGCGCGGTACCGCCAGCCGGGGATCACGTAGATCCGCCCGCGCTCCAGGCCGCGCAAGGAAGCATCGACCACATCCTCGGCCTTCATCCACCAACTGCGCGGGATCCTGTTGCGGTCCCAACCGATGACGTCGTGGAACTCGGTGAACGTGAAGCCCGGACACAGCGCCTGCACGCGCACGCGAGAGCCGAGCGAGTCCAACTCCAGCGCCAGCGACTCGGTAAAGACATTCATCCAGGCTTTCGTCGAAGCGTAACTGGCCCCGCCGGGGCTGGCGGCGAAGCCCGCCACCGAGGAGACGTTGATGACCGAGCCGCGGTCGCGTGGAATCATCACCCGCAGCGCGGCACGGGTCAGGCGCATGGTCGCCAGGACGTGGACGCGGTACATCCGGTCCTGCGTGCCGTCGTCGGCCTCCCAGAACCGTCCGCGTGAGCCGAAGCCGGCATTGTTGACGACGAGGTCGAGACCGGGCGTCACGGCGATCTTCGCCTCGACTTGCGCAACGCCGGCCTCTTCGGACAAGTCCACCGGCAGCGCCTCGGCCTGGACGCCGTGCGCCGAAGCGGTCTCCGCGGCCAGCAGTTCGAGCCGGTCCCGGCGCCGGGCGGCCAGAATCAGGTCGTAGCCGCGCGCCGCCAGCGCGCGCGCGAAGGCCGCGCCGAGCCCGCTGGACGCTCCAGTAATCACGGCCACCGGCCGCGCTGCCGCCATCGAACACCTCCAAGGAAGCTCAAGGACTTCCTCTTCAGTGTAGTGCGGCGAAGCGGCCCGCTACCGGCGCACGACTGTCACCGAACGCCAACTCGAATTGCCGGCCGTGTCATAGGCGCGCACAATCACGACATTGGAGCCTGTTAGCAGCGGCAAGTTCGCAATGGTCCAGTAGGAGGTCCCGGAGGCCGTGCCCGACGCGCCCGACGATGTGGACCAGGCGACCGAGGCGACCCCGCCGCTGTCGGTGGCGGTGCCGGAGATGGTAATCGCCGCCGCCGACGTGAGTACGGAAGCCGACGAGGGCGAGGTGATCTTGAGCGTGGGCGCCACGGTGTCGGTGGAGGCCGTGCGAGTCACGTTCAGCGTTTTCGACGCCGTGGCCCCGGCCGCGTCGGTCGCCGTGAACGTGAGCGAGTTCTCTCCCGGCTGCAACGAAATGGACCCGGCCGACCATTGCAGCGTCCCGGCGGCCGTGCCGCTGCCGCCCCGCGAGTTGGTCCACTGCACCCGCGTGATTCCACTGGAAGAAGAAGCGGAGCCGGACACCGTGACGCTCGCCGCGCTGGTCGAGTAGGTGGAGGCGCTGGTGGGTGAGGCGATGCTGATCGCGGGCGGCGACGCCGCGGCCTGCCGGGTTACCGACACGGTGCGGGTGGCCCGCGCCGAAGCGCCGTCCAGGGCCGTGATCGTGATGGTGTTGGCGCCCACTTGCAACGGCAGGCTGGGGACGACCCAGTTCCGGCCTCCGGCGGCCACGCCGGCGCCGGTACGGTCGCTCGCCCAGGTAACCGAGACGTCTCCGGTCCCGCCCGTGACCTCGCCGGCGAAGGCCAGCGACGATGCCTGCGTGGTCACGGGAAAGGCGGAAGGCGATTGGATCGCGAGCGCGAGCGGCATGGCGGCCGGCGGATTCCCGGAGGCGGAGGCCGCTGCATAGAGGCCGAGAATCGCGGTAATGTCGGTCTGGGTCAGGGTCGTCGCGCGGCGGTAATAGGGATACATGACCGAGCCGGGAACGTCGGAGTGGCCCAACCCGAGTGCATGGCCCAGTTCGTGCAAGGCGACCGAGTAGGCGTCCACCGACCGCGCCGTGGTATCGGCTCCCGTGACCCACTCTTCGTCGTCGTCGAAATGCATGTCGCCGGCGATCGACTCCGGGTTCGGCGGCGACGGGTAGAACGTATGCGCCAGCACCCCGCCCGGTCCGTCGAACGGGTAGGGGTCGCCATGATAGCCGCTTCCGAACAGGACGTTCACCGTCCGGGCGCTCCCCGCGGAGGCGGCCGGCGTGAAGGATACGGCAGCCACGCGGGCCCATTCGGCCAAGGCGCGCTGGATCTCGGCGCGGACATCCGCTTCGGGCAGCCTTGTGGCGAGCTTCTGGAAGTAATACCCCAGTTGCGCGCTCCCCTTCCCGGGCCCGTCCCAACCGTCGCCCACGGTGGCAACGTACTGGCCAACGGTCCCAAGCTCGGTCAACGCGCCGGAACAGGCCGCCAACGGCTCGCCCGAGCGCACTTCGTCGGACGCGGGGAAGATGTAAGCGACTTCGTCCCACTCGGCGAGCCGCCGCAGCGCTTCCGGTTCGCCTCGCACAAGGAGGTGATTCCCCAGCAGGCCCGGACGTTCCACGACAGCAAGTCCACCGGCCGCCGCCACCGCACGCAGGGTTTCGGCTTCGACGTCCGGATGGAATTCGACGAGCGCTTCGGCTGCCTCCTCCGAGGGCGCCTCCTCTGGGAGGGCCGGACTGAGCTTGCTCATCGGGGCGATCCGCTCCATCCTCCAACCGCGCAGCGCGTTGAGGTCGGCATCGCGCGCGACAGAAAGAACGAAGCCCCGGTCCGGCACATACTGGACCAGCCGTATGTCCTGTTCCTCAAGGGCGCTGATGGCTTCGAGCCCGCTGCCGGCCTCGATGGTCGCCAGGACGTGCGCGCGGGCGGGATGCCAGCTCTTCAGCCATTCCCTGCCCCGGGGCGCTTCGGTGGCAGGCGGCAGACCGCGCCTGGGGGGGACCTTGAGCCGCAGTCCGGTCTGCGCCGTCAGAACTGACACCGCCAGGACGCACAACGCGAGCCCGAATCGCCACTGCCTCATGTTGGCTCTTATCGAAGCCGGTTGAGAAGCTTGCGGCCCTGAAGACACTCAGATTCATAGACCTTTTTCTCCTATGCATAACCCGGCTCTACGCCTGGCCGCCCTGTCATTGTTCATTTTGGCGCCCGGCACCAACCTTCGCGCTTTGTTCGCCGGCGACGTCCGGCTCATGGAAGGAGGGTTTCGCATCGAGGGCCACAGGGTGATGCTTAGAGGCGTGGGCTACGCCCCCCTCGCCCTCGGGGCGCAGCCCACCGATCCCGTGCCGCCTTGCGTCTACGCCCGCGACTTGCCGTTGATTGCCACAACCGGGGCGAACGCCGTCCGGACCTTCCGGGTCCTGCCCGATGGCGACACGGCATTCACCGCCGTGCTGGGGACCACGGGTCTGCACTGGCTGGCCGGGTTCCCCCTGGATGCCTGGTACGATCCCGGTCGCACGCTCGCCGGCCGCCGCGACGAAATACTGGCGGCGTTCCGCGCCTACGCCGAGCGCTTTCGCGGAGAGCCGCACCTCATCGGGTACGTGTTCGGCCAGCAGGTAACGGAAAACTACAGCGGCAAGTTCGCCGGTCCGGTGAACGAGTTCTATGCGCTGCTCGGCGAGGCCGCCGCCGTTCTGAAAGAGGTTGACCCGGAAGGCCGGCCGCTGCTGACGACCGGCACCGCAACGCTCGCCGATGTGGCCCTGGCGCCGCCGGG